>NZ_JACAPN010000034.1:0-94776 GCF_013385665.1 Pseudomonas sp. D4002
GAACCATAAGCCGCCGTTACCGCAGCAACGGATATGTACTCGATCAACCAACCAACCAACCCAAAACCCAAGCCCAAATAAAAGGCCTCGAACTAGCGAGGCCTTTTATTTGGGCTTCAATCTCTTCAACTCTGTGGCCTCATCCCTTGGGACATCCCAAACATGAACAACAACAACTCATGATCAGGCTTGGCCGCGACACCGACCTTGGCGATCCGCGGCATCGGGCATTGCTGCCCGACACCCTGCACCGCACTGAGAACTTGTGTCCGGGGCTGCTCCCAGGCAGCCAGGGCCAGGGCAGCTATGCCCAACGCCCCCAACAGAAACAAACCTCGTGCAATTTCTAGCTTCATTACGTTAAACCCTTGATAGCGCTGCCAAACGCCGTCTCGTAAAAGTAGCTCAGTTTTTGCCAGTCCGTAGCATTCCACGACGAATGGCGGCGCAACTGCAACATGTCATGCCGGGCCGCCCGCAAAGCGGTCAAGCGCTGCCGGCACTTCTCGAAATCCAGCAACGCCACCTCAACCTTCGCCGCGTCACCCTCACCCGTCACCCGCACAAAGATATGCTTGATATACAGGCAACCATGCTGCCAACGCCCCTTGTGCATCCGCGCCAACGTACCAGCCAGTTCCTTGAGCAAACGCTCATGCACCAACTCGCCATACTGCTCACGACCACCGGCGGCGTACCAGTTTTCGATCTCGTCGAAACCGTCCAGCGACGCCGTCACCAACAACGCCTTCCATTGGTGCTCAGGATCGCGACGGGCCTCGCAGAACACCAACTCCGGCACGCGTACATCCAGTAAACGCAGGCCCTTCAGGGCATCACGCTCACGCAACACAGTGGGGCGTCCAAAAGGATGGAGCCAACTGCGGTAGATATGGCCCGTCTGGCGCTTGCTATAGAGCAAACGCCCATGGGTGCCCGTTACCCGTTGCACACCACTTTCACCGCCACGACGACGATTGGGCTCTTCGACCCACTCGCCCTGCTGGCGCCAGAAATAATCAAATCGCTCCTCGGGAGCTACTTCACTACCTGGTAAACACTCGACAGCCATCCTGTTACCTCTTGCGCAATACATACACTCGCCACATGGCGTAGAGCGGTATGAAGTCCAGGGATTCCTGAACACGGAAACCGGCTTGCTCAAACTCTGCCTCAACAGTAGCAGCCGGTAACACGAACCGATTTTGGTAACCTTCCTGCTCACCTTTTTTGCGACGGCGCACTTCGGCACGCTTGCGTTTCCACGCCTTGAAGTTGCCGTCCACCCACAGCGAGATAATCACGCTGTCACGGGTAACACGCTGAAATTCGCGCAGTATTGCCAGCCTGTGCTCGGGGTCACCAATGTGGTGCATCAAGCGCATGCAGAAAATACTGTCGACCGCATTATCTGGCAAATCGATATCAAAGGCAGACGTTTGCAAGGGGCGTACCCGTTTCACCACATCCGCCGGTTGGGCGACGGTGGCAATCTTCAACATCGACGCGGAGTTGTCGGCGCCGATGATCACGCGGTTGGGCTTTTCTGCCAGCAACGGCCAGAAACGCCCGGCACCACATGGCAGGTCCAGCACCAGGCCAGGCTCACCGGCCATGGCCAGCGCACCACGGGCCAATTGCTCGTCGCGTTTGTGGGACAACCGGCGAGCCAGATTGTCCTGGTGTTTGAGTAAATAATTCTGCGCGTGCTGATCGTCGTACTTTTCGGAAAATTCGAGCTTGATCGGGGTAGGCATCACCGGGTCTCCAGTTACTGATGCCTACAACCTTAAAAAGAATCCTGTGATCAACAGGTCAACACGTTGTGAAAAACTTGTCCTGTCGAATCGTATACATTACAAAACTTTGCAGACACAAGTCGTGGCATGGTGCCATCTTCGGCGAAAATCAGGAAGTCTGCCGCAGCTTAGCGGCAGGGCAGGCATCAGGCTTTGACCTGACTCAATTCGACGTGAAAGCGGCAGCCGTTGGGCTCCATGGTGCTGAGGCTGACGCTCCAACCCTGGTTCTCGCAGATGCGCTGAACCAAGGACAAACCCAGGCCAAGGCCTTCACCGCGCTTTTCACTGCCACGCACAAACGGTTCGAACATCGCTTCGCGCTTGTCCTCGGGAATGCCCACGCCAGTGTCTTCCACCACAAAACCGCTCGGTTCCAGGGTAAGGCGGATCAAGCCATGCTCGGTGTAGTGCAGGGCATTACGCAACAGGTTGCCCATGACCGCGTGCAGGAAGGTCGCGTTGTAGCGGGTATCCAGTGGATTGCCCGGTTGATAGATCAGCTCAAGGCCTTTGCGCTCGATCGGCTCGCGCCAGATCCCCAGCAGGTCCTCGGCCACCTGGGCCAGGTTGGCCTGGGGCGACATGCCGGCCTCCTCGCGCTGGGCACGGGCCAGCATCAGGAAGGTCTGCACCAGTTCGCGCATTTCTTCACAGGCCCGCGCAATGCGCTCGACCTGCTTGCGGCCGCGCTGGTCAATCGCGGGGTTCTCCAGCAACAGTTCGCAGGAACTGGCGAGCACCATCAGCGGGGTGCGCAATTCGTGGCTCACGTCACTGGTAAACAGTTGCTCCCGGGACAATGCCTGGCGCAAACGGCCCAGGGTGGCATCGAAGGCCACAGCCAATTCGCCGACTTCATCCGCGGCGTAATCCGGCGCCAGCGGTGGTGCCAGGCCAAGTAACTGGTCGCGGTGCCGCACCTGGCGGGCCAGGCGTACCACCGGCGCCATTACCTTGCGCGCCAGTACCCAACCGAGAAATACCGCCAGCGCCAGGCTGAGTACAAACCCCACCAGCACGACAGCAAACAGCACGCGCTCGCGTTCTTCGAAATCGCTCTGGTCTTGCAGCAGGACATAACGGCGACCGTCAACGATTTCGACCATTGCGTGGTAGGAAAGCTGTTCGCGGAACACCTCGTGAAAACCGGCGTCGAGGTGGCGCAAGTCCTTGGGCAGTTCAAAATCGCCGGGGCCGCCGCTGAAGTAGAACAACTGGTCGGGCTCGGGGCGATGGCTCCAGTCCTCGACGCTGTCCATCAGCAGCAGCCGTTGCAAGTCACCGCCCAGGCCTGCCGATATGAGTTTTTCTTCCACCAGGTGCACCGTAGCGACGATACCCATGGCGAAGGCCCCCGCCACCAACGCGCTCATCAAGGCGAAGGCGATGATGATCCGTTGGGCAAGGCTTTGCTTAAACTCCATCACGACCCTCGGCCAGGCGATAACCCACACCGTGCACCGTTTGCAGCAACGGCTTGGCGAAGGGTTTATCAATCACCTGACGCAGTTGATGGACATGGCTGCGCAGGCTGTCGCTGTCCGGGCAGTCATCGCCCCACAGGGCTTCTTCGAGAATCTCACGGCGCAATACATGCGGGCTTTTCTGCATCAACACCGCCAGCAGCTTCAGGCCGACCGGGTTGAGCTTGAGCAGGCGCCCTTCGCGGGTGACTTCCAGGGTATCGAGGTCGTAGTTCAGGTCACCCACCTGCAAGGCACGGCGCCCGCCGCCCTGGGCACGACGCAGCACTGCTTCGATACGCGCGGCCAGCTCCGACAGCGCAAACGGCTTGAGCAGGTAGTCATCGGCGCCGGACTTGAAGCCCTGCAGCCGGTCATCCAGCTGGTCGCGGGCGGTGAGCATGATCACCGGCGTGTCCCGGCGCGCGTCTTCACGCAGGCGTTTGCACAGGGTGTAGCCATCAATGCCAGGCAGCATGATGTCGAGCACGATCAGGTCGTAATGTTCGGTGGCAGCCAGGTGCAGGCCCGACAAACCGTCCTGCGCACAGTCTACGGTGTAGCCCTTCAGCCCCAGGTAATCGGCCAGGTTGGCCAGAATATCGCGGTTGTCTTCAACCAATAAAATTCGCATGGGCAGTGTCTCCGTACGCGGTAACGGCCGTGTTGGCTCGCGCAGCTTAAGGCCAAGTATGGCTCACGGCTAGGCCTGAAGGCCGCGCCGATTACTGTTTTCAACCGATTGCGAGACTTAACGAGTTTTTCACTATAGGTTCACAACCTGACTACAGTGTCAGCGCGAAGATCGCGCCCATCGAAAATAAGGAACATTGACATGGGTTTTCCCAAAACAGCGCCAATGCGCTATTTGCTGTTGGTAACCGGTGCCTGGCTGGTGGTTTTTCTACTGACCCGCAGCGTGCTGCTGGTAACCCATCTGGATGAAGTGAGCGGTAACCTGCTGCCGGTATTCGGCGTGGGCCTGCTCTATGACCTCGGCTTCCTCGCCTATGCCGCCCTGCCCCTGGGCCTGTATTTGCTGCTGTGCCCGCCAGGCTTGTGGCGCCGTCGCGGCCATCGCTGGTTCCTGCAGGCGGTACTCACCGTCAGCCTGTTCGCCATGCTTTTCACCAGCGTGGCCGAATGGCTGTTCTGGGACGAGTTCGGCGTGCGCTTCAACTTCATTGCCGTGGATTACCTGGTCTACTCCAAGGAAGTGCTGAACAACCTGCTGGAGTCGTACCCGATCGGCAAGCTGCTGAGCCTGCTGGCCGTGATGGCGATCGTCTTGAGCGTGGTCTTGCGTAAACCGTTCAACGCGGCCATGGACGCGCCGTTGCCTGCGATGCGCAAGCGTCTGCTCAGTGCCCTTGGCCTGTTGCTGGTGGCCGGCCTGAGCCTGCAACTGATCAACCAGGACAGCCCGCGCAGCCAGGGCGGCAACGCCTACAACAACGAACTGGCCAGCAACGGCCCCTATCAGTTCTTCGCCGCCTTCCGTAACAACGAACTGGACTACACCCAGTTCTACAAGAGCCTGCCGGCGGATGTAGTCGCCAAGCAGTTGCGCGCCGAACTCAGCGAGCCCAACGCACGGTTTATCGGCACGGATCCGCTGGATATCCGTCGCGCCATTACCAACCCGGGCACGCTGCGCAAACCCAACATCGTGCTGGTGACCATCGAAAGCTTCAGTGCCAAGTACATGGGCAGCAACGGCGACCCGAATAACCTCACGCCCAACCTCGATGCGCTGCGCAAACAGAGCCTGTACTTCAATAACTTCTACGCCACCGGCACTCGCACCGACCGCGGCCTGGAAGCCATCACCCTGGCCATCCCGCCGACGCCCGGGCGTTCCATCGTCAAGCGCATCGGCCGGGAAAGCGGTTTCGGCAGCCTCGGCCAGCAGCTCAACGCCATCGGCTACGACAGCGTGTTTGTCTACGGCGGCCGGGGCTACTTCGACAACATGAACGCGTTTTTCAGCGGCAACGGTTACCGCGTGGTCGACCAGAGCAGCGTGCCCGAATCCGAAATCAGCTTTAAAAACGCCTGGGGCATGGCCGACGAAGACCTCTATAAACAGACGCTGAAACTGGCGGACGCCGACTACGCCAAGCAGCAACCATTCCTGCTGCAACTGATGACCACCTCCAACCACCGTCCGTATACCTATCCGGCTGGCCGCATTGATATCAAATCCGGTGACGGTCGCGACGGCGCGGTGAAGTACACCGACCATGCCATCGGCCAGTTCCTGGAGGCGGCGCGCCAGAAACCCTGGTTCGACAACACGATCTTTATTTTCGTCGCCGACCACACGGCGGGCAGCGCCGGCAAGGAAGACCTGCCGATGGTCAATTACCAGATCCCGCTGTTCATCTACGCACCCAAGCTGGTAGACGCCGGCGAGAACGCGAAGCTGGCCAGCCAGATCGACCTCGCCCCGACCCTGCTGGGCTTGCTGAACCTGAGCTACGAGTCGACGTTTTTTGGCCGCAACCTGCTGCAGGACAACCCGCTGCCGCCACGGGTAGTGGTCGGCAATTACCAGTACCTGGGGTTGTTCGACGGCAAGGACCTGGCGATTCTCAGCCCGCGCCAAGGCTTGCGTCGGCATGACCAGGCCCTGGGCGACAGCCACGAAATCCGCGTTGGCAGCGATGACCCGTTGATCCAGCGGGCCATCACCTACTACCAGGGTGCCAGTTATGGCTACAAGCAACAGTTGCTGAGCTGGAGGGTGCCCAAGGACGAGGTTCCCCAAGTGAGTACACGCTAACCAAAATGCCCCGGCCAGGTCTGACCGGGGCTTTTTTTAGAGTCTGAGTTCGCCATGCACGCAATCGCTGTTCGTCCGTTATCCCTACCCCTCAACTTCTGGCTGTGCCTCGGTGTGCCTGCCGTTCTGGCGGTGGCCATGTTGCTGCTGGAGCTGACGTCGCTGGACATGGACATCGCCAGGCTGTTTTACGACGCGTCCGAAGGCGGCTTCGTGGGCCGGCACAGTTTTTTTCTGGAGGACATTCTTCACGATCGCGCCAAGCAGATGGTGATCGTGTTTTCGGTGCTGGCAATCGCCGGGTTTGCCGGGGCCTTTGTCTTTGAGCGACTCAAACCCTATCGCCGAGAACTGGGC
Organism: Pseudomonas sp. D4002; assembly: GCF_013385665.1. Classification (NCBI taxonomy): domain Bacteria; kingdom Pseudomonadati; phylum Pseudomonadota; class Gammaproteobacteria; order Pseudomonadales; family Pseudomonadaceae; genus Pseudomonas; species Pseudomonas sp. D4002. The sequence continues at coordinate 6,408 of NZ_JACAPN010000034.1, forward strand.
TGCCTGGTGCTGTCGCTGGCACTGGCCACCTCGTTCGTTTCACCGTTGAAGACGGTGACCGGGGTGCAATGCCCGTGGAGCGTCAAGGAGTTTGGCGGCCAGGAGACGTACAGCGAACTGCTGAGCCCCAGGCCGCCGACCGACAAGCCTGGCCGTTGCTGGCCGGGCGGACATGCGGCGACCGGGTTTGCGCTGTTTGCGTTGTTTTTTGCCCTGAGGGATCGCCGACCGCGGATGGCGCGCTCGGCGTTCATGTTTGCGCTGGGCCTGGGCACGGTGCTTTCGGTGAGCCGCACGATGCAAGGGGCGCACTTTCTTTCCCACAACGTGTGGACGGCAATTTTCAGCTGGCTGATTTGTTTGGGCGCCTATTACTTCCTGCTGTACCGGCCGGTGAAAACACCGCAGCCCGCCTTCCGCAAGCAGCCCGTGACGCCGTGATGAACAGCCCTTGCCTAGCCGGGGGCAAGGGCGCAACACTCTGCGCACTTTTTGGCAACGATCCTGCTGAGCCATGTCCGATACCCTGTTGCTGATCGAAGACGACCTGCCCCTGGCGGCACTGACGGCCGAGTTCCTGCGCGCCGAAGGCTTTACCGTCGCAGTGGAACACCGTGGCGACCACGCCGCCCAGCGTATCCAGGATGAACAACCGGCACTGTTGATCCTCGATGTGATGCTGCCGGGCATCGACGGTTTTACCCTGTGCCGACAGATTCGCGACCACTACCCTGGGCTGATCCTGATGATGACGGCCCTGGACGAGAACGCCGAACAATTGGTGGGGTTTGCCGCCGGGGCCGACGACTACGTGGTCAAGCCAATCGACCCGCAACTGTTACTGGCAAGGATCCGCTCGCTGCTGCGCCGCCATCCCCAGGCACCTCGCAGCTACTATCAGTGGGGCGCTTTTCGGCTGGACCTGAACAACCACTTCGCCTGGCTTGGCGAGGCGCCCTTGCAGTTTTCGGTGGCCGAATTCGAGTTACTCGCCATCTTTGCCCGCCATTGCGGCGTATTGCTCACGCGGGAAAAGCTGCTCCAGCGCCTGCGCGGCCTGGAGTACGACGGGCTGAACCGATCGATTGATATGCGGGTGTCGCGCTTGCGCAAGAAACTCATGAGCCTTGAGTGCCCCGTGACCATCCAGACCATCACGGCGCAGGGATACCTGTTCGTCGAAATCCCGAGCGGGAGTCAACATGCTGTCTAAAGTGCGCCCCTGGATGGCAATCGCGGCCGGCACCAGTTGGGCCGCCCTCACCCTTTACCTGTTGTGGCTGTGCACCAACGCTGCGGTGTTTATCGGCGACTACAGCTTTCTGCGCCTGATGGCCGGGCCGGGTTATCTGGTTGCCGAGCAACTCAAGACCCTGCCCCCCGAACAATGGGAGGCGCGTGTCGAGTCGCTGCAAGCACGCTTTCAGTACCCGGTGAGCGTGGTGAAAAAGGACGATATCGAGCTGCCACCCGAAGCCATTGTGATGCTCGACCACCATCAGCCGGCGCAGAACAGTGATGAGGACGTCACCTACTTCCCGCTGGACGATGACACGGTGATTCAATTCGGCCCCTTGTGGGGAACCGCCGAAGTGAAGGACTTGCTGCAATATCCGGTGTACTGGGTGACCGCCTGTGTCGCCGGCCTGCCGGTACTGCTGTTTCTCTGGATTGCCCTGCGTGCCCGGCGCAAATACACCCATGACCTCGATGCCCTTAATGCCTGCATTGCTACCCTCGCCCGCTCGCCCAACACGCTGCTGCCCGCGATGAGCCAGGAGTGGGCGCCGCTGCTGCTGACCTTGCAACGGCACGCGCTGGATATCAGCTCGATGGGCGAACGCCACCGGGAGGTTTCCCAGGCGGTGTCCCACGAACTGCGCACACCCCTGGCGCGGATGCGTTTTGCCCTGGCACTACTGAGTAAAAGCGCCGACCCCGACACCCGCACCCGCCTGCAAGAGCGCCTGCACACCGATATCGAAGAACTGGAGTCGCTGGTTCGCGCCAGCCTCGCCTTTGCCCGGCTGGCCGATGCACCCAGCGACCTGCAGCATGAGCCAATCAATCTCCATGCCTGGCTGCAGCAGGAGTTTGCCCTGCTGGACGGGCACCATCGCTTGCTGACCCTGGACACCGACCCGGCCGACCTGGAACTGATCGGCGACCGCGCCCTGCTGCATCTGATCGTGCGCAACCTGTTAAGCAACGCCATTAACTACGCCCGCGAACGGGTGAATGTCAGCGCAGCGTGCCAGGGCCAGCACCTGGTGCTGCATGTGGATGATGACGGCCCGGGCGTGCTGCCGGAAAACCGCGAAAAGATCTTCGAACCCTTCGTGCGCCTGGCCATGGGCGGCGACGAGCCCAGCGGTTTTGGCCTCGGCCTGGCACTGGCCAAGCGCGCCACCCATTGGCACGGGGGTGAGCTGTCGATCACCCGCAGCCCGTTGGGCGGCGCACGCCTGACCCTGACCCTGGCACTGCGCCCGGCCTAGGCTGTTACAGCCTGTGACAGTGGAACATCCGCGCTGCCGCTAACCTCGCGACCTTGCCCTTTGGATCAGGTTGGAGAGTCAGCTCATGCGTCACCCTAGACGGCATCTGCCCACGCTGCTGTTATCACTGTGCATGGCCGCCGGTTCATGGTCAGGCGGCGTTGCGGCCCAGAATGTCCACGCGCCCTACTACCCCGGCACCATCCTGCCCAATCGCCAGCCCCAGGCGACCATGGATCAACAACTGGTCACGTTCTACAAGGACTGGAAGGCGGTTTACCTGTCGGGGGAATGCGGCAGCGGCCGGTATTTCATCAAGGTCAACGCCGACCACAAATCCGTGGGTGGTGGCGCCGCGCCCAACACCATCACCGTGTCCGAGGCCCATGGCTACGGCATGCTGCTCACTGTGATGATGGCCGACTACGATGACCAGGCCCAACGAACTTTCGACGGCATGGTGCGCTACTTCCAGGATCACCCGGCAGCGTCCGATCCCGGCCTGATGGCCTGGAACCAGATCGAGGGATGCGGTGACTCCACCGATCCTTTCCGTGGTGACGTCAGTGCCACCGATGGCGACCTGGACATCGCCTACGCCCTGCTGCTGGCCGATCAGAAATGGGGCAGCGAGGGCACCATTGACTATCGCAGCGAGGCCAACACGGTGATGGCGGCGATCATGAAACACGAGGTGCACCCCAGGACTCAGCACCTGATGCTCGGCGACTGGGCCGGTACCGACGGTGACGCAGAGCTTGAGTACACCACCCGCAGCTCGGACTTCATGCAGTCGCACCTCTACAGCTTTTTCGCCATGACCGGGGACAAGCGCTGGCAGGCGGTGCGCGACAAGACCTATTCGATCATCAGTGACTTTACCCAACGGTACAGCGCCAACAGCGGGCTGGTGCCGGACTTCATCAGCCACCTGGACACCTCGATCACCCCGGCGCGGCCCGATCTGGTGGAAGGCCCATACGACGGCAGCTATTCGTGGAACGCGGCCCGCTACCCGTGGCGCATCGGCCTGGATTACCTGATGTACGGTGACCCGCGTGCGCTGTACACCTTGACCACCTTCAACCGCTGGGCACGCGCCACCACCCACGATGAGCCGGGCAACTTCAACAGTGGTTACCGGATCGACGGCAGTTCAATCGAGGAAGCGCAGAATGAGCCAGCCTTTGTGGCGGCGCTCGGGGTCAGCGCAATGATCAGCCCCGACAATCAGCTGTGGCTCAATAACCTTTGGGACAACCTGCAACGCCGGTCCATCCGTGACCATGACTATTACGGCAATACCCTCAAACTGCTGGGCATGGTGGTCATGTCCGGCCATTGGGAGCGGTCCCAACCGGCGCCCCTCAAAAAAACCGCACACGTGCCTGTCCATCCGTCATCCGGCACTGCGGCACCGGGACCCGTGGCATCTTTGCCGCCCGCCTCGCACCTGATGCTGGCTCGCGGCTTCATGTTCAAGAAACTGCTGGGGCGTCGCGGCGTCAGCTGAGGCGTGCGCGTAAAGAGAGACGCGGAGCGTCCCTGGCGGCATTCCCACGCAGAGCGTGGGAACGATCAGCATAAAAAAACCCCGCCTGCATCGCTGCAGGCGGGGTTTTTCAGTATCGGGGTAAGGCTGGCTTACATCATGCCGCCCATGCCGCCCATACCGCCCATGTCTGGCATACCGCCGCCAGCTGGAGCATCTTCTTTGATCTCGGCGATCATTGCTTCAGTGGTGATCATCAGGCTGGCAATCGACGAAGCCGCTTGCAGAGCCGAACGAGTCACTTTAGCCGGGTCCAGGATGCCCATTTCGATCATGTCGCCGTATTCGCCGGTAGCAGCGTTGTAACCGAAGTTACCCGAACCCTGCTTGACCTTGTCGACCACTACGCTTGGCTCGTCGCCGGAGTTGGCAACGATCTGGCGCAGAGGTGCTTCAACAGCACGACGCAGCAGAGCGATACCGACGTCCTGGTCAGCGTTGTCGCCTTTGAGCTCGGAGATAGCCTGCAGAGCGCGAACCAGCGCCACGCCACCGCCAGGTACCACGCCTTCTTCAACGGCTGCACGGGTAGCGTGCAGGGCGTCTTCAACGCGGGCTTTCTTCTCTTTCATTTCAACTTCGGAACCCGCGCCAACCTTGATCACTGCAACGCCGCCGGACAGCTTGGCCAGACGCTCTTGCAGTTTTTCACGGTCGTAGTCGGAAGTGGTATCAGCCACTTGAGCGCGGATCTGGGTAACACGTGCCTGGATGTCAGCTTCAACACCGGCACCGTCGATCACGGTGGTGTTTTCCTTGGTCACGGTGACGCGCTTGGCATTACCCAGGTGTTCCAGGGTAGCGCTTTCCAGGCTCAGGCCGATCTCTTCGGAGATAACGGTACCGCCAGTCAGGACAGCGATGTCCTGCAGCATGGCCTTGCGACGATCGCCGAAACCAGGTGCCTTGACAGCAACCACTTTCACGATACCGCGCATGTTGTTCACAACCAGAGTCGCCAGGGCTTCGCCTTCAACGTCTTCGGAAACGATCAGCAGTGGGCGGCCGGCCTTGGCAACGGCTTCCAGAACTGGCAGCAGTTCACGGATGTTCGAGATCTTCTTGTCAACCAGCAGGATCAGCGGGCCGTCGAGCTCGGCGGTCATGGTGTCTGGCTTGTTGACGAAGTACGGGGACAGGTAGCCACGGTCGAACTGCATGCCTTCAACAACCGACAGTTCGTTTTCCAGGCCCGAGCCTTCTTCAACGGTGATCACGCCTTCTTTACCGACTTTTTCCATGGCTTCGGCAATGATGTCGCCGATGGAGCTGTCGGAGTTGGCCGAGATGGTGCCGACCTGAGCGATTGCCTTGGTGTCAGCGCATGGCTTGGACAGGGACTTCAGCTCTTTGACAATGGCGATGGTCGCCTTGTCGATGCCGCGTTTCAGGTCCATCGGGTTCATGCCGGCAGCGACGGCTTTCAGGCCTTCGTTGACGATCGACTGGGCCAGGACGGTCGCGGTGGTGGTGCCGTCGCCTGCGTCATCGTTGGCACGGGAGGCAACGTCTTTGACCAGCTGCGCGCCCATGTTTTCGAAGCGATCTTTCAGCTCGATTTCTTTGGCGACGGAAACGCCGTCCTTGGTGATGGTCGGAGCGCCGAAGCTCTTCTCGATGATCACGTTACGGCCTTTAGGGCCCAGGGTCGCTTTTACTGCGTCAGCCAGGACGTTCACACCGGCGAGCATTTTCTTACGGGCGGAATCGCCGAATTTAACTTCTTTAGCAGCCATGATCGATATTCCTTAAATACTTTGTAGTAACGGGAAGATGAGCGGGGAAATCAGCCTTCCAGAACAGCGAGAATCTCGTTCTCAGCCATTACCAGCAGGTCTTCGCCGTCGATTTTCACAGTGTTGCTGCCGGAGTAAGGGCCGAAAACAACCTTGTCACCCACTTTCACAGCCAGCGCACGCACTTCACCGTTTTCCAGGGTCTTGCCTGGGCCAGCAGCGAGAATCACACCGTGGTTGGCTTTCTCAGCAGCCGAACCCGGCAGCACGATACCGCCAGCGGTTTTCTTTTCTTCTTCACTGCGACGGATGACGACGCGGTCATGCAGAGGACGAAGCTTGCTCATTGTCGATCTCTCCTAATTGTGTTTTTCATCGGCCGGTGTCAATTCCGGCTAGTTAAATTCCGGCGGTGCCGGTCGCGGTTCGCGGTGCGAAACGCGGAAGTCTGTCTGGTGTCGCCACCAGAAACCTTGCGGTGACCGTTACATAAGGGCGCATAAGCTTATTACAAGGGTACCGAGATGAAAATTTTTGTGTCGGGGGGCGTCTTCAAAAGCCGCACGGCACCCGCGGGTGCCGTGCCAGTGAGGGGATTACTTGGGGTCGCGGTGTTCGAACTCGCCTTCGATCACGTCACCCTCACGCCCCAGGGGCTGGCGCGGGGCCGGGCCGCCACGGGGTTGCAGGTCGTCGGCAAAGGCGCGCTGGCGAATGGCAGCCTCTTCGGCACGCTGGCGCATCTTGCCCGCCAGCACTTTGCGGGTGAACGGCAGCAACATCACCAGGCCAACCACATCGCTGATAAAGCCCGGCAGGATCAGCAGGCCACCGGCCAATGCCATCATCAGGCCTTCGAGCATGGTCTGGGCTGGCAGCTCGCCGCGATTCAGGCTTTCACGGGCACGCAGCGCCGTGGCCAGGCCGGCGACGCGCAGCACCAGTACGCCGAGCATCGAGCCGAGAATGATCAGCAGCAGCGCCGGGAAAAACCCGATTGCCCCGCTGACTTGTACGAATACGAACAGCTCAAGCACCGGAAACAACAAAAAGAGCAACAAAAAAGGGCGCATCAAATGGTTCCTCAACGCAAGAATGCCTTGCTACTCCACCTTAGATGACGTCGCCGTTTCGTGAATTCAAGCTTCAGCGGCTGCTTTTTTCGGCCAGACCTCGGCGTGAGCCAGGAAAACCAAGGCTTCGCGTACTTGTGTCGGCGTGTTGCAAGGCTCGGCAAAGGGCAGCCAGTAGAGGGCCTGGCCAATGCGCAAGTGCATGCCTTCGCTGTCGATACCGGCCAGTTGCGCAGGCTCGGAGGTCGGCAGGCCGGCCAGTTCGACATAGTGGGCAATCGCCTTGGTGTGGTCGCTGTTCATGTGCTCGACCATGCTCAGTTCGGCCTTGCCGGCAAACGGATTGGCCAGGGTCAGTTGGTCGACCCAGTGGATCGCGCCGAATCCGCCGATATAACGATGGCGCACCGGCTTGAGCACCCAGAAGTCAAAATCATGGGCCTTATGGTAGTTCGCCGAGTCCGGGAAATAGCGGTAATAACGCTCGGCGGCGGCTTCAATCGCAGCGCCGTCTTCGAGCTTTTCGGCCTCGGCGAGGTAGGTCAGGCGCCCTACCGCTTGCACGTCGTCGGCCTCACGCTCACCGACCAGCAACGAGCACTTGGGGTCTTTCTGCAGGTTATGGGTGTGCTGGGCGATACGGCTGATCAGGATCAGCGGCCGGCCCTCGGCGTCCAGGCAATACGGCACCACCGAGCCAAACGGGAAACCGGGCATGGCCTTGGACAAGGTGGCGAGTGCCCCACGGTATTCCTTGAGCAGTAGTTCTCGGGCATTCTTGGCAACGTGCGCGCTCAACTTATGACTCCTTCGATAAATTTCGTCAAAAAACAAACTTGGATAGCCGCTTAATTCTGCCCACAGGACTTGCGAATGCATCTCAACGACAAAGTAATCATTATCACCGGCGGTTGCCAGGGTTTGGGCCGCTCCATGGCCGAGTATTTTGCCGCCAAAGGTGCCAACCTGGCGCTGGTGGACCTCAATCAGGAAAAACTCGACCAGGCGGTGGCCGCCTGCCAGGCCCATGGAGTGAAGGCCCGCGCCTATCTGTGCAACGTGGCGAATGAAGAGCAGGTGACCCACACCGTGGCACAGATCGCCGAAGACTTCGGTGCGATCAACGGCTTGATCAACAACGCCGGGATCTTGCGTGATGGCTTGCTGCTCAAGGTCAAGGACGGCGAGATGACCAAGATGAGCCTGGCCCAGTGGCAGGCGGTGATCGATGTCAACCTTACCGGGGTGTTCCTGTGCACCCGTGAGGTGGCGGCAAAAATGGTGGAGCTGAAGAACCAGGGCACCATTATCAATATCTCGTCGATCTCGCGGGCCGGCAATGTCGGGCAGACCAACTACTCCGCCGCCAAGGCCGGTGTAGCGGCCGCCACTGTGACCTGGGCCAAGGAGCTGGCGCGCTACGGCATCCGCGTGGCGGGCATCGCACCGGGGTTTATCGAGACCGAGATGACGCTGGGCATGAAGCCCGAGGCCTTGGAGAAGATGACCGCCGGCATTCCCCTCAAGCGCATGGGGCGGCCTGAGGAGATTGCCCATTCAGCGGCGTATATCTTCGAGAACGACTACTACACCGGGCGGATTCTGGAAATGGACGGCGGGTTACGCCTTTAATTACCAGGCGGCTCGTTACCAGGCGACGCCGAACCCTGCGGTGTAGCGGGTCTTGCTCAACGCGCTTTCCGAGTCGCCACTAATAATGTCGCGCTCGGCCTTGAGGTTGAGGGAGGCCCACTCGGTGACTTTGTAGCGCAAGCCCATTTCCGCATCCAGGGAGTACTCGGACGGCCCGGCCAGCGGCTTGCCCACTTCGCCATTGGTGAAGAATTCAACGGTCTTGCCCACCAGGTAGCGGTTGTAGTTCCACTTCATGGCCAGCGAATAGAAGTTGTCCTTGCCGCCGTCCTGGTATTCATAGTCGGTGCGGTTGACCAGCGAACCGAGGGAGAACGCGCCCAGTTCGTCATCCCAGAATTGGTAGCCCGGGCCGGTACCCACGGTGCGCTGGCGGGACAGGTCCTCGACCTTGTCGCGCTTGTAGGTCAAGCGGCCCTGCCAGAACCAGTGTTCGGTAATAAACCGGTCCAGGTCGTACTCCAGCGCCCAGTTGTCGGTGGTGGTCACGTCGTCCTGGAATTCGCGGTTGTACTCGCCCTCGGCGGTATGGCGCCACTGGCCATGGCGGGCAGTGGTCTTGAAGTCGATGTCGTAGTCGTTGGTGTCTTTTTCCGCGCGCTTGTAGTCCAGCGCCATATCGACATTGCCCTTCCACACCAGGTCCTCGATCACCGGCTTGGGCTTGATGATCTGCTGGATGCTCGCCAGCTCGACGGTCTTGGGCGCCTCGCCGTTGGCCAGGATGACCTTGCCATCGTCGGCCGGCTGCAGGGACTTGGCCTTCTCACCGCTGTAGGCATCCTGCTTGACCAGCAATTCCTGATCGCTCTCCAGGGTCTTGACCTGCTTCCAGTCCACCGGGATCGCGCCGGCATAGTCGGTCTGGATCAGCAGCTTGCCACCGTCGAAAACCTTGATCTTGCCGGTCAGGCGGTCACCGTTCTTCAACCAGACGGTGTCGGCGAGCAACGGGGTGGAGGCGCTGAAGACAGCGAGGCACAGCAGGGTTCTGGACAACATAAGCGGATATGGGGCTCGAGTTTGACGAAAAAACGGGCATTATCGGGGTGGATAACTTCTTAGCAAGGACTGACTCGGGTATTCGTATCGAGTTCCGCTCTCAGCCCCCCATTTTGCAGAAATTTCTTACAAATAGACGGATATTTTCATCGGATATGCCACCGTGAACGAACTGACCGACGCTCCGCAAAGCCCCGCTGAAATGCGCCGCACCGTGCTGTACCTGACCCTCGCCCAAGTGCCCGAAGGCTGCGTGATCAGCTACGGGGAGCTGGCACACCTCGCCGGTTTGGGTCGCGCCGCACGTTGGGTGGGTCGCACCCTGAGCCAACTGCCCGAGGACACCAAACTGCCCTGGCATCGCGTGCTGGGTGCCGGTGGTCGGATAAGTCTGCCGGTGGGCAGTGCCTCGGGTGACGAGCAACGTGCGCGTTTGCGCGGCGAAGGCGTCAGCATCCTGAACAATCGTGTTGATATTCAGCGTCATGGCTGGCGCCCGGTAGAGCACAGCGGTTAGAGTGCGCGCTTTATTTGCGTAATTCTGAGGCAGACTCCAGCCCATGCCCCGTAAAACCTGGCGCGCCGCGCTCGCCGCCTATGCCAGCCCCTCGACGTTAGTGCTGTTGCTGCTCGGCTTTGCTGCCGGCTTGCCTTACATGTTGGTGTTCTCGACGCTCTCGGTATGGTTGCGCGAGGCCGGCGTGGCCCGCGAAACCATCGGTTATGCGAGCCTGATCGGCCTGGCCTATGCCTTCAAGTGGGTCTGGTCGCCCCTGCTCGACCAATGGCGCCTGCCACTGCTCGGCAAGCTCGGACGTCGTCGCTCCTGGCTGGTACTGTCCCAGACGCTGGTGATCCTCGGATTGATCGGCATGGGTTTCTGTGATCCGCAAAAGCATCTGTCCTGGCTGATCGCCATCGCCGTGATCGTGGCCTTCGCTTCCGCCACGCAAGATATCGCCGTAGACGCCTACCGCCTGGAAATCGCCAGCGACAGCCAGCAGGCCGCGCTTGCCGCCAGCTATATGTCCGGTTATCGCGTGGCCGCGCTGCTTGCCACCGCAGGTGCGCTGTTTTTTGCCGAAGGCTTCGGTTCCACCGGGTTCAACTACAAGCATTCGGCATGGGCCGGTACGTACGTGCTGTTTGGTGCACTGATGGTGCCTGCGCTGCTGACCACGCTGTTCATGCGCGAACCCAATGTGCCGCTGCGTACCCAATTGCAGGCCGGGCGCTACAGCTTTGCTCACCAGCTGGTCTCGGTGTTCGTGTTGATCGTGCTGCTGGTGTCGGTGCCGGCGATGTTCACCCAGCTGTACAACACTGACTTCGCCAGCGTGCTGTTCCATGGGGTCAGCCTGCTGGACCTGCTGCTGGAAGATCGCGCGTTCCTGCGGGCCATCCTCTACATCATCCTGACCACGCTGTGCCTGTCGACCATGGGCCGCCGAGGCCTGGCGCCGGTGCTCACGCCGGTCAACGATTTTATCCTGCGCTACCGCTGGCAGGCCTTCCTGCTGTTGGGGCTGATTGCCACCTACCGCATGTCGGACACGGTAATGGGCGTAATGGCCAACGTGTTCTATATCGACCAGGGCTTTACCAAGGACCAGATCGCCGGTGTCAGCAAAGTCTTCGGCCTGATCATGACCCTGCTGGGTGCCGGCATGGGTGGCCTGTTGATCGTGCGCTTCGGGATTCTGCCGATCCTGTTCATCGGCGGCATTGCATCGGCCGGCACCAACCTGCTGTTCGTGATGCTCGCCGACATGGGCCCGGACCTGCAGATGCTGATTTTCACCATCTCCCTGGACAACTTCAGTTCCGGCATGGCGACCTCGGCGTTTGTCGCGTACCTGTCGAGCCTGACCAACCTGAAGTTCTCCGCCACCCAATACGCCCTGCTCAGCTCGATCATGCTGCTGCTGCCGCGCTTGATCGGCGGGTATTCGGGGGTGATGGTCGAGAAGTTCGGTTACCACAACTTCTTCATGATCACCTGCCTGCTGGGTGTGCCGACGTTGGTCCTGATCGCCTTGCACTGGTTTCAGGAAAGCCGGCGGATTCGCTTGAATCCTCCCGAGGAAAACGAATCACTGTAGGAGCTGGCTTGCCTGCGATTGCATCACCGCGGTGTAACTGACACACCGTGTTGCCTGCATCGCAGGCATGCCAGCTCCCACAGAAGCCCTGCTCCAGCAACCAGATGCCTGTACGTCGGCAGCAAGCGCCCGTACAATCCCAAGTCATTTCAAGTCCAAGCAACCGACAACGGCCTACCATGCGCACCAGTCAATATTTGCTCGCCACACAGAAAGAAACGCCTTCCGACGCGGTCGTGATCAGCCATCAGCTGATGCTGCGCGCCGGCATGATCCGCAAACTGGCCTCGGGCCTGTACACCTGGCTGCCCATGGGCTTGAAGGTGATGCGCAAGGTCGAAGCCATCGTTCGTGAAGAAATGAACGCTGCCGGCTCTCTGGAAGTGTTGATGCCGAGCACCCAACCGGCTGAGCTGTGGCAGGAATCCGGGCGCTGGGAAGAGTACGGCCCTGAATTGCTGCGCTTCAAGGATCGTCATGGTCGGGACTTCTGCGCCGGCCCGACCCACGAAGAAGTGATCACCGACCTGATGCGCAACGAGTTGAGCAGCTACAAGCAGCTGCCCCTCAACCTGTATCAGATCCAGACCAAGTTCCGTGACGAAATCCGCCCACGCTTCGGTTTGATGCGCGGCCGCGAATTCATCATGAAGGACGCCTATTCGTTCCACGCTGACCAGGCGTCCCTGCAGGTCACCTACGACCGCATGCACACCGCCTACTGCAATGTGTTCACGCGCCTGGGCCTGAAATTCCGCCCGGTTGAAGCGGACAACGGCTCCATCGGCGGTGCCGGCTCCCACGAGTTCCACGTGCTGGCCGAGTCCGGTGAAGACGACATCGTGTTCAGCAACGGTTCCGACTACGCGGCAAACATCGAGAAAGCCGAAGCCGTGCCACGGGAAACTTCCCGCCCTGCGCCAAGCGAAGAGCTGCGCCTGGTGGACACACCCGAGACCAAGACCATCGCGGCCCTGGTGGAGAAATTCAATCTGCCGATTGAAAAGACCATCAAGACCCTGATCGTGCGCGCCGAGGAAGAAGGCAAGCTGATCGCCCTGGTAATCCGTGGCGACCACGAGCTCAACGAAATCAAGGCCGCCCAGCAGCCAGGCGTTGCCAGCCCGCTGGTCATGGCCACCGACTCAGAACTGCGTGATGCCATTGGCGCCGGCGCTGGCTCCCTCGGCCCGCTGAACCTGCCACTGCCGATCATCATCGACCGTTCGGTAGAGCTGATGAGCGACTTCGGCATCGGTGCGAACATCGATGACAAGCACTACTTCGGCGTGAACTGGGAACGCGACCTGCCGGTTCCGACCGTGGCCGACCTGCGCAACGTGGTGGCCGGCGACCCAAGCCCGGACGGCAAGGGCACCCTGGAAATCAAGCGCGGCATCGAAGTCGGGCACATCTTCCAGCTGGGCAACAAGTACAGCAAGGCGATGAAGTGCGAAGTGCTGGGCGAGAACGGCAAGCCGATCACCCTGGAAATGGGCTGCTACGGCATTGGCGTATCCCGCGTGGTTGCGGCTGCCATCGAGCAGAACAACGACGAGAAAGGCATCATCTGGAGCGACGCCCTGGCGCCGTTCCAGGTTGCCCTGGTACCGCTGCGCTACGAAACCGAGCAAGTACGCGAAGCCACCGACAAACTGTATGCCGAACTGACGGCTGCCGGTTTTGAAGTGCTGCTGGATGATCGGGACAAGAAAACCAGCCCGGGCATCAAGTTCGCCGACATGGAATTGATTGGCATCCCGCACCGGATCGTGGTCAGTGACCGCGGCCTGGCCGATGGCAATCTGGAATACAAGAGCCGGACCGAAGCCGAGGCCCAACCGTTGCCGGTGGCTGACGTGCTGTCTTTCCTTCAGGCGCGTATTCGTCGCTGAAAACCAGATCAAGAGTCGTCATGTTCAAGCGAAACACCATAGCCCTGGGGGGCGCCACGTTATGTGGCGCCCTGCTGGTCAGCGGCTGCGCCAACCAAATGTCGCAACGCAGCGAGCACGAGGAACGCATCGAGCGCAAATTGCTCGATCACAGCCTGCAGATCGACGTGGGCGAGCCGAAGGTGCTGGAGCTGCCGCAACGCCGGGTGCGCATTCACGAGCAAAAGACCTTTGAGGTCACCGAGTTCGAAGTTACCCGTCGCTACGACCGCTACACGCCCTACCAGCCCTGGCGCAAACTCTATGAGATGCCCCTGGGCGCGGTCGCGCTCGTGGCGGGCGTCGGCGCCAACGTGGCGAATGTGTTTGCCCTGGGCAACCTGCCTGCCAGCATGACCCGGGATTGGCTCAGCTATGGCGTGGACGGGCTCAACCCGTTCATGAACGTGCAATCCAACGGCCGTGCGCAACAGAACCTGGCGGGTATCGATGAAGTCCAGCGCGACAAGCGCGTGGAGTATTCGAGCCTGCCCTGGAGCGAGCGCCCGGTACAGGTGACTGCCGGCAAGCAAACCCATGAGCTGACCACCGACCGCGATGGCGTGCTGCGCCTGAACCTGTTGGACAGCCCGTTTGCCGAGCAGGACCTGAACCGCATCAGCACCCTGAAGATCAGTGTTGAAGATGCCCAGGATGACGTGCACTCGGACTCATCCCTGGCCATCAGCGGCACCCTGCGGGGCAAATTGCTCGAAGCTCACGGTTTGATCTATGACGACCTGGAAGACGACGAGGTCAACGAGTGGGTGCACCGGGTCAAGCGCCTGTCGGAGCTGGGCCTGGAAGAAGAAGCCAGCGAGCTGGAACAGAGCCTGATCGAACTGACCCGCAATGATCCGGAGTTGCAGCAGGAATTCCTGCAGGCCTTGACCAAGGATGCCGGACGCCTGGTGGCGGATCCCGGAGCACGCTGAAGCCTTTAAATGTGGGAGCGGGCTTGCTCGCGAATGCGGCGTGTCAGCCAGCACATGCGTCAACTGACACACCGCATTCGCGAGCAAGCCCGCTCCCACATTTGGTTTTCGGTTTCTACCAGGGGAATTGGAGCTGCTCGTTGCCGTTGCTCAAATCCAGCAAACGCACGCCTATTCCCAACAATCGCACCGGCTTGTCGCCGCGATTGAACGCCTGGGTCAGCAACTGCCGGTAGCTCTCCAGGTCCCGCCCCGCCCCCGCCTGCTCCAGGGTCGTCTGGGTGAAGTCGTGAAACTTCACTTTGACGAACGGCTTGCCCGCCCGATAACTGCTGTCGATGCGCGCCATGCGCCCGGCCAGGGTGTCCATCAGCTCCGGCAGTTTTTCCAGGCAACTGGGCAAGTCCGGCAGGTCGACATCGTAGGTATTTTCCACGCTGATGGATTGCCGGCGGCTGTCGTTCTGCACCACCCGGTCATCAATCCCACGCGCCAGGCTCCAAAGCCGCTCGCCAAAACTGCCGAACTCTCGCACCAGCGCCAACTTGTTCCACTCCCGCAGTTGCAGGCAGTCCTCGATCCCCAGCCGCGCCAGCTTGTCGGCCGTCACCTTGCCCACGCCGTGGAGCTTTTTCACCGGCAGCGCCGAGACAAAGTCTTCCACCTGGTCGGGGGTGATCACAAACAGTCCGTTGGGCTTTTTCCAGTCGCTGGCGATCTTGGCGAGAAACTTGTTCGGCGCCACGCCCGCGGAAACGGTGATGTGCAACTGGTTGGAGACCCGCCGGCGAATGTCCTGGGCAATGCGCGTGGCACTGCCGCCGAAATGCGGGCTGTCGGAGACGTCCAGGTAGGCTTCGTCCAGGGACAACGGTTCGATCAGGTCGGTGTAGTCGCGAAAGATCGCCTGGATTTCCTTTGATGCTTCTTTATAAGCATCCATGCGCGGCTTGACGATGGTCAGGTCCGGGCACAGCTTCAGGGCATGGCGGGACGACATGGCCGAACGCACACCATAGGCCCGTGCTTCATAGTTGCAGGTGGCGATCACCCCGCGACGGTCTGCCGAGCCACCGACAGCCAGGGGCTTTTGCGCCAGGGTCGGGTCGTCGCGCATCTCGATGGCGGCGTAGAAGCAATCACAGTCGACGTGGATGATTTTGCGCTGCGTCATATATAAGGCAGTGGTTCTGGGCAGAAAACGGACAGGCCGGCAGTATCTCACTCACACCTGTATATAGCACCAGTAGTTTGAATCTTCCGCTTAAGCGGTAGGAAAATTCACAGGTGAATTCATTTTCTCAATCGAAACACACCCCCCAATAGAGCTGAAAGCCTCGGCCAGACTGGCCCCGCGGCCTATCAAGGGGCCACCTTGGAGAGCTAACCGATTGAACCACAAGCGCTTTTCTTTGAATCAGCGGTTGACACACTCGCGTTCCTCTGTAGAATGCCGACACACAGACGCGGGATGGAGCAGTCTGGTAGCTCGTCGGGCTCATAACCCGAAGGTCGTCGGTTCAAATCCGGCTCCCGCAACCAAACATCAAAAAAGGCTACTCGAAAGAGTGGCCTTTTTTGTGCCTGTCTGTTTTAGCCCTCGCGTCGATTGTCTGACAAAAAACCTTTCCCAATCGCGCACTTACCGCACCCGCGTGACAATCCGACGCTAAATTGCACTTATTTGACCCATCGTTCGATTAACGGTTGACACCCCGCCGTTGCTCTGTAGAATGCCGCCACACAGACGCGGGATGGAGCAGTCTGGTAGCTCGTCGGGCTCATAACCCGAAGGTCGTCGGTTCAAATCCGGCTCCCGCAACCAAACATCAAAAAAGGCTGCTCGAAAGAGTGGCCTTTTTTGTATCTGACGAAAAAGTCCTTTTGAAACAATGGCATGGCATCTTTCATGAAACCGTACACGGTTTGTAGAGTCCATCTCATTGCAAGCTATGCTAAGTCTTCAAGCACTGTCCTTCTACGACCAATGGGCGCTGTCGCCGCACTTCGCGATACGCGTTAATATTTGTAATTATTTTGTCCATAGGGATTGGTAACTTGGCTGGATACCTCCATCCTGTCGCGCACAATCCACGAGGTGATTGATGCGCGCCAACTCGTCTGAACCACAAGACTCTGTCACAGCGACACAACCGATCACTCCCACCCGTTTGCGCTGGCTGGATCTGTTGAGCAAATACCGCCAACCCATCGGGCTGGCCGTCACCTTGTTGCTGTTCGCAATCGCCCTTATCGCCTGTCGCCACCTGCTGCTTGAACTGGATCTGTACGCGCTCCACGATTCGATCCTTGAAGTACCCAAGCCCGCACTGCTGGGTGCGTTCGGTGCCGCGGTCGCCGGCTTTATCATTTTGTTGGGCTATGAATTTTCCGGTGCCCGTTATGCCGGCGTGAAGCTGCCTGCCAAGACCCTGGCCTACGGCGGCTTTACCGCATTCGCCATCGGTAACGCGATTGGTCTGTCGATGCTCTCGGGCGGCTCGGTACGCTACCGTTTATATGCACGGTATGGCATCGGCGCTTCGGAAGTGGCGCGCATGACCGTGTTTGCCAGCCTGGCCCTGGGTTGCGCCCTGCCGCCGCTCGCTGCGCTGGCCACCCTGAGCAACCTGCCTGCCGCGTCCAATGCCTTGCATCTACCCGCCAGCCTGCTCGGCGGCATCGCCGGCGCTGTGTTGCTGTTAACAGCCGCACTGTGCATCGGCATCTACCGCCGCCGCCTGCCGGAACAACCGTATCCGGACAACCTGCTGGTCAAGGCTGGGCGTCGCACCTTGCGCCTGCCGGGCCGTCGCCTGACCTTCCTGCAACTGATCATCACCGCCCTCGACGTGGCTGCGGCCGCTACCGTGCTGTATATGTTGCTGCCGGAAGCGCCGCCCTTTGGCCCGTTCCTGCTGGTGTACCTGCTGGCCCTGGCCGCCGGTGTGCTCAGCCATGTACCCGGTGGCGTCGGGGTGTTCGAAGCAATCCTGCTGGCTGCCTTCGCCGACAAGCTCGGTGCCGCGCCACTGGCGGCCGCACTGCTGCTGTACCGGATGATCTATGTGGTGCTGCCGCTGTTGATCGCTTGTGTGTTCCTGCTGGTCAACGAAGCCCAGCGCCTGTTCCATACGCAACAAAGCCTGCGCGCGGCCTCGGGCCTCGCTGCGCCGATCCTGGCCGTACTGGTTTTTTTGTCAGGCGTGGTCCTGCTGTTTTCCGGCGCAACCCCGGAAATCGACTCACGCCTGGAAAACATCGGCTTCCTGATTCCTCATCGCCTGATTGACGCGTCGCACTTTGGTGCCAGCCTGATCGGCGTGCTCTGCCTTCTGTTGGCCCAGGGCCTGCGTCGACGGTTGTCCGCGGCGTGGATGCTGACCATGGTGCTGCTGCTGACCGGCGCCCTGCTCTCCCTGCTCAAGGGTTTCGACTGGGAAGAAGCCAGCCTGATGACCATGACGGCGGTGCTGCTGGCGATCTTCCGGCGCTCGTTCTATCGCGCCAGCCGCCTGACCGAACTGCCGTTCTCGCCGCTGTACCTGGTGGCCAGCGTGTGCGTACTCGGTGCGTCGATCTGGCTGCTGTTGTTCGCCTACCAGGACGTGCCCTATAGCCATCAGTTGTGGTGGCAGTTCACCCTCGACGCCAACGCCCCGCGGGGCCTGCGTTCGCTGCTGGGCGCGGCCGTGGTGCTGGTGGTGGTGTCGCTGACCTGGCTGCTGCGTACCGCGCGCCCGATCATCCACTTGCCGACACCGGATGAACTGGAGCGCGCCACCAAGATCCTGATGAACTCTGCACAACCCGACGGCGGCCTGGCGCTGACCGGCGACAAGGCCCTGCTGTTTCATCCCAACGACGAAGCGTTCCTGATGTACGCTCGTCGCGGTCGCAGCCTGGTGGCCTTGTACGATCCGATTGGCCCGACCCTGCAACGGGCCGAGATGATCTGGCAGTTCCGCGACCTGTGCGACATTCACCACGCCCGCCCGGTGTTCTACCAGGTGCGCGCGGAGAACCTGCCGTACTACATGGACATCGGCCTCACCGCGATCAAACTGGGTGAAGAAGCCCGGGTCGACCTCAAACGCTTTGACCTGGAAGCCAAGGGCAAAGAGATGAAGGACCTGCGCTACACCTGGAACCGCGGGACCCGTGATGGCTTGTCCCTGGAGATCCACGAACCCGGCCAGGCCCCGATGGAGGAGTTGAAAGTCATCTCCGACGCATGGCTGACCGGCAAGAACGTGCGGGAAAAAGGCTTTTCCCTTGGACGATTCAGCGACGACTACCTCAAGCACTTTCGTATTGCGATCATTCGCTTCGAAGGGCGCCCGGTAGCGTTTGCGAACCTGCTTGAGACCTACAGCCACGACCTGGCCAGTCTCGACCTGATGCGTGCGCACCCGGACGCGCCGAAACTGACCATGGAATTCATGATGGTCGGCCTGATTCAACATTATAAGAACCATGGCTACGCCCGCTTCAGCCTCGGCATGGTGCCGTTGTCGGGCCTGCAACCACGACGTGGCGCCCCGCTGACCCAACGCCTGGGCTCGATGGTGTTCCGCCGTGGCGAGCAACTGTATAACTTCCAAGGCTTGCGCCGCTTCAAAGACAAGTTCCAGCCTGACTGGGAACCCCGTTATATGGCCGTGCCCGCAGGACTTGATCCGCTGGTGGCACTGGCCGACACCGCCGCCCTGATTGCGGGCGGCTTGACTGGATTGGTGAAACGCTGATGATTCGACGCTCCTGGCGGTATGTATTGGCATTTTTGGTGGTACTGGCACTGATCCTCGGTGGCGGCTACTGGTACTGGAACCGCCCTGCACCGCAACCGACTCTGGAACAACTGCCCCAGGCCGATGGCACGGTCCTGACCCGCGTCACCCCGGGTACCGCGCCCAAGGCCCGCGTGGCCGTGGCCGTGCTGGCCGACGAAACCCTGACCGACAGCCAACTGATCGCCCTGAGCCAGGGCGGAGCAGCGCAGATCGTCCAGGTAATCCTGCCCAAGGATGACTGCAAGCTGCAGGAACAAGCCCTGCAAACCGCCCTCGGCCAGCTCGCCGGCCCGGCGACCCTGGTCAGCGGCATCGGCCCTGGCGCAGCCCTGGCCTGGCGCTGGCTGGCCGCGCAGAACGACGACAAGGCCAATGCCATCTCCGTCGGCTTCGCGCTGGCGCAGCCAGGCTGCAACGACCCGCTGCCGAAGACTTCGGCCCACGGTAGCTGGCTGGTGGCCTGGAACGATAACCCTGACGACGATGCTGCCAGCTTCGTACGCGATACACCGCGTGCTACCACCAGCATCAGCGACTACGACGTTCACTACCCGCAAGTGCTGAACAACGAGCTGCGCAAGCAACTGGTGGGCTCGGACAACGGCGGCCTGGCGATTCCGGTGGTCGAAGTGCCGGCTGGCCAGGCCAAGGACACCGTCACCCTGTTCCTCTCCGGTGACGGCGGCTGGCGTGACCTGGACCGCGACGTGGCCGGTGAAATGGCCAAGATCGGCTACCCGGTGGTGGGCATCGATACCCTGCGCTACTACTGGCAGCACAAGACCCCGGAACAAAGCGCCAAGGACCTCGCCGAGCTGATGCAGCACTACCGGCAGAAATGGGGTACCAAGCGCTTCGTGCTGACCGGCTACTCGTTCGGCGCCGATGTGCTGCCGGCCATCTACAACCGCCTGCCGGAAAACGAGCAGCAGCGTGTAGACGCGATCATCCTGCTGGCCTTCGCCCGCACCGGCAGCTTCGAGATCGAAGTGGAAGGCTGGCTGGGCAACGCCGGCAAGGAAGCTGCGACCGGCCCGGAAATGGCCAAGCTGCCGGCCGACAAGGTGGTGTGCATCTACGGTGCCGAAGAAGTCGACGAGAGTGGCTGCACCGACAAGACCGCTGTCGGCGAAGCCGTGAAGCTGCCTGGCGGCCATCACTTCGACGAGAACTATCCGGCGCTGGCCAAGCGTCTGGTAGACATCATCGAGAAGCGCCAGGGCAAGACCCCGGCCGAATAAGCGCCCACAAAAAAGCCCCCGCTGCCGCAAGGCACCGGGGGCTTTTTGTTGGGCTTACATTTCTACTTGAGTGCCGAGCTCGATCACCCGGTTAACCGGCAACTTGAAGAAGCGCAGGTTGCCGTTGGCGTTCTTCAGCATGAACGCGAACAACCCTTCGCGCCAACGCGCCATGCCCTTGATGCGGGACGCGATCACGGTTTCGCGGCTGAGGAAGTAGGTGGTGCGCATCGGGCTGAAGTCCAGGTCATCCAGATGGCACAGCTTCAGCGCTTCGGGCACGTCCGGTTCATCGACGAAACCAAAGTGCAGGATCACCCGGAAGAAGCCCTCGCCATAGGAATCGACCTCGAAACGACGCTGGGCCGGTACACGCGGGATGTCTTCGTAGACCACCGTCAACAGCACCACCTGCTCATGCAGCACCTGGTTATGCAGCAAGTTATGCAGCAAGGCGTGGGGCACGGCATCCGGGCGTGCGGTCAGGAACACCGCCGTGCCTTGCACGCGATGAGGCGGCTGCACACGGATACTGCTGATAAAGATCGGCAGCGGCAGCCCACCTTCGTCCAGCCGGTCCACCAGCAGCTCCTTGCCGCGCTTCCAGGTGGTCATGAGGATAAACAACACAATCCCCGCCAATACCGGAAACGCACCACCCTGCACGATCTTCGGCACGTTGGCGGCAAAGAACAGCCCATCCACCAACAGGAAACCGATCAACACCGGGATAGCCAGTACCGGCGGCCATTTCCACAGCAACAGCATCACCGCCGACACCAGAATGCTGGTGATCAACATGGTGCCCGTCACCGCCACACCGTAGGCCGAAGCCAGGGCGTTGGAGGACTCGAAGCCCAGCACCAGCAGGATCACGCCCACCATCAGTGACCAGTTCACCGCGCCGATGTAGATCTGGCCTTGCTCGGCGCTGGAAGTGTGCTGGATATGCATGCGCGGGATGTAACCGAGCTGGATCGCCTGACGGGTCAGGGAGAACGCCCCGGAGATCACCGCCTGGGAAGCAATCACGGTGGCTAAAGTGGACAACGCCACCAGCGGGACCAGAGCCCACTCCGGTGCCAGCAGGTAGAACGGGTTGCGGGCTGCCTCTGGATTTTCCAGCAGCAGCGCGCCCTGGCCAAAGTAGTTGAGCACCAACGCCGGCAGCACCAGGGCGAACCAGGCACGGGCAATCGGCTTGCGTCCGAAGTGGCCCATGTCGGCGTACAGCGCTTCGGCGCCGGTCAATGCCAGTACCACCGCACCGAGAATCGCCACGCCCATGCCAGGGTGAACGATGAAGAAGCGCACGCCCCACACAGGGTTGAGGGCGTTGAGCACCTCAGGGTGCTGGATGATTCCATGGATGCCCAGGCCGGCCAACACCAGGAACCACAGCACCATCACCGGGCCGAACAGCTTGCCGATGCGGTCAGTGCCATGTTTCTGGATCAGGAACAGCCCCACCAGCACCACCAGCGAAAGCGGCACCACCCAGCGCTCAAGGCCATCAAACGCCAGTTCCAGGCCTTCGACCGCCGACAATACCGAGATCGCCGGGGTGATCATGCTGTCGCCGTAAAACAGCGCCGCACCGATCAGGCCGAGAATCACCAGCACCGAACGCAACTTGGGGTAAGGTGCCGCCGCCCGCCGGGCCAAAGCCGTCAGGGCCATGATGCCGCCCTCGCCCTGGTTATCCGCGCGCAGGATAAACAGCACGTACTTGATCGAAACGACCCAGACCAGCGACCAGAAAATCAGCGCCAGGATCCCGAAGACCCCGTCGTGATTGACCTGAACCCCATAACCGCCAGCAAACACCTCTTTAAGGGTGTAGAGCGGGCTGGTGCCGATATCGCCGTAAACCACCCCCACTGCCGCCACCAGCATGCCGATCGGCTTTGCGTTGGACTGCTCGGCACCTGCTGCCTGACTACTTGCCTGACCCATCAACCACTCCTGCCCTTTGACCTGCGGTCTTTTATAAACAGCGCGCCTGCTGCGGGCGCCTATGCTGTCCACAGCATGCGCTGTTTTACTTCTCGTTACAGACGATTTATTGACCGAGGAAATTCACTCAGGTGCAACGGCGCGAAGCATAGCGCAGCACTCGTCGTATTTCCCTGCATAAAGCTGGTCAAGAGCGATTCCCGTCGCTAGAATTGCGCACTTTTTGATCAGAGGCACACCAAGTGCCCATCCGCCACCTTTCGTGCACGACGGGCGGCGTCATTCAATACCGAGGTTAGACATGTCCACCACCATCGCAAAAGCCAACCCCAAGGTCGGCTTTGTATCCCTGGGTTGCCCGAAGGCTCTGGTCGACTCCGAACGCATCCTTACGCAACTGCGCATGGAAGGCTATGACGTCGTGTCCACCTACCAGGACGCGGACGTGGTGGTGGTCAACACTTGCGGCTTCATTGACTCGGCCAAGGCCGAGTCCCTGGAAGTGATCGGCGAAGCCATCAAGGAAAACGGCAAGGTGATCGTCACCGGCTGCATGGGTGTGGAAGAAGGCGCCATCCGCAACGTGCACCCGAGCGTGCTGGCCGTGACCGGCCCGCAGCAGTACGAGCAAGTGGTCAACGCCGTGCACGACGTAGTGCCGCCGCGCCAGGACCACAACCCGTTGATCGACCTGGTGCCGCCGCAGGGCATCAAGCTGACGCCGCGCCACTACGCCTACCTGAAGATTTCCGAAGGCTGCAACCACAGCTGCAGCTTCTGCATCATCCCGTCGATGCGCGGCAAACTGGTGAGCCGCCCGGTGGGCGACGTGCTGGACGAGGCCCAGCGCCTGGTCAAATCCGGCGTGAAAGAGCTGCTGGTGATCTCCCAGGACACCAGCGCCTACGGCGTCGACGTCAAATACCGCACTGGCTTCTGGAACGGCGCGCCGGTGAAAACCCGCATGACCGAACTCTGCGAAGCCCTGAGCAGCCTCGGCGTATGGGTGCGCCTGCACTACGTTTACCCGTACCCGCACGTTGACGAGTTGATCCCGCTGATGGCCGCCGGCAAGATCCTGCCGTACCTGGACATCCCGTTCCAGCACGCCAGCCCGAAAATCCTCAAGGCCATGAAACGCCCGGCCTTCGAAGACAAGACCCTGGCGCGCATCAAGAACTGGCGCGAGATCTGCCCGGACCTGATCATCCGCTCCACCTTCATCGTCGGCTTCCCCGGCGAAACCGAAGAAGACTTCCAGTACCTGCTGGACTGGCTGACCGAGGCCCAGCTGGACCGCGTCGGCTGCTTCCAGTACTCGCCGGTGGAAGGTGCTCCGGCCAACCTGCTGGACGCTGCCATCGTGCCGGACGACGTCAAGCAGGACCGTTGGGAGCGCTTCATGGCGCACCAGCAGGCCATCAGCTCGGCGCGCCTGCAACTGCGCATCGGCCGTGAGATCGAAGTACTGATCGACGAAGTCGACGAGCAAGGCGCTGTAGGCCGCTGCTTCTTCGATGCACCGGAAATCGACGGTAACGTGTTCATCGACGATGCCAGCGGCCTGAAGCCGGGCGACAAGGTCTGGTGCACCGTGACCGACGCCGACGAGTACGACCTGTGGGCTGAAAAACGCGCATAAGGTGTAAAGAATTGAAAAAGCCCTGCCTCTGGACAAGATGCGGGGCTTTTTTAGGTCTATCGTTTTGCCCATCGGCGCCAATCATCGGCAAGGGGCAGCGGGCATGCGTCAGCATTCGGTTATCCATACACCCAAATCCAGCGACTATCAGGAACTGACCCGCATCTGGGAGGCTTCGGTGCGGGCCACCCATGATTTCCTGCCGGACAGTTACATCGAGTTGCTGAAAAACCTGGTGCTGACACGCTACCTCGACGCGGTGATGCTGATCTGCACCAAGGACTCGCGCCAGCGCATCACCGGGTTTGCCGGGGTGGCCGCGGGCAAGGTCGAGATGCTGTTTATCGACCCCGAGCACCGTGGCCAGGGCCTGGGCAGGCAATTGCTGCGCTATGCCATCGAGTCGATGAATGCCGATCAACTGGACGTCAACGAACAGAACCCGCAGGCCCTGGGCTTTTACTTCAAGCAAGGCTTTGAGGTGATCGGACGCACGGACCATGACGGCATGGGGCAGCCTTATCCGTTGCTGCACATGCGTTTGCGCCAGGCCCAGCCACAGGCACGTCGCGGCTAAATGAAATGGAGCCGGGATTAACCGGCGCCACACAGGTACAATAGCCGCCCCCTTTTGTTTCGGCCCTTGTCATGACTGAACCCCTACGCCTCTCCAAACGCCTCATCGAACTGGTCGGTTGCTCCCGTCGGGAGGCTGAGCTGTTCATCGAAGGCGGCTGGGTCACGGTGGACGGCGAAGTGATCGACGAGCCGCAGTTCAAGGTCACCACCCAGAAGGTCGAGCTTGACCCTGAGGCCAAGGCCACAGCGCCGGAGCCGGTGACCATCCTGTTCCACGCCCCCGCCGGCGTGGATGCCGAGACAGCCATGGCGTCGATCAACGCCGAGACCCTGTCGGAAGAACACCGCTTCAGCAAGCGCCCGCTCAAGGGCCACTTCCTGCGCCTGACCGCCAGCAGTGACCTGCAAGCCAAGGCCAGCGGCCTGCTGGTGTTTACCCAGGACTGGAAGATTTTGCGCAAGCTGACCGCTGACGCGAACAAGATCGAACAGGAATACGTGGTGGAGGTGTCCGGCGACATGGTCGCCCACGGCCTGAACCGCCTCAACCATGGCCTGACCTACAAAGGTAAGGAATTGCCTGCGGTGAAAGCCAGCTGGCAGAACGAGAACCGCCTGCGCTTTGCGCTGAAAAACCCGCAACCGGGTGTGATTGCCTTGTTCTGCGAAGCCGTCGGCCTGAAAGTCGTCGCCATTCGACGCATCCGCATTGGCGGAGTCTCCATCGGCAAAGTGCCGGTAGGCCAATGGCGCTATCTGTCCGGCAAAGAAAAGTTCTAAGACTTTTTTCGCCGCCGAATCTCTCGATACCGCCTGCCTGGGCGGTGTCCACAGTTGAATGACCAGGATTGCCCACCATGATTCACAACGACGTACTGCGCAGCGTGCGCTACATGCTCGACATCAGCGACAACAAGATGGTCGAGATCATCAAGCTCGGCGGCATGGAAGTCACCAAGGACGACCTGCTGACCTACCTCAAGAAAGACGAGGAAGAAGGCTTCGTGTTCTGCCCGGACGAAGTCATGGCGCATTTCCTCGATGGCCTGGTGATCTTCAAGCGCGGCAAGGACGAGAGCCGTCCACCGCAGCCGATCGAACTGCCGGTGACCAACAACATCGTCCTGAAGAAACTGCGCGTGGCCTTCGAACTGAAGGAAGACGACATGCACGCAATCCTCAAGGCCTCCGAGTTCCCGGTGTCCAAGCCTGAGCTGAGCGCACTGTTCCGCAAGTTCGGCCACACCAACTACCGCACCTGTGGTGACCAGCTGTTGCGCAACTTCCTCAAGGGCTTGACCCTGCGCGTTCGCGCCTAAGCCCGTGAACTACAGCGTCTCGCCCATCGGTTTTGTCCGCTCCTGCTTCAAGGAGAAGTTCGCCATCCCGCGCCAGCCACAACTGGCGCCTGCCGCCCGGGGCGTGCTGGAGTTGGTGGCGCCATTCGACCAGGGTGAGGCGGTGCAGGGTTTGGAACAGGTCAGCCATGTGTGGCTGCTGTTCCTGTTCCACCAGGCGCTGGAAGACAAGCCCCGCCTGAAAGTGCGCCCGCCTCGCCTGGGTGGCAACACGTCCATGGGCGTGTTCGCCACCCGCGCGACGCACCGGCCCAACGGCATCGGCCAGTCAGTGGTCAAGCTGGACAAGGTGGAAGATGGACGCCTGTGGATATCCGGGATCGACCTGCTGGATGGCACACCGATTCTCGACATCAAGCCGTACGTGCCGTACGCAGACATAGTTGACACTGCGACCAACAGCATCGCCAGCGCTGCGCCACAGCTGATTCCCGTGCAGTGGCTGAAGACTGCGCTGCAACAGGCAGAAGGCCACGCTCAGCGCCTTGGCGAGCCATTGGTGGCGTTGATCGAGCAGTGCCTGGCGCAGGATCCACGGCCGGCGTACCAGACGCCGGGGCCGGAGCGGGAATACGGGGCGCAGTTCTGGGATGTTGATGTGCGCTGGCACTATCCCGAAGCCGGGATGATTTGTGTGCTGGAAGTCGTGTCGGCCGGGTAAACCGGAAACAAATGTGGGAGCGGGCTTGCTCGCGAAAGCGGTGGATCAGTCAATACATCTGGTGACTGTTACACCGCTTTCGCGAGCAAGCCCGCTCCCACATTTTTTTGCGTCGCGCTTATTTCTCGACGAACGCACGCTCGATCAGGTAGTCGCCCGGCTCACGCATACGCGGGGAAACCTTCAGGCCGAAGCTGTTCAGCACTTCGCTGGTTTCATCCAGCATGCTTGGGCTGCCGCACAGCATGGCGCGGTCGTCTTCAGGATTGATCGGCGGCAGGCCGATGTCACTGAACAGCTTGCCGCTGCGCATCAGGTCGGTCAGGCGGCCCTCGTTTTCGAACGGCTCACGGGTCACGGTCGGGTAGTAGATCAACTTGTCACGCAGGGCCTCGCCGAAGAACTCGTTCTGCGGCAGGTGCTCGGTGATGAATTCGCGGTAGGCGACTTCGTTGACGTAACGCACGCCGTGGCACAGGATCACTTTTTCGAAACGCTCGTAGGTTTCCGGGTCCTGGATCACGCTCATGAACGGCGCCAGGCCAGTGCCGGTGCTGAGCAGGTACAGGTGTTTGCCCGGCTTCAAATCGTCAAGCACCAGGGTGCCCGTCGGTTTTTTGCTGATGATGATCTCGTCGCCTTCCTTCAAGTGCTGCAATTGGGAAGTCAGCGGGCCATCAGGCACCTTGATGCTGAAGAACTCCAGATGCTCTTCCCAGTTCGGGCTGGCAATCGAGTAAGCGCGCATGAGCGGGCGGCCGTTGGGCTGTTGCAGGCCGATCATCACGAACTGACCGTTCTCGAAGCGCAGGCCCGGATCGCGGGTGCACTTGAAGCTGAACAGAGTGTCGTTCCAGTGATGAACACTGAGGACACGCTCGTGGTTCATGTTGCTCATGTACGGGGGACTCCTGGAAATGGGTCTGCGCCAAATGATGGATGCGCAATTGCACAGCATTCTAATGGCGGCGACAATATCTGTTAACTGGATTATTAAGATAAGGGTTATCGGTTATATCGATATGCGATTTACTCTACGTCAACTGCAAGTCTTCGTCGCCGTCGCCCAGCAGGAAAGCGTCTCGCGCGCTGCTGGCCTTCTGGCCTTATCTCAATCCGCCGCCAGCACGTCGATTACCGAGCTGGAGCGTCAATCCAGCTGCCAGTTGTTCGACCGCGCGGGCAAACGCCTGAGCCTCAACGCCCTCGGTCACCAGCTATTGCCCCAGGCGGTGGCACTGCTGGACCAGGCCAAGGAGATCGAGGACCTGCTCAACGGCAAGTCGGGCTTCGGCTCCCTGGCGGTCGGGGCCACGCTGACCATCGGCAACTACCTGGCCACGCTGCTGATCGGCAGCTTCATGCAGCAGCATCCCGAGAGCCAGGTGAAGCTGCATGTGCAGAACACTGCGCATATCGTGCATCAGGTGGCGCACTACGAAATTGATCTGGGTCTAATCGAAGGCGACTGCAGCCACCCGGACATCGAGGTGCAAACCTGGGTGGAAGATGAACTGGTGGTGTTCTGCGCCCCCCAGCATCACTTGGCCAAGCGCGGCCAGGCGACCATGGAAGAGCTGACCCATGAAGCCTGGATCCTGCGGGAACAAGGCTCTGGAACACGCCTGACCTTTGACCAGGCCATGCGGCATCACCGCAGCGCGCTGAATATCCGCCTGGAGCTGGAACACACCGAGGCAATCAAACGCGCGGTGGAATCAGGCTTGGGGATTGGCTGCATTTCCCGGCTGGCGCTGCGCGACGCCTTCCGGCGTGGCAGCCTGGTACCGGTGGAAACCCCGGACCTGGACCTGGCCCGGCAGTTCTACTTCATCTGGCACAAGCAGAAGTACCAGACCTCGGCGATGCGCGAATTCCTCGAGCTGTGCCGGTCGTTCACCGCCGGGGTGCAGCGCAGCGACGAGATCGTACTGCCGACCATTGCCTAGATCAGGATCACGGCCCACACCAGGGTAATCATGGTCAGCGCTACGAACTGCGCGGCGCTGCCCATGTCCTTGGCATTTTTCGACAAGGGGTGCAGGTCCAGGGAAATCCGGTCGATCGCCGCTTCGACGGCGGAGTTGAGCAACTCGACGATCAATGCCAGCAGGCACACGGCGATCAGCAGCGCCCGCTCTACCCGGCTGACGTTAAGGAAGAAACTCAGCGGGATCAGGATGACATTGAGCAACACCAGCTGACGAAACGCCGCCTCGCCGGTGAAAGCCGCACGCAGGCCATCCAGGGAATATCCGCCTGCGTTGAAAATACGTTTGATACCGGTTTGACCCTTGAAAGGCGACATAGAGTAGGCAACTGAGCAAAAAGGTGTGGGGAAACTAGAGCAAGCAAAGTCAAAAAAACGTGAATGAACAGCGTCTTAATGCTGCGAAATTGACTCAAGTTGTTGCAAGAGCAGCGCCGCCTGGGTTCGCGTACGTACGCCGAGCTTGCGGAAGATCGCCGTGACGTGAGCCTTGATGGTCGCTTCCGACACGCTCAGCTCGTAGGCAATCTGTTTGTTCAATAGACCTTCGCAGACCATGGTCAATACGCGGAACTGCTGGGGCGTGAGGCTGGCCAGGCCATCACGCGCGGCCTTGGCTTCGTCGGAGACGTTGATCTCTTCAAAGGCCTGCGGCGGCCAGGAGACATCGCCATCCAGCACCGTGCGCACGGCTTTCTGGATGTCTTCCATGGAGCTGGACTTGGGAATGAAACCACTGGCACCGAACTCCTTGGAGCGCACCACCACCGACGCCTCTTCCTGGGCCGACACCATCACCACCGGTATCTGCGGGTATTGCCCACGCAGCAGCACCAGCCCGGAAAAACCGTAGGCACCCGGCATGTTCAGGTCCAGCAGGACCAGGTCCCAGTCGGACTTTTCGGTAAGACGGGTTTCCAGCTCGGCAATACTGGCCACTTCGACGAGGCGTACATCCGGCCCCAGGCCCAGCGTGACCGCCTGGTGCAGCGCACTGCGAAACAGCGGGTGGTCATCGGCAATCAGGATTTCGTATGTGGCCATTTATTAAATGATCCTGTTTTTTAGGGCGGCACTGATGGGTTCAGTGCTCGCCAACGCGCAAGGTGGCTGCCAGGCCAGCAGTCACCAAAGGGCGCGCTCAACGTCAAAAAGCGACGTATCCAATCTGTGACAGCGCCCCAATCGGCGCCAAGCATGCCCAGCGTAGCCTGGGTGGTCAAGCGCTACGCCCGTGGCTATTTTAGCGGGCTGCGCGTTTGCGCGGCCATCATGCAAAGGTCGGCTGGCCATGACACCTAGAGATAAGGTGCAAGGCGAGTATGGACGACATCGGCCGGGTCCAGCGCCAGTTGAAACTTGGCGGCCAGGTAGTGAGTGCTGAATACGTCCAGATAGGCATCCAGGACTTCACTGGCTGCGGCATCTTCAGCCAGCTCCAGGCACAGCGCGGCGACTTCGGCGGTGCAGAAGTGGTCATCACGCTTGGAGCGACGCAGCTTGTAGCGCGACAGTTGCTCGGGCGCCAGGCTCAGCACCGGCAAGTGCTCCAGGTACGGGCTCTTGCGGAACATCTTGCGCGCCTCGCTCCAGGTGCCGTCCAGCAAAATAAACAGCGGGCGCTTGCCCTCCTCCAGCTTGACCTGATGGACCACCCGCTCCGGGGCCACGAATTCGCCGGGAAAGACGATGTATGGCTGCCATTGCGGGTCGGCCAGCAAGGTCAGCAACTCCGGCTCAACCTCAGTGCGCGACCAGGGGAACGCGGTCGTGTCGTTGATCACATCGGCAATCAGCCAGCCGGTGTTGCTGGGTTTCATCGGCTCTACGTCGTGCATCAGCAGGCACATGCCGGATCTGGCCTGGACCTTGGGCCGCCAGGCGCACAGGCAGTACTCGGGAATCACCCGGCAGCCGGGGCAGCGTTCGGCCCGCGAGCCTCGCGCTACAAACGGTTTTACGGCACGGGCCAGGCGCTGCGTGCGCAAACGGGAGACGGCATGGCTCATCGGGTGCGCCGCAGGGAAGTGGAAATCGACACGGATAGAACTCGGAAGGCAAAAGTTACCGCAGTTTACCAGAGCCGCCCCCGGCCACCTGCACTTCCCGGCAATAGGCTGGCCCTAGGGGCAAGCGGTCACCTATAATCCCGCGCCACTGAACGCACAGCGCAGTGGCTGGTCTATGCACCAGTAACCGAATCAGGAGAGTTTCATGCTGCGTCTTATGCCACGCCTTGTAGTTCCGTCCGTCGCCCTCGCGCTGGTGTTGCCTCTGGGTGCCCAAGCGGCCTCGTTGCTGGAGGCTCAACTGAACAGGAAGCTGCAAAGCGTCGCAGAGGAAACCAACAAAGAACTGCCACGGGAAATTGACGAAAAGACCCTGGAAGTTGCCTACACCGTTGAAGGCTTGCAGCTGATTGACCATTTGAGCGTACTGCCCGACCGCGCCGAGCAAATGCGCGCCAACCCCAAGGCTGTGTACTTCCAGCTCGGCCAAAGTGTGTGCCTGAACAAGGGTTACCGCGAGCTGATGGCCAAGGGCGCGATCATGCGCTATGAAATCACCGAGAACAAAACCAACCGCCCGGTAGCTTCGGTGAAGTTCCAGGAAGCAGATTGCCCGGCACCGGCTGCCGCGAAGAAGAAAAAGTAAGTGACACCTCCTGTCGCGCGCCGCTGACCAGCGGCGCGCAATATCCCCCTCTGCACTCTCCGCCATTGTCCGCTCGCGGCAGCGTCTAAACTCCCTCAGAAGTGATCAATAAGCGGTTGCCAGCCAAGACTTTATAGGCTCATGATCAATTCATCCTGAACGCCTGGAACATCGGGTTTTCACACCGTCCTGTAACATTTTCAGGGCAAAAGAGGGTTGCCCTCCTGAGCGTGCAATGCAAAGGTTTTTAATCATAAGGAATATACAGAACCGGTATCGCCCACCTCGTTAATCAGAGGCAACGACACATGCAGTGTCGTGGTCCCGACGAATTTCTCGCCGGCACCCAGGGTTCTGTGAAGAAGGAGAAGTTGAATGCCTTACGAACCGAATGAACTCCTGATCCGTCAATTTGAAGAAAACGGCACCGACCTCACGCAGCAGGTCGACGCGCAACTCCACTTGATTGCGCCCAACAGCCCAAATATCCCCCTTTATCGCGACATGATCTTCACCGTGTTGCGCATGGCCCAGGACGACCGCAGCCGCTGGAATGCCAAGATCACCTTGCAGGCGATCCGGGAACTGGACCACGCCTTCCGCGTGCTCGAACAGTTCAAGGGGCGGCGCAAAGTCACGGTGTTCGGCTCGGCGCGCACGCCGGTGGAAAGCCCGCTGTATGCACTGGCCCGGGAAGTGGGCGCGGTCCTGGCCCGTTCGGACCTGATGGTGATAACCGGCGGCGGCGGCGGCATCATGGCGGCGGCCCACGAGGGTGCCGGCCTGGAGCACAGCCTGGGGTTCAACATCACCCTGCCCTTTGAACAGCACGCCAACCCGACCATCGATGGCACCGAGAACCTGCTGTCCTTCCACTTCTTCTTTACCCGCAAGCTGTTCTTCGTCAAGGAAGCCGACGCCTTGATCCTGTGCCCGGGCGGTTTCGGTACCCTGGATGAAGCGCTGGAGGTGCTGACCCTGATCCAGACCGGCAAAAGCCCGCTGGTACCGGTGGTACTGCTGGATGCACCGGGCGGTAGCTTCTGGCAAGGCGCACTGGACTTTATCCGCAGCCAGCTTGAGGCCAATCGCTACATCCTGCCCACCGACCTCAAGCTGGTCCGCCTGGTGTACAGCGCCGAAGAGGCGGTGGACGAAATCAACCAGTTCTACGCCAACTTCCACTCCACCCGCTGGCTGAAGCGCCAGTTTGTGATTCGCATGAATCATCCGTTGAGTGACCGCGCACTGGCCCATCTGCAGGAGGCATTTGCCAGTCTTCGCCTCAGTGACGACTTCCAACAAATCGCGTACACCGGCGAAGAGCATGACGAGCCAAGCTTCAGCCATCTGACGCGGCTGGTGTTCAACTTCAACGGGCGTGATCAGGGACGGTTGCGGGAATTGGTGGATTACATCAACTTGCCGGAAAACTGGGCCCAGGCTCAGGGGAA
This sequence comes from Pseudomonas sp. D4002, assembly GCF_013385665.1. NCBI lineage: Bacteria > Pseudomonadati > Pseudomonadota > Gammaproteobacteria > Pseudomonadales > Pseudomonadaceae > Pseudomonas > Pseudomonas sp. D4002. The sequence goes on from NZ_JACAPN010000034.1 coordinate 39,222, forward strand.
AACGCAGCAGCGGGTGACGGAGACGGCGTGACCTGACACTGAAACGAAAAAAGGCCCGCTATTTTCATAGCGGGCCTTTTGGGTTGTGTCAGGTAGAACGATGCGCAGGTTAGGGCCGCTGCGCAGCCCAGCGGGAGCAAGCTCCCTCGCCACACCAAGCCCCGCAATGATCAGAGCAACCATTTACCAGGCGCAGACTTCAGTCATCCATATCCCGACCGCTCAACAGGCGACTGATCATCTCCATCGAAAACCCGCGATAACTCAGGAAGCGACCTTGCTTAGCCCGCTCACGCGCATCAATGGGCAGATGACCGGCAAACTTGCGCCGCCAGGTTTCTTCCAGTTGTGCCTGCCAACTGATGCCGCACTCACGCAACGCGAGTTCGATATCAGCCCGCTGCAGGCCACGCTGGCTCAGCTCTTCACGAATTCGTGCAGGGCCATAGCCGGATCGGGCTCGGTAGGAGACGAAACTTTCGAGGTAACGGGACTCCGACAGCAGCCCTTCTTCCGTCAAACGGTCAAGGGCTGCGTCGATCATCTCGGGATCTGCGCCACGCTGACGCAGCTTACGCGTCAGCTCGACTCGACCATGCTCGCGCCGTGCGAGCAGGTCCATTGCAGTGCGCCTTACGGCGACGGGTGTATCCAGGACAACGCTCATCGTTTGCTTCAGATGTCAGTGTCGACTTCTTCTACTTCTTCAACCGGCTCGCGGTTGGCGGCAGCCTTGACGTCAGGTGCCGGGGTCAGCAACTTGTCGCGGATCTGCTTCTCGAGCGTAGCGGCAACATCCGGGTTATCCGCAAGGAACTTGGCCGAGTTGGCCTTGCCCTGGCCGATCTTGCTGCCGTTGTAGGCATACCAGGCACCGGATTTCTCGACGAAACCGTGCAGCACGCCCAGGTCGATCATCTCGCCGTTCAGGTAGATACCCTTGCCGTAGAGAATCTGGAACTCGGCCTGACGGAACGGCGGGGCCACCTTGTTCTTCACGACTTTAACGCGGGTTTCGCTACCGACAACCTCGTCACCTTCCTTCACCGCGCCAGTACGACGGATGTCCAGACGGACCGAAGCGTAGAACTTCAGCGCGTTACCACCGGTGGTGGTTTCCGGGCTGCCGAACATCACGCCGATCTTCATCCGGATCTGGTTGATGAAGATCACCAGGCAGTTGGCGTTCTTGATGTTACCGGTGATTTTACGCAAGGCCTGGGACATCAAGCGGGCTTGAAGGCCCACGTGCATGTCGCCCATTTCGCCTTCGATTTCAGCCTTGGGTACCAGGGCTGCCACGGAGTCGACCACGATCACGTCGATGGCGTTGGAGCGCACCAGCATGTCGGTGATTTCCAGCGCTTGCTCACCGGTGTCCGGTTGCGAAACCAGCAGGTCGTCAACGTTGACGCCCAGCTTGCCGGCGTATTCAGGATCCAGGGCGTGCTCGGCATCGACGAACGCACAGGTGGCGCCCATTTTTTGTGCCTGGGCAATCACCGACAGGGTCAGGGTGGTTTTACCGGAAGATTCAGGACCGTAGATCTCAACGATACGGCCTTTTGGCAGGCCGCCAATGCCGAGCGCGATGTCCAGACCCAGAGAGCCAGTGGAGATAGCCGGGATCGCCTGACGGTCGTGATCGCCCATACGCATTACGGCACCCTTGCCGAATTGACGTTCGATCTGACCCAGGGCCGCAGCCAAGGCTTTCTTCTTGTTGTCGTCCATTAAAGTCCTCACGTAATCAATAAGGCCTGGCGGCCAACACCTGTATAAGTAGACAGTATTGTTCCACAAAGATCCGTGATCGCCTACCCCTGATTTTCTATTTCTGCTGCAGCTCGTCGCAACAAGCCCTCTAGCGCGGCCTTTACCGTTTGTCGGCGGACCTCGTCGCGGTTGCCGGGGAAGTGTTCGAGCTCGGCGGTAACCTCATCGCCCACGCCCCAGGCCAGCCATACGGTGCCCACCGGCTTGTCCGGCGAACCGCCATCGGGCCCGGCCACGCCGCTGACTGCCACGGCAAAACGCGCCAGGCTTTTCTCCTGGGCGCCCCGCACCATCGCCTCCACCACTTCGCGACTGACGGCACCGACCTTGGGGAACAGGGCCTCCGGCACATTCAGCTGCCGGGTCTTCTGGCGATTGGAATACGTGACATAGCCCGCCTCGAACCAGGCCGAACTCCCGGGAATCCGCGTGATTGCCTCGGCGATACCGCCGCCGGTGCACGACTCGGCCGTCGTGACGTGGGCATTGAGAACCTGCAAGCGTCGGCCAAGTTCAGCGGCGAGTTGAGTAATTTCCTTCACGGTCATCTCCTGGAGTGGACGGGCATTCGCCTACCCTACAGGAGCCCATGGGCCATGCAAGTTACAAGAGACTAACGCGCGACAGCCCGGACATACGCCTGGCAGGCGCGCAAGGCGATCATTGCGTTATCGCCGTCGTCGGTGATGCCGATAATTCGTTGAGCATGCGCCGGGTCAAGTCGGGCTCGCGGGGCGCCATGAACCAGGCTGCCGGAGGGGGCGGTGGCTGGCATTGTACAGCCGCTGGCTGAATCGCTGGCGTCGAGAAGGACTGACAACCGCACATCAGCAGTGGCCAGGCGATCCCGCAGGTGAGCCTGAGCGCGTTGTGCATCGGAAAGCTCCCGGGTGTGTTGTTGGTCGCTGGCGCTGAGTTGTTGCTCCAGTGCCAGCCGTTTGTCCTGTTCGGCCTGTTGTTGCTGGCTGAGTGCTGCGGCATGCAGAGCCTGCAGGTGCTCGAGTTGTGCGCCATATCGCCAAGCCTGTACCTGCCAGGCAACACCCGCCGAAACTGCGAACAACAGGCAAAACCCAAGCAGGCGATACGACGTCAGGAAGCCCATGACACCGCCTTCGCCCGCGCCCACAGTTGCATACGGTTCTCCAGACCGTTGAGGCCACCATTGATGCGCCGGGTGATCGTGGTGAACTGGTCCTGGTCAGCCAGCTCGTTCAAGCCATTGCGCTGCCAGAACCACGCGGCAGATTCGCACGCCCATTGCGGCGTCTCCAGCAACTCCGGTTGGTGCAACAAACGCTCATCGCCGAACAGTGCCTGACTGCACGCCAGGTAGTTGCGCCGGCCGGTGATCTGGATCAGGCCGCGGCCGCGATACTTCTGGCCATCGCCATCAGCTTCCGGGGAGTTGCCCAGGCGGGCGGCCAAGGTACCGGTGTCGTATTTGCTCAGGTATTGATCGCTGCCCAGTTCACGTACGTAGCGCAGTTCGCCGGATTCGTGGCCGATTTGGGCGAGGAAGGCGGCGATGCGTTTGGGTGTGGTGATTTGGTGACGTGCAGTAGCCTCGTTTAAAGGAGCTAAAAAAATGCCCGCTCTAAGGCGGGCTCCAGGCATTACCTGGATAAGTTGAGGGAGTGTTATCAGCATCGTTTTTTACTCTCACACGCCCAGATATTTACTGAGCAACAGCGTCCAACCAAGGCCATCCAGCGGGCCGTTTGGCTATCGAGGGGATAGGGTAGAAGGAACCGATCGAGCACGTCATTGCGGTGACGACAATCCGTTCGCCTTGATCGTGCATCGGTAGCTTTCCTTGCGTTTGCCGACGGCCGTCAGCGTGTCGATGGACCAGCGCCCCTGCATGAAGCCGGGCCAGGTTTCATCCAGCACCAGCAGCCCTTCGGCCTGGAACGCCGGGTTGCCGGGGCATATCACATTGATCTGCAGGCCTTCACGGCTAACCCGGCGCATCTCGCCTTCGGCCGCCGTCCTGGCTTCGTCTTCGCTCTGGTAGCGCTGGGCAAGGACTTTGAACGGCGCACCGCCCACCTCCACCTCACGTTTCTTGCAGGTAGCGACATCCCACCAGGACGCCTTGGCCCCTTCGAACTTGGCCCGGCTGGTCTCGGTAAAACTGGCGCTGATAAACGCGCGGTCGCCCGGACGGTTATCACGAGTGACCGACAGCCGCACTTCTTGCAGCGGCTTGCCCGACAGCGAGGTGATCTGGCCTTTACGGCCCAGCACATACAGCTCGTCGACAGGCTTGGCCACCGCATCAAAACGCTTGGCAAGTCGGGTCAGGAAGCTCATGTCGCTTTCGTTGGTCTGGTCGATGTGAGCGATCTTTTCAGCGTCCAGATCCGGCGCGACCCTGGGTGAGAATCCATAACGTATGGTCAGTTGGCGGAACAGTGCGCCCAGGGTGGTCGGCCCATGGCTGGCTGTGCGGCGCTGTTTGAATTCGTCCTGGTCGAACGGCGCCGCCGTGGCCACCAACACCAGGCGCAGGGGGAACAGGTACGGGGTGCGCTGGGTAATCTTGAAGAGCCCCTTGTCCTCCAGGCCGGTCTCCAGGTAACCGACCCGCAGGCCGATCCTCCCACCCAGGCTGGGCAATCCCTCAAGCCCTTCGATGTCGAGGGTCAGCTTGAGCTGGTCGGAGACGAAGCCTGCGGCATCGGTGTGTTCCCACTCCAGTAATCGCTCGTTGAGCAGCGCGGCATTGGTCCCGTAAATTTCCACCGCCGGTGTGAATCCAAGTGCCATGGTTCCTCCTTAATCCCAAACCGAAACCGTTTTTTTTGCGGCGGGCCGCGCGTCCAGCTCCGGTACGATTACACCGATGCCGGCCGGCAATACCGCCCCGTGTTCCGCGAGGTCCGGGTTGAGATGCCACAGTGCTTCCTCGGCAGCGTCGTCGCTGCGACCCAGTTCGCGGTAGAGCAGCAGGTTGACGGAGTCACCGGCAATACTTCGGACTCTACGCATTGACGAATTCCTCCAGTATCAACGTCCAATTGATCAGCATGGCGGTGCCGTCGTCGATCACGTTGGCTTGTTTCTCGTCCACCGATTTGATCGTCCACAGCCCCCAGTTACGGCCAATCCCGTCCACCAACGGCAGCGGTGTACGCAAGGCCTGCAAGTCGCGCAGTTCGTCGAGCCTGGCCATGCCAATGCCACGCGCCGCCTTGCCGGCAAAGGTCAATGTTTCGAGGGCCTGGCCGGTCTGGCTGGACTTGGGTTTGCCGGCAATGATGTCCAGCGCGACCCAGCCACCGCTACTGTTACGGTCGAGGGTCGCGTAGGCAAACCCGCGCGACAGCCCGAAAATAAAGCTGCCCAACACCATTTGTTGTCGCATTAAACCGCTCCATCGGTGAGTGCCGCGTCGCGTCGCGTCGCCAGCAGGTTGTCCATCGACAGCGGCGTGAACTGCGCCTCGATCTGTTGCACGACGAGCGCCGCCAGCGCCTGGTAACTGGTCTGCTCGGGTGCGGTAATGTTGATCTGCGGGGCGAAGTTGATTTGCCGGTTGTCTGTTTGAGCGTTGGGAAGGCTTTGGCTGACCTGTTCGGGTGGCGGGAGACGGTCGTCACTGCTCATGACTTTCTCGCCCAGGCTCGCCCCGACGTCGCTGCCGACGAACGTGCCGACGACGCCGCCCACCACCTTACCGATTGCACCGCCGGCAAAGCCGCCGATCACACCGCCCAACACTGTGCCGGCGCCCGGAATAATCGAACCCAGCGCCGCCCCGGCGAGCGTGCCAACGGCTCGCCCAATGGCCAGCCCTGCAACCTCGCCGGCCACACCACCCGCGACGCCACCGCCTATCGACCCCACACTGGCGCCAACGGACTCTTTCAGGGTGCCATTGCTCGCGCCCTTGATGAGATTGATACCCGCGTCTGCCACCACCAACGCCAACGAACCGCGCTTCGCGATTCGGCTGGCTCTGTTGGTTTTCGTGGGCGCATCAGGGCCTGAGTTTTTGCCTGGCGTGCGCTCGCCCTGGCGTGTGTCGCTACCTTGTGACTTCCCTTTGCTGCCGGACGGGTCGGACTTGTTGCCACCGGCATCGCGGGGCGCGTCACCCTCGCCCAGGACTTTCCCGGCGACCTTGTCGAAGACTTTGTCCACGACAGTGCCGCCGAGCTTCTTCGCCAGCGGCACCATCACCACCGCGGCCAATGTGAGGGCGGCCGTGGCTTTGGGCAGCGATTCAGCCAGCCAGCCCAAGCCATTGACCACTGAGGTCAGCACCGTCAGTGCGCCGTTTTTCAGGGGTGCAATCGCCGTATCGGAAGCTGTCTCCAGGCGGGTGGTACTGGCCTGGAAGGCTTGTTCATGAGCTTGCGTGGAGTCTGCCCGCCCGGTCGCCGAACGCATGACCGAGCCCTGGTCTCCCAGGACCGAAGTCGCGTAAGTCGACTTGTCGGCCACCGCCGAAAAGGCCTGCTTCAGCGTGTCGATTACCGGCACCAGGCTCAGAATCGAGCGGTTACCGTCGAACAACTGCGTGGCCAGTGCCGCCTGCCTTTCCTGGGGCTGCGCCTTGAGCGCCTCGAGGACCGTCAGCACTGTTTGCGGTGCGTCCTGCTTCATGCCTGCCGCAAGCACCTTCGGGTCAAGCTTGAGCTCTGCCCAGGCAGCACGCTGCCCCTCGGAGGCACCGTCACCCTTGGCCAGCGCGGCGCCGACTTTTTCCACCGCAAGCCCGGCAGACGCCCGGTTGTTACCAACCGTCAGCAACGCCGCCGAAAACGCCGCTACCTGCTCGGGGCTCATGCCCGACGTTCTCGCGGCAGTGCTCTGGCGCACAATCGAACCAATATCCACCGCATCGGCCTTGAGCGAAGCGTGGGAACCCAGCACGTTGGTGGCGTCAGCCAGATCCAGCGCCTGCGGGCGATCCAGCTTCATCGACCCACGCCAGCCGCCCATCATCTCGCCGGCCGTCTTGATATCGGTCTGAAAGGCCGCGGCGATGAGCGCGCTATCGCGGGCGAACTGCAGCAAATCAGCCTGGCGAGTTTCAAGGTCCTTGCCTACGCCGGACCGGGCCCCCACCTGCTCCACCCTTGCCAGGTCGACAGCATCTGCGCCACTTGCGGCAACCATCGGGTCTGACGCCAAGGCCAGGTTGGCTTCGCGCAGTTGTGTGCGCTCATGCCCGGCAAACCCCACCACTTCATGCAGGTCGGTCATCGCCGTTTCCAGCGCCTGCGAGGGTTTGACGGTATCGGATGAGGCGCCGCCCTTGCTATTGCCCTTGCCGGTTTTCAGGGCACCCATCACATCGAGCAATGAGCCGTTGAACCTCTCCAGCGTGTCGATGAGCCGGGTCTGCCCCGTGACCAGTTGCGTCAGTTGCGCACCGACATTCGCCAGTTCCTGGCCCGGCACGGCCTTGGGTACGGTATCAAGCAAGGACGGGCCGGCAAGCATCGGCGCAATCGGCTGGATGCTGGCGCCTGCCCCGGCCGTTTCAAGCGAGCCGTAAATCGCCTCGCCGTCCCTGGCGATGAGCGACCTCAATCCAAATTTACTGTCTGCCATCCGCTCTACTCCTGTTTGACGCCAAGGCGAGTGATCGCGATGTCGTAGCGGCGCAATGCTTTTCCGGCGTCCCAGTCCAGGATTTCCGCTTCATTTACCGAGTAAATGAGCGGCACGATGTCGAGAATTACTTCGATGTCGCGCTCCGAAAGAAGTCCGCCGGTTTGTTTAAAAAATCGTCGATGCGCCCCTGCAGTTCGGTCCAGTCGGGCACGCTGAGGTCGGCGAGATCCGGGATCATCAGGCCGGTGCAGTGGGCAGTGATGAACTCGGCGCGCTCTTTGTTGGTGGCGAGTTTTTTCATCGCCTTGGTGGCACGCAGGGCGGGCATTTCCAGGATCAGGCTGGTGAGACGGCGGCCGCCGGTGTCAAGCGGCAACAGCAGCGAGACGTGCTCACTGGTCGCCGATTCGCGGGGCTGCTCGTCGGCGTCGAGGAAGTACGAGGCAGGCCGGGTCGACATGTCGTGCACGTACTGGGCGATGCTCACATAGTCCGGACGCTTGAGTTGGTCGAGTTCTTTTTCCGACAGGCCGGTGGCGAGTTTGGCCAGTTCGAAGAACTGATCGTCCTCGTCATCACCGGCCCGGGCCAGCGCGTCTTTTTGCGCGGCGTAGAACAACGGCTTGAGTTGAATCTGCTCGATCAGCGCGCCGGTATCAGCGGTGATCGGCGACAGCAGGATGTGCAGCGGAGGCATCCAGGCCATGAATCAATTCCTTGGTGAAGTATGGGAGCGGGAAAACCCGCTCCCGGGGGCTTAAGGCATCAGTACCGCGCGGCGGGCATCGCCAAGGATGTCGACGCCGTTGAGCACAAACTTCTGGGTACGCACGTCGATGTCGATCACCGGGATGCCGTTTTCCAGGCGGTTGTAGGTGCGGCAGGAGAACTCCAGGGTGAGGGCGGGTTTATCGCCCATCTTCAGGGTTGTCTCGGTCAGGGTTTTCAGCTTGCCGCCGATGGTGTGGTAGGTGAAGTAAGTCTTGCCGTCCTGGTCCTGGCCGGCTTCACGCACGTTCAACAAAATGTCATCGCCCAGGCGCACCCCCAGGGCAAGCATGATTTCCGGACCCGCACCTTGCAGCTCCAATGTGGCGTTGAGCACTTTGGCGCTCTTGGCCATTTCTTCGGCGATGAAACGTCCGCCGGTCATCTGTTCCATGTCGAAGTCGATCTTCGGCGGTGCGAACGAGGTGACCGTCGCCGACAACGGCAGGCCTTGAAGGGTGGCCGCCATGGCCTGTCTGATTCGGTTGGTAAACATTAGAGAACGTCCTCCAGGAACTGCTCGATGATTTCATCGCGGGCGTTGAGTTGATAAATCATGTGTTCGTTCGGCGCGTAGCGGCCGTAGTCGATGACGATGAACCAGGTGCCGTTCTTGTACTTCTCGACACTGTTCAGTTCAGGGTGCAGGTACACGCTGCCGCCTGGAATGGTCTCGTCGGCCACCAGGGTTTGCAGCCAGTCGTTGATGCGCTTGACCTCCTGGTCCATGAACGACTTGGTGAGGTTCTTGGCCATGGCTTTCTGGCCGGCCTTGACCAGCTTGCGGCTGATCGCATCTTCCAGGCCCACGTAGCTGATGAACTTGCCGGTGATGGAGCGGTTACCCAGCAGCGAGAAGCCGCCGAGGATGGTGCGGGCGTAGTAGCTCACGCCGTAGCGGTTGAGCAGGTCGCCTTCGGTGGAGGTGTCGAGGATGTTGTACTCAACCACGCGGGACACGTCTTCGGCGAAGGTCACCTGATTGCCCGGGCTTTCCCATTGCTTGACCTTGGCCAGCGCGGCGATGGCCAGGGACGACGGCGCCAGGAACACGTTTTTCTTCGCGGCCTTGGAGTACACCGACGGCATGTTGTGCACCAGCAGGCAACGGTCGAAACCGAGATCGGCACCGCCCAGTTCGCCGCTGTAGGTCACCTGGTCGGCGACGGTTGCGTCCTTGCCGTCCAGCACCACACGGGCCTTGATGCGCTTGCCGAAGGAGGCGAATTCGCCGGCCACGGCCTTGGTGCCGGTGAAACCCGGGGCGCCGATGATGGTCAGGTCTTCGGGGACGCTGGCCAGGGCGGCGAGGCCCAGTTTGCGGCCGGTGACCGGCTCTTCACCGCCGATTACGTTATTGATGGTGTCGGCCGGGGTGGTGCCCTCGTCGACGATCACTACGTAGACCGGCACCTTGACCACTTTGAGGATCTGGTACACGGCGTGGAACAGCGTGCCGGTTTCAGCGCCGGTGGGGTCCAGCAGCGCCTGGGTGGTGAAGCTGTTGATGCGGAACGGGGCGTTTTTCGGAATCGACGCATGGGCGTTGGGGGCGGTGCCCACCAGGCCGATGACGTTATCGCCCAGGCCACCCATGGCCTCGGGGGATTCAGTGGCATTCACGGTGATGCCGTTATGTTCGAAGTTCAAAACCTCAGCCATGATCAGTCAGCCTTCTTCGGGGTGGAGTTGAGGACGCTGGTCAGTTCCAGGCGGCCAGCGGTGCGCAGGGCGGATGCTTCGACGTCCAGCAGTTCCAGTTCCTCGCCGGCGGTAGACCAGTGGCCGTTGCCGGTGGGGAATGGAATGAGGACGGTGTAGGTTTGGCGATTGGCCATAGGTGGATCTCCAGGCGAAAAAAAACCGCGAAGGCGGTTTTGTGTGACTGTCACGAGAATGGAACATGGGACCGTTAGGCGATCTGCTAACGCTCTTTTTAAGGAAGTGCTAGTTGTGGTAATTCAGAAACGAAATCTTGCGGACTGAACACCTCGCGCGTCTCCTGCTCGACGGCATCAAACTGCTCATAGCAGTAAGCCCAGCACAGCGACCGCCAGGAACGGAAGGCCTGGCCCTGAGCCTGAAAGCGCGGTACTGCCGGCTCATCGGCATAGCTAATCGCATTCTTGATATCGTCATATCCTGCGGACTTGGCCGTCTGATCCAGAAACGCCTGAACTACCGCAACACACTCAAGCTTGCGCTGTTCCCACGTCAATTCGGGCGGTTCCAAAATAATGGGGCGATTACCATCGGCCCCGATCACTTTGCCAGAGGCTTGAGCTGCGAAAAGTGCTTGGTACTCTTCAAGACTGACTTCCCGCAGCTCTCCTGCGAGCGGCAGGCAGCAGTCCGGATTTGCCACTTCAATCAAGGGTGGTTCTGCCGTGACATCTGCAATGCCAACGGTAGGCCGTTGCGCTTCAGGGGCGCTGGGATCAACTTCCCAAGCGGGATCCGGAATGTTGACCATAGGCCTTTCCCACGTCGGATCGGGGATCCGAAGTGTCCGCTCGCCATGGGCTCGGGTATCGTAAAAACCTAATGTTTGGGCATGAAAGAAAATCGTCATAGTCAGTAGCCTGTGGCCTCCCAGTAAATATCATCAGGTGAGTTGAACGGGCCGGAAATAACCGAAAACTGCGTATTGCTGACGATCAAGGTATTAGTGCCCGTTGCGGCATCGGAGTAAAAGAGACTCGTCCGGCTTGCAACAAGCGATGCACACCGATTGGGGAACGCGATAGGAAAACTGCGATGGGTGACGGTATCCGAAGCGCCCAAGGTAATTCCCCACTGCTTGATCATTCCCGTCTGGGCACATTTCCACCAACCATTGGGCCCAAGTGAGGCCGTATTTTTAAGCACGGCTCCCGGCACGTCGGCTGTGGCCGGCGGCAGGTTTGTCAGGCCGGCGGCGTTGCCGCTGTAGATGCCTGAGATCGACAAATGCCCCCCTTCGGTAAGGGTCATGGCGTTATTCGTTCCGCCCACATGAGTGACGACCTGTGCCGGCGAGGTGCTGGTTCCGCCGGAATAGGCCTCCATTGCCGCGAGGTGTCGCTCATTCCAGCACGTTGCTCGCCACACCATGTATGCCAAGTAGTTTGCCGGCGCATTGATCTGCACAGCTGGCGAGCGGCCTCGCCATGCTACAAATCCGCCGCCCATGTCAGGTAGTTCAAAGCTGGCGGTGCCTGACATCAAGCCACCCGTGGTGGGTAACTTGGAGTTGTCGGAAATCGCGATGTTGGCCGAGCCATCGAATGGCACACCATTGATTTGGCGTGGTGTTGCCAGCCGGGAGGTTGTTCCGGAGTTTCCGGACACATCAATATTGTAGGAACCTTGCAGTCGTGCAGCGGGTACCGCCCCCTTCGTCAGGGCGCTCGCGTTAAGGTTAATGAGTTGGCCACCCTCGCCGATGTAGGCGCCCTTGATGGTCAAGTTACCTTGGCCTTCAAATAGGAAAGCGCTCGGCACAGCTCCCATATGAAGTGCTACTACCGGGAGCGAGGTAGACGTTCCACCAGAGTAGACATCCATGGACGCCAGATGACGTTCCCCCCACATCGTCCCCTTCCAAATAGAGTAACCATACGAGTTGATCGGACAATTGATCTGGATGGCGGGGATACGCTTTTGCCAATCGACAAAGGCCCCTCCCATGCCAGAAAACTCTGCGCTGATTGCGCCAGTCATAGTTCCGCCTTTTACGGGCAACTTCGACTCATCCGTCAGTTTCCCGAACATCGACGCAACTTCATCTTTCGTATAGGCATCCCTGATGCCCATCTCAGCCAACGTTCCAGGGTTCGTGCCGCCTATGGTTCGACCATATTTGTCGACAGTCAGAACTTTGTAGGTGCCCGCCTGAACACCACTTCTTCCCGCCAGCATCTCGAATACCAGCGGGGTGGAGCCCAACGCGATAACCCCTTTGCTGACCAACTGCCACAAAGAGCCTCCATAGGCAGTGCCCTCTTCGACAATTACGCTAAGTCCAGGAGTGACTCTTTGACTGGAGCTGGCATCCATCGAGCGCGACCAGGCACTATTGGCAACAATATAAATACCGTTGTCCTTCGCCAACGTCTGACCTGCGACCAGTACGCGTTGGCCAGCAATCACTGCAACCCCATCGATTTGCTGCGCGCCACTCAGGACGATATTTGCCGTAGCCGCCACACGAACCGACTGCTTGCTATCAAGCTTGGCCAGCTCGTCGCCGAGATAATCAACAACCCATGCCCGAGTTGCCTTGACGACAGTGTCATCAATCAGCAATGTCACCAGAGACGCATTACTCGTTTCGAAAATCGAGCGGATGTAAAACTCTTTGCCCGACCCAGATGTCGCCAGTACGGGTTTGAACGACTCCGGATACTTGACGATGGCGTACAACACGCCGCTATCGGTCCAGATACCCGCCTCGCGCACATACCACCCACCGACATCTGACGGAATCGTCACCTCTGCCAGGAGCCAGCTGGGATTTTTCTCGTCTTGGAAAAGGGCATTCAATGGCCCCCGCCATACCTCACGCTTCAATGCTTTGGCGGTCGCATCCGGGTTATAGACAGCGCCGTTGCCATCACCAACCGAAATTTGTGCAAGCTTGATCGGAAGCCCAGCAGCCTTGCAGGCAGTTTCGTAGGCAATTCCATCATTGGTAAGAAGAGTATAAAAGTCGGCCATTTAGGACCTCTGTGGATAAATAGTGAGCGTCTCGACGCTATAAAGCCCCGCGGCAGAGAATGCATTGCCGGCGGCTTTCAGACCGTCGATAACAATCGGATGGATAATGGTAAGTTCGCCGCATACCGTCGCGGCAGCGATGGAATGGGTACCAGATGCGCTCAATCCCACAGAGACCGACAGGATGTCGCGTTCGCTTTTTGCAGCGACTAATCGCTGGTCCAGTCGAGCGTCCATTTCTTCGCTGTAGGCCAGGCTTGTGAACGCTCTCACCGAAAAACTGTAAGGCGCACCGATTGGCGTTTGCTCGTACCACGAGCGAACCTGCGGGACCAACTGCAACCCTGTAGCGGCGTTTTCCAGCGCTTTACGTGTACCGGACTGGCGAGCGGTCGGCCAAGCGAGCTTCACCGTGCCCCTCTTTTCAGCCTCAGGAGCACTGGAACTCCATTCAGTAACACCACGATCTGCAGCCAGGTACGGTAAGAATTCCACTGGCGTCTGCAGCGGGTTCATCAGGGCGGGAAAGGGGGGCGTCACCCGATCGAGCAATTGCCCGAAACCCAGGTCCAGCGCCTTCTCCAACGGCGAACTGTTGGCGGGCAGCAAACTGCCTTTGGGCTCACTCATAGCGTGCGCACCTCCACCTCGACACCCGTGCAATACGGAGCCTGGAACGCGGTGGTGACGATCGGCTCCAGCGGTTCAAGGATTTGCAGTTGTGCAGCTCCCGCCGAGTGGATGGCGTAGTCGATCCAGCTCGGGTCCACCCGCCCTTCCAGGCGATGACAGGACTCTGCATAGTCTTGCAGCAGTTTCTGGGCGGCGACTTGAGTGAGCCCGGAATCCGGGCCGGCGTTGATCTTCGCCACCACGCGGATTTTGTAGCGCAGGATCTGCGCCCCCTGCACCGTGACGAGATCCGTTTCCGGTCGCACGTCAGGCCGGGCGAAATGCCGACGTACACCGTCAAGCAGATCAGCAGAAGGTGTGCCATCCCCGTCTCTGGACAGGACCGTGACCATCACTTCGCCGGGCGCGGTTCGACGGCCATTACCATCCTTGACCCGTGCCGCGTAGCCGTCCGGGTCGAAGGTATAAGTGACCGTCACCACACCCGGGGTAGCACTTTGCACTTTCACCGATGGACGCTCACCGAGGGTGAAAACCTCCCGGCGATACTGCATCCGCGAACCCGCCGCCGGAGCGTGAGGCGCGAGGTAATAACGCAACCGGGCGTCATCGTCGCTCTCCAATGTTGGCGGTACCGGCGGGAAAGCCGCCGGGTCACCAGGGTCGAGCACCTGGCGCTCAAGGCCCATGTCCGCCAGGCGCGCATCGAGGTTGCTGCCGGTAGCCCACCACGCCAGCATCTGCTTGATGCGGGCGTTGTATTTGCGCTCGTGGGTTTGCAGGCGAACGCAAAAAGCTTCCAGCGCCAACGTCAGCAACTCGCTCTCGTTCTCCAGGCTGACCTTCAGCTTGGCGGCATTTTCTGGTGCACGAGTGGCGACGTAATCGACGACAAACGCCTTGAACTCCGCCAGCAACGGTTCGAACTCATCGACGGCAATGATCGCTGGCTCAGCCAGCTGGTTCTGGCCGGGTATCAGCATGCTCATGTCACCACCTCGAAGGATTGCTTGCGGTTTTTCCAGGTGCCGGCGAAGCGCAGCAACAGGCCGGCGCCCTGGCGGTTGGCGACGATGACTTGCGGCTCGAAGTCGGCGATGCCGTTCTGCGGGTTGTAGAACGCCTGGGCGGCATGGCTCTGGGCGAGAATCAGCAGGTCATCGCCGAGGTTTTGCCCGAGCAGCTGCGGGATCATCGAGCCGTACAGCGGGCGCTTCTGGCGAGTGCCCAAGGGCGTGGTCAGCGCTCGGGTAGCGCGCTGCACAAATTGCAGCCAGTCATCGACCGCCGCCCCGGTGTTTCTATCGATTCCGATCATGGGATGTCCTTGTCAGGGGCTGATGACTCGACCCTGGTGGTCCACCACCGGGCCGCTGAAGTGCGCGCCGCCTGCATCCAGCAACAGGCTGGTGCCGCCGACTTGCAGCGTGACGCCCTGGGCGCTCATCGTGAGGCTGGCGGCGCCGACCTTGATGTCGACCTGTTCGCGGGAACCTGTGAACGTGGTGGGGCCATTGACCCAGTTGAAGGTATGGCTGGCGTCGTCGTAGTCGCTCTGGGTACCGTCCTGATGGCGGCGCCGGGTCAGTGTCGAAGCGCTGGAGACCGGTGGAAAACGGTCACTGTTCAAGCCGAACAAGGCCACCGATTGCGCCCCGCCCTCCCCGGCGCCGTAGTTGAGCAGCAAACATTGCTCGCCTACTGACGGGATGCGGGTTTCCGTCTGCGCTCCGGCGCTGGGGTTGAAAAAGCGGATCGCCGGGGTGAGCAGTTCGCCGTGGCTGACCTTGCAGGTATTGCTGGCGGCGTCGACCTCCTGGCACACGCCGATTCGGCAGAAACTTTCGGCGCGTCGATACAGGTCTTCGAGCTGGCTTTCCATTTCCGCCAGGCGCTCCACGATCGGCCCCAGCTGCATGCGTAACAGCGCGTCGAACATGGGCTACTCCGCCAGCGGCTTGTATTGGTCGGGGTCGTCGATGTTCGACACGTCCCAGGTGCAGGCAAAAAGCGGCTTGCCTGTGGGATCGTTGAGCAACGGCGGCCCGATATAGAGGGTTTGGGTGAACGTGACGGTCCAGGTGTCGTAGTCCGTCTCCGCGCTGGTGCGTATTGAAGGCGCAGCGACAATGCTGGTCGGCAGGTCGCACTGCGCCTGCGGCAGGTTCCAGCGGTTATCCAGCACCAGGTCCATCAGTTGGCTGGCCAGGTCGCAGGCATCAAAGGGCAAGGCACCCGGGGCCACCATGGCCTTGAGTGAAATCCCTAGAGCATGGGCCTTGCGCCCCTCGCGGGAGCGAAGGCCCGGCCCATTGCCTTCGACCGTGATCAACACGCCGGTGTTGTTCGCGCCGCCCTGAAAGTCCTGATGAGTGCCGACCTTAAGTTCCGGAAACGCCCTGCGCAGTGCCTCGCTGATGGCCTGGGGCAATTGGGAGGGTTTTTCGATAAGTGTCATTTAAGTAGCGTCCTTGCAACGGTTACTGCGGGTCCCGGCCAGGGCCTTCGTTGACGCCGATGCGCTTGGCCGCCCAGCGTTCATAAAGGCCGATGGCCACGTCGGCGCCGGCCATGGCGGTCAGGCACCCAATGGCGCCGGCCGTCCAGATCGACATGCCGGCGGCGTAGCACAGCATCAGGGCTGATACCCCGCACACCATGCAGGCCCCCGAACGCAGGGCCAGGCGCCGCATAAGCGACCAACCACGGGCGCCTTCCTTGTCGGCGCGCCACATTTCTCCGGAAACCCCGCCAATCACCGCCAATACGATGACCAGCCAGATAGGCATTTCCGCCAACGCTTGCTGCTCGTTTGTCATGTCACGCCTCCTGGAATGAGTGATACCGGCAGGTCGCCGGTTGTAGGTGTTTGTTTCAATTTGAATGGGTTCTCTAGGTAGGCATTCCAAAAAGCCCGGTTGCCCGGGCTTTTCAGTAATGATGTCCTCGAACTTTCGGCGCTACTGGCGCGGTACGGTTCTTTCCTCAATGTTTTTCCGACCACGATCCCTGTCTGCCGGATAACTGCTTCTGGTGCTTTACGCTGCACACCCGGGCCAGTTGCCAACCCTCTGAACCGTTAAGGCCGGTTCATCGCTGCCTGTTCTTGAAGCGGTTTGAAACTAAAGAGCGTCGGCATCCTTGCCGGTATTGCCTGGCATCCTTGCCATCGCTTCGATGGCGTCCTTGCCGGTGTTGCGTAACGTCCTTGTCTTCCTTGGCAGCATCCTTGCCGCCTCCACCAGGCCTTCTTGGCTGGCTTGAGATGAAGAATATGCATGTATGCATATACAGTCAATGCACAAATGCATTTATTTTTGCACAAGAAATGCACAGGTGCATTTATAGCCCCGCAGGCAAAGGATTTGGTGGTTTTACGCAGACGAAAAAAAGCCCGCTCACTGGCGGGCTTTGTCTTACACAGAAGGGTTAGCGGGCGTACATGCCCCACCAGAAAACGTGACCAAGGATGCTGATCTGTTCATCCTGGATTTCCTGGAAGCTGTAGTCCTCGTCCGGATGTTCATCGCGGTTGAAGCTACGCAGGCGAATCCCGGAAGGCAGGCGATAGAGCTGTTTCACCCGTAGCTGGCCGTTGTGATTGATGGCGTAAAGATCGCCATCGACGATGTCACCAATCCCGCATTTGCCCGCATTGACACCTACGGTGGCGCCGTCGCGCAGCACCGGCAACATACTGTTGCCGCGCACCGTCACGCACTTGGCCTGGTCGAACTGCACACCGTTATGCCGCAGGCTGCGCTTGCCGAACCGCAGGCTGGCCTTCTCGCTTTCCTCGATGACGAATCTTCCTGATCCAGCAGCCAATTCAACCTCGCGCAGAAAGGGGATCGACACCTCGTCATCATTAACGGGTGTTTCGTCGTCCCACAGGCTTATGTCCTTGAGTTCCGAATGCATCGGGTCACGCTCGTCCGACCGCGCCGGCACCAGCCCTGCGCGCCCGCGCAGCTGATCGGTGCTGACCTGGAAGTAATCGGCGATGCGCGAGATGTGCTTGTCCGACGGATCAACGATCTTGCCGCTGAGGATCCGGGACAGTGTGGATTGAGGCACGCCGGTACGCCGGTGAAGCTCCGTGGGGGAGATCCGGTCGCGGTCCAGCAGCTCTCTTAAGACGATAGAAACGTTGCGTTTTTGCATAACGCGGATAGTGCAGGCAGTTTTGATGCTTGGCAAATGCTAATTTGCATATTTAATGCATGGAGCAGCGAATTTGACCTGACCGTTTGTGCACTGCGAAGCCCCGACCGCGCGTGTTAACCTTGCGCCCATTGCAAAAAATGCTGGGCCAAGCGCCCCCTTTGCCCCATCACTTTCAACGAATTTGCCAACTATCCAATGAGTAAAAACACTTCCGATCTGTCCTCCCACACCCCGATGATGCAGCAGTACTGGCGCCTGAAAAACCAGCACCCTGATCAGTTGATGTTCTACCGCATGGGCGATTTCTACGAGATCTTCTATGAAGACGCGAAGAAGGCGGCCAAGTTGCTGGACATCACCCTGACCGCGCGCGGGCAGTCGGCCGGACAGTCAATTCCGATGTGCGGGATTCCATATCATTCGTTGGAAGGTTACCTGGTCAAGCTGGTGAAGCTGGGCGAGTCGGTGGTGATCTGTGAGCAGATCGGCGACCCGGCCACCAGCAAGGGCCCGGTGGAACGCCAGGTGGTGCGTATCATTACGCCGGGTACGGTGAGTGATGAGGCGCTGCTGGATGAGCGTCGCGACAACCTGATCGCGGCAGTACTGGGGGACGAACGCCTGTTCGGCCTGGCAGTCCTGGATATCACCAGTGGCAACTTCACGGTGCTGGAGATCAAGGGCTGGGAGAATCTGCTGGCGGAGCTTGAGCGCGTCAACCCGGTGGAGTTGATGATCCCGGACGACTGGCCAAAGGACCTGCCGGCGGAACGTCGCCGTGGGACCAAGCGTCGTGCGCCGTGGGATTTCGAGCGTGATTCGGCGCTGAAAAGCCTGTGCCAGCAATTCTCCGTGCAAGACCTCAAGGGCTTCGGTTGCGAAACCCTGACCCTGGCCATCGGCGCCGCCGGTTGCCTGCTCAGCTATGCCAAGGAAACCCAGCGCACTGCCCTGCCGCATTTGCGCAGCCTGCGTCATGAACGCCTGGACGACACCGTGGTGCTGGATGGCGCCAGCCGTCGCAACCTGGAACTGGACACCAACCTGGCCGGCGGGCGCGACAACACCCTGCAATCGGTGGTCGACCGTTGCCAGACCGCCATGGGCAGCCGCTTGCTCACCCGCTGGTTGAACCGCCCGCTGCGGGATTTGACCGTGCTGCAAGCCCGCCAAACCTCTATTACCTGCCTGCTCGACCGCTACCGCTTTGAAAAGCTGCAACCGCAGCTCAAGGAAATCGGCGATATCGAGCGGATCCTGGCGCGGATCGGCCTGCGTAACGCGCGGCCCCGCGACCTGGCACGCCTGCGCGATGCCCTCGGCGCCCTGCCGCAACTGCAAGCGGCGATGACCGAACTGGAAGCACCGCACCTGCAGCAGCTGGCAGTCACCACCGGCACCTACCCGGAGCTGGCGGCGCTGCTGGAAAAAGCCATCATCGACAACCCGCCCGCGATCATCCGTGACGGTGGCGTGTTGAAGACCGGTTACGACACTGAGCTGGATGAGCTGCAATCCCTGAGCGAGAACGCCGGGCAGTTCCTGATTGACCTGGAAGCCCGTGAAAAAGCCCGCACGGGCCTGGCCAACCTGAAAGTCGGCTACAACCGCGTGCACGGCTACTTTATCGAGTTGCCAAGCAAGCAGGCCGAGCAGGCGCCGATCGATTACCAGCGCCGCCAGACCCTCAAGGGTGCCGAGCGCTTTATCACTCCGGAGCTTAAAGAATTCGAAGACAAGGCGCTGTCGGCCAAAAGCCGCGCCCTGGCCCGGGAGAAAATGCTCTACGAAGCCTTGCTCGAAAGCCTGATCGACAAGCTTGCGCCGTTGCAGGACACCGCAGCCGCCCTGGCCGAGCTGGATGTACTGAGCAACCTGGCCGAGCGTGCCCTGAACCTTGACCTGAACTGCCCGCGCTTTGTCAGCGAGCCGTGCATGCGCATCGTGCAAGGTCGCCACCCGGTGGTGGAGCAGGTGTTGACCACACCGTTCGTCGCCAACGACCTGTCGCTGGACGACGACACCCGCATGCTGGTGATCACCGGTCCGAACATGGGCGGTAAATCCACCTACATGCGTCAGACCGCGTTGATCGTGCTGCTGGCGCATATCGGCAGCTTCGTGCCGGCGGCAAGCTGCGAATTGTCACTGGTGGACCGCATCTTCACCCGGATCGGTTCCAGCGATGACCTGGCCGGCGGCCGTTCGACCTTTATGGTGGAAATGAGCGAAACCGCCAACATCCTGCACAACGCCACCGAACGCAGCCTGGTGCTGATGGACGAAGTGGGCCGCGGCACCAGCACCTTCGACGGGCTGTCCCTGGCATGGGCGGCGGCCGAGCGTTTGGCGCACCTGCGGGCATATACGCTGTTCGCGACGCACTACTTCGAACTGACCGTGCTGCCGGAAAACGAGCCGTTGGTAGCCAACGTGCACCTCAATGCCACCGAGCACAACGAGCGCATCGTGTTTCTGCACCACGTGCTGCCCGGCCCGGCAAGCCAGAGTTACGGCCTGGCCGTGGCGCAACTGGCGGGGGTGCCGGCCGAGGTGATTACCCGTGCTCGCGAGCACCTGAGCCGCCTGGAAGAAACCGCGCTGCCCCATGAGATTCCCGTGGCCAGCCCGGCCAAGGCCAGCAACAAACCCAGCGCGCCGCACCAGAGCGACATGTTCGCCAGCCTGCCTCATCCGGTACTGGATGAGTTGGCTAAGCTTGACCTGGATGACGTGACGCCGCGAAAAGCGCTCGAAATGTTATATGCACTGAAGACTCGGATATAACGCAGACGCTTGCAAGCTGGTAGACTCTCGCGCGGTTTGGGATGCTGCGGGCTTTTAGCCTGGCCTGCAGACTATCGCTCCCGAACCTCGCGAGCCCTGCCACAAAGGGTTTCGCTGCCGCCGCCTGAGGAGAAAATTAGAAATGACCTTCGTCGTCACCGACAACTGCATCAAGTGCAAGTACACCGACTGCGTAGAAGTGTGTCCGGTGGACTGCTTCTACGAAGGCCCGAATTTCCTGGTCATCCACCCGGACGAGTGCATTGACTGCGCCCTGTGTGAACCAGAATGCCCGGCCGTCGCTATTTTCTCCGAGGACGAAGTCCCGGCAGAGATGCAGGAATTTATTCAGTTGAACGTTGAGCTGGCGGAAATCTGGCCGAATATCACTGAGCGCAAAGACCCGATGCCGGATGCGGCAGAGTGGGATGGCAAAAAAGGCAAGATTGCCGACCTCGAACGCTGATAGCGTCGATGCCCTCCAAAAGGCCCCTTGCGGGCCTTTTTGCATTTCTGCGGGGCGGGTTTCACTTTTCTACAGGCAAAAAAAAGGGGCGGTATGACCCGCCCACATTTTTTCCCTAGTCCCTGTGTTCCTTTTCATCGTCCTGATGAATCGCATCCTGCGAGGTTCCCTGAATCATCGTTCCTTGATGACTGTGTCAATCCGTGGACACAGGACTGATCTTAGAGAGTTCACGGGGAAGTTCAACGGGATCCAACCCGCCGGATTTTCGATTTAAGCGCTCAAACGCGAATAAATAATCGTTATATTTCAATAAGATAGAAATATAGGCAATCAATTCAAGACGCCCCCGCCGACGAAAAAACCCAAACGCTTACGAAAAAGTAAGTGAATGCTTACACCAGCAATTACGTAAAAGAGTAAAAAACGCCTCGTTGGTGTTCACCAGGCAAGAAAAAGCCCCGACAAGGTCGAGGCTTTTTTCCCATCCGGTGGATCAGTCGTCGCTGACAGTAATCGTCGGCATTGCCTGGGCCTCGGCTTCCTGCAGGACGATTCGCGCGCCTACGTGGCGCGCCAGCTCCTGGTAGACCATGGCAATCTGGCCATCGGGCTCGGCAACCACCGTCGGCTTGCCGCCATCAGCCTGCTCACGAATCCCCATGGACAGCGGCAATGACGCCAGCAGTTCCACGCCGTACTGGGTCGCGAGCTTCTCGCCGCCGCCTTCACCGAACAGATGCTCGGCGTGGCCGCAGTTGGAGCAGATGTGCACCGCCATGTTTTCCACGACGCCCAGCACCGGGATGTTGACCTTGCGGAACATCTCCACACCCTTGCGGGCATCCAGCAGCGCAAGGTCCTGCGGTGTGGTGACGATCACCGCGCCGGCCACCGGCACTTTCTGCGCCAGGGTCAGCTGGATATCGCCGGTGCCTGGCGGCATATCGATCACCAGGTAGTCCAGATTGCCCCAGTCGGTCTGCGTGACCAGTTGCAGCAACGCACCGGATACCATCGGGCCGCGCCAGACCATCGGTGTGTTGTCGTCGGTCAGGAAGGCCATGGACATGACTTCCACGCCATGGGACTCGATCGGCACGAACCATTTCTGGTCCTTGATCTTCGGCCGGGTGCCTTCCGGGATGCCAAACATCACGCCCTGGCTCGGGCCATAGATGTCGGCGTCGAGAATCCCGACCCGCGCGCCTTCCCGGGCCAGGGCCAGGGCCAGGTTGGCGGCGGTGGTGGATTTGCCCACGCCGCCCTTGCCGGAAGCCACGGCCACCACGTTCTTGACGTTGGCCAGGCCCGGAACCTGCGCCTGGGCCTTGTGCGGGGCGATCACGCACTGGATGTCGACCCTGGCCGAGCTGACGCCGTCCAGGCCTTCGATGGCCATTTGCAGCATCTGCGCCCAGCCGCTCTTGAACAGGCCTGCAGCGTAGCCCAGCTCAAGCTGGACCGAAACCTTGTCACCCTGCACGTCGATGGCGCGTACGCACCCGGCGCTGACCGGGTCCTGGTTCAGGTAGGGGTCGGTGTACTGGCGAAGAACGGCTTCCACCGCTGCGCGATTGACGGCGCTCATGGGCTACTCCCGAAAAAAGACTGACTAAAACAGGCGGCTATCCTAACCGTTCCAGCGCTCCAGCGGCACGCTTTCGGCCTGTGGGAAAATCCGGAAACAGCCGCACGGGGTGAAATAAATTTCCCGGCGCTTTATAGTGGCCGACCTCCGTTTCATCAAGTAGCCGAGCCCCATGTCCGAGCCACGCAAGATCCTCGTCACCAGCGCCCTGCCCTATGCCAATGGTTCTATCCACCTTGGCCATATGCTTGAGTACATCCAGACCGATATGTGGGTGCGCTTCCAGAAGCATCGCGGCAATCAATGCATTTATGTCTGCGCGGACGACGCCCACGGTTCGGCCATCATGTTGCGCGCCGAGAAGGAAGGGATCACCCCGGAACAACTGATCGCCAATGTCCAGGCTGAACACAGCGCCGACTTTGCCGAGTTCCTGGTGGATTTCGATAACTTCCACTCGACCCACTCCGACGAAAACCGCGAGCTGTCGAGCCAGATCTACCTGCGCCTCAAGGACGCCGGGCACATTGCCACGCGTTCGATCACCCAGTATTTCGACCCGGAAAAGAAAATGTTCCTGGCCGACCGCTTCATCAAGGGCACCTGCCCGAAATGCGGCACTGAGGACCAGTACGGCGACAACTGCGAGAAATGCGGCGCCACTTACGCGCCCACCGACCTGAAGGATCCGAAGTCGGCCATCTCCGGCGCCACCCCGGTACTCAAGGATTCCCAGCACTTCTTCTTCAAGCTCCCGGATTTCCAGCAGATGCTGCAAACCTGGACCCGCAGCGGCACCCTGCAGGACGCCGTGGCGAACAAGATTGCCGAATGGCTGGACGCCGGCCTGCAACAGTGGGACATCTCCCGCGATGCGCCGTACTTCGGCTTTGAGATCCCGGGCGAGCCAGGCAAGTACTTCTACGTGTGGCTGGACGCGCCGATCGGCTACATGGCCAGCTTCAAGAACCTGTGCGACCGCACGCCGGAGCTGGACTTCGACGCGTTCTGGAACAAGGACTCCACGGCCGAGCTGTATCACTTCATCGGCAAGGACATCGTCAACTTCCACGCGCTGTTCTGGCCTGCAATGCTTGAAGGTTCGGGCTATCGCAAGCCAACCGGCATTGCCGTGCACGGTTACCTGACGGTCAACGGCCAGAAGATGTCCAAGTCCCGTGGCACCTTTATCAAGGCGCGCACCTACCTGGACCACCTGTCGCCGGAATACCTGCGCTACTACTACGCCTCCAAGCTGGGCCGTGGTGTCGACGACCTGGACCTGAACCTGGAAGACTTCGTACAGAAGGTCAACTCGGACCTGGTGGGCAAGGTCGTCAACATCGCCAGCCGTTGCGCCGGGTTTATCCACAAGGGCAACGCCGGGGTGCTGGTGGCTGAAAATGCCGCACCTGAGTTGACCGATGCATTCCTGGCCGCCGCGCCGAGCATCGCCGATGCCTATGAAGCTCGCGACTTTGCCCGGGCCATGCGCGAAATCATGGGCCTGGCCGACCGCGCCAACGCCTGGATCGCCGACAAGGCGCCGTGGTCGCTGAACAAGCAGGAAGGCAAGCAGGCTGAAGTCCAGGCGATCTGCGCCACGGGCGTCAACCTGTTCCGTCAGTTGGTGATCTTCCTCAAGCCGGTGTTGCCATTGCTGGCAGCCGACGCCGAGGCGTTCCTCAATGTGCCGCCGCTGACCTGGAATGACCATGCGACACTGCTCGGCAACCATCAGTTGAATGAGTTCAAGCCGCTGATGACCCGTATCGACCCGGTAAAAGTGCAGGCCATGACCGACGCATCGAAAGAAGACCTCGAGGCCAGCAAGACCGATACCGGCGACGCTGCACCTGCGGGCAATGGCGAACTGGCGAAAGATCCGTTGTCGCCGGAAATCGACTTCGACGCCTTCGCTGCGGTGGACTTGCGGGTGGCCCTGATCCTCAAGGCCGAAGCCGTGGAAGGCGCCGACAAGCTGCTGCGCCTGACCCTGGACATCGGTGATGAACAACGCAACGTGTTCTCGGGGATCAAGAGCGCCTATCCGGACCCATCCAAGCTCGATGGTCGCCTGACCATGATGATCGCCAACCTCAAGCCGCGGAAAATGAAGTTCGGTATCTCCGAAGGCATGGTGATGGCGGCCGGCCCTGGCGGTGAAGAGATCTACCTGTTGAGCCCGGACAGCGGCGCCAAGCCGGGTCAGCGCATCAAGTAACAATGGCTAACTGCCTCATGGTCTCGGCCATGGGGCGGTTTCAGCTAGTACCCCCTCCTCGCTTGCCGGATAATCGGATTCTGTTTGCTGTCGGCCCGTTGTTGGCTGTGGCTTTTCCGGGTTCCAACGCAATGATCAAACCATGAGCCTGATTCAACGTATCGACGCCCTGCTGCCGCAAACCCAGTGTGGCAAATGTGGGCATCCTGGCTGCAAGCCCTACGCAGAAGGCATTGCCCAAGGCGAGGCGATCAACAAGTGCCCTCCGGGCGGCCAGGAAACCATCGCAGGCCTGGCGCAGCTGTTGAAGCTCCCGGTGCTGGAGCTGGACACATCTCGAGGGGAAGCGCCCGCACAGATCGCGTTTATCCGTGAAGCGGAGTGCATCGGCTGTACCAAATGCATCCAGGCCTGCCCGGTGGACGCTATCGTCGGTGCTGCCAAATTGATGCACACGGTGATTGTCGACGAGTGCACGGGTTGCGACCTGTGTGTAGCACCCTGCCCGGTTGATTGCATCGAAATGCGTCCGTTGAGCACCGTGGTACCGATTGTCGGCGGGCTGGCCTCCAATGATCATGAACGCGAGGCACGCAGCCTCAAGCGCGACCGGGCCCGGCGACGGTTTGAACAGCGCAACGCGCGGCTGCAACGCGAAGAGGAACAGAAACTTGCCGAACGGCAGGCACGCTCCAAGCGCGCCGCCCCGGTAGCTGCGGCCACGGTCAACCCAGTCCAGGCGGCCATTGAGCGGGTTCGTGCACAAAAAGCCGCGGCCATGGACGCCGCCTTGAAGAAGGCCAAGATCAACCTGGCCATGAGCCGCGCCCAATTGCACAAATCCCTGAAAGCTTTCGGCCACCCGCCGACCTTTGAACAGCAGTCGCAGTTGATCATTCTGCAACAGCACTTCGAAACGGCAGAGCAGGCGCTTGCGGCACTGGTGGTGGCTGATGCCCGCACCTGAACCCCTTGAGCACCGGCCGCACGTGATGAAGCGTGTACTGCCGGTGCACGCCGCGTTTATCCTGCTTGGGTTATTGGGCCCGTTTTTCGTAACCACACTGACTGTCCGCAAGGAACCGCTCGCCCCATGAACGCCGCAAAACGCCTGGAAATTTTCCGCCGGCTTCACGAAGACAACCCGGAACCGAAAACCGAACTGGCCTACTCCTCGCCGTTCGAGTTGCTGATCGCCGTGATTCTCTCGGCCCAGTCCACAGACGTCGGCGTCAACAAGGCCACCGCCAAGTTGTATCCGGTGGCGAACACCCCGGAGGCGATCTACGCGCTGGGGGTTGAGGGCTTGTCCGAATACATCAAGACCATCGGCCTGTACAACAGCAAGGCGAAGAATGTCATCGAGACATGCCGGCTGCTGGTGGAACTGCACGGCAGCGAAGTGCCGCAAACGCGCGAAGCCCTGGAAGCCCTTCCGGGTGTTGGCCGAAAAACCGCCAATGTGGTGCTCAATACGGCATTTCGCCAATTGACCATGGCGGTGGACACGCACATCTTTCGGGTCAGCAACCGAACCGGTATTGCCCGCGGAAAAAATGTGGTGGAAGTGGAAAAACAGCTGATGAAGTTCGTGCCCAAGCCGTACCTGCTGGACTCGCATCACTGGTTGATCCTTCACGGACGCTATGTCTGCCAGGCCCGCAAGCCGCGCTGTGGCAGCTGCCGCATCGAAGACCTGTGCGAATACAAGGAAAAGACTTCCGACGATTGAGCCATCATTGCTTTTATCGATGAGTCGATTGAAAAAATCTTTTTTACCAGGCCCGAGATTATCGTTATAAGGAGCGCCAACGGCAGTCTTAGCCTGGAGTTAACCTTATGAGCACTGGCAAAGAACAACTGGATGTAGAAGACGACGTTGTTGGCGCTGAATCCGACGATGATGCAGCAGAAGCACCGGTAGAGGTGGCCAAGACCAATTTGAGCAAACGCCGCACCATCGACAACCTGCTGGAAGAGCGGCGCTTGCAAAAACAGTTGGCCGATTACGACTTCGATCTCTAATCGATCCAACGATAAACAGAAGCCTCCCTTGCGGAGGCTTTTTTCTGACTGGATGTAAATGTGAGGCCGGCCTACACCAGGCCGTTTCGCTGGGCCAGCTCGATCAAGTCCACCAGCGAGCGGGCGTTGAGCTTGAGCAGCAAGCGGGTCTTGTAGGTGCTTACAGTCTTGTTGCTCAGGAACATGCCATCGGCGATCTCCTTGTTGGTCTTGCCGCGGGCCAACTGCTGCAACACCATCATCTCCCGTCCGGATAGGCGCTCGACCATGTCCGCTTCGCTGGCGTTGCCCATCGTGGAGCGCACCGAGTTCAACGCCTGGTTGGGGAAGTAGCTATACCCGCACAGCACCGCCTTGACCGCGCTCAACAGCTCGGTGAGATCCTGTTGCTTGCACACGTAGCCGGCAGCACCCGCCTGCATGCACCGCATCGAGAAATGCCCGGGCGCCTGGGACGTCAGCACCAGCACCTTGAAGGGATGTGCCTGTTTGGTTGATGACAGCCGGCATATAACTTCCAGGCCATCGAGTTTGGGAATTCCAATGTCCAGTATGACAATGTCCGGCATATGCTCGCGCGCAAGTTGCAAGGCATCGACACCGTTATCGGTCTCGGCAACGACCTCATAACTATGACGTTCCATTAGCATACGCACAGCAAGACGAATGACGGGATGATCATCCACGATCAGCACTTTATTCATGGGCAAGTCCAATTTCGCTGTTCGAATTATTAAGAGTAAGCACAATAGCCTAGTCGTTTCTCGCTTGGCATAGCGCTCCCCCCCAAGCAACAGCAAGCAGAGACCTAACCCACAAAGACATAGGATTTAACCTACAAAAAAACGCCAGATCGGAGCTATCCAGTTTTGTTGGGGCTTTCAGAACTTTCCGAGCACAAACATATTTTGAGTGAAAATTCCCAGGATTACGCGGGCCCGGGTAAACGCGCCGTACACAAGTTTCAGGAAATGCCCCTTGTGCGCTGTCAGAAGACCTGTGAACCCGGAGGGAAATCGGGTTTTTAAAAGTTCCATTCGACATAATTACTAACGCTCCATAAATCCTACAGGCATGTCAGCATCTGACATATTCGCGGTACATTTCTGAGTGAATTTTCTGTAGTACATAGTTCCTGCCTACAAGAAAAAATCTCACTTTCAACAATGCATCACTTATCGAACGAAATTAATAAACATTGCCCCCGTAAAAATATAAACACTCCAGATCATTTCCTGGAGTACCTGAACTTTTTCGAAGCGAACAATAAACACAAGCGCACGCCCGATGATTCCGGATGTATTTTCAACCAAAAAAAAATGGCCCCTTGAGGGGCCATTTTTCATTGCAACTTACAACACTCAGAACAACTTGCGACCTTTGTTGGCCGCAATGCGCATGCGCAACGCGTTCAGCTTGATGAAGCCTGCCGCGTCTGCCTGGTTGTAGGCGCCGCCATCTTCTTCAAAAGTGGCGATGTTGGCGTCGAACAACGACTCATCGGACTTGCGACCGGTCACGATCACGTTGCCCTTGTACAGCTTCAGGCGCACAACGCCGTTCACGTGGACCTGGGAAGCGTCGATCATCTGTTGCAGCATCAGACGCTCCGGGCTCCACCAGTAGCCGGTGTAGATCAGGCTGGCGTACTTGGGCATCAACTCGTCTTTGAGGTGAGCCACTTCACGGTCCAGGGTGATGGACTCAATGGCGCGGTGAGCGCGCAGCATGATGGTGCCGCCCGGGGTTTCGTAGCAACCACGGGACTTCATGCCCACGTAACGGTTCTCGACGATGTCGAGGCGGCCGATACCGTGTTCGCCACCGATACGGTTCAAGGTCGCCAGTACGGTGGCCGGGGTCATTTCGACGCCGTCCAGCGCGACGATGTCGCCGTTGCGGTAGGTCAGTTCCAGGTACTGGGCCTTGTCAGGAGCGTTCTCCGGGGAGACGGTCCATTTCCACATGTCTTCTTCGTGCTCGGTCCAGGTGTCTTCCAGCACGCCGCCTTCATAGGAGATGTGCAGCAAGTTGGCGTCCATCGAGTACGGGGACTTCTTCTTGCCGTGACGCTCGATCGGGATCGCGTGCTTTTCAGCGTAGTCCATCAGCTTTTCACGGGACAACAGGTCCCATTCACGCCACGGAGCAATCACTTTTACGCCTGGCTTCAAGGCGTAGGCGCCCAGTTCGAAACGCACCTGGTCGTTGCCCTTGCCGGTGGCGCCATGGGAAATGGCGTCGGCGCCGGTTTCGTTGGCGATTTCGATCAGGCGCTTGGCGATCAGCGGACGTGCGATGGAAGTACCCAGCAGGTACTCGCCTTCGTAGACAGTGTTGGCGCGAAACATCGGGAAAACGAAATCGCGGACGAACTCTTCGCGCAGGTCGTCAATGTAGATCTCTTTCACGCCCATGGCTTGCGCCTTGGCACGTGCAGGTTCGACCTCTTCGCCCTGACCCAGGTCAGCGGTGAAGGTCACCACTTCACAGTTATAAGTATCCTGCAGCCACTTGAGGATCACCGAAGTGTCCAGGCCGCCGGAATACGCGAGAACGACCTTGTTTACGTCGGCCATGCCATCACTCCACGGGGTTGTACGGAAAGGCGTCGATTCTACCGACCAAAACCGTGAAATTACAGAGGCGCGACAGCAAATGAAGATAAAGCGACAGATTATGTCGAGCGGGCGACGAAACGCCGCACCTTATGAGGTGGCGGCAGCGTTGCCTGGCGCCTTGGCCTGGGGCGCCGGTTTCTCGGGCGCTGCCACCCGTTCGAGCTGAATATTCACCCGGCGGTTTTTCGCCCGGTTGGCCGCGTTGGTGTTCGGCGCCAGCGGATAGCTTTCGCCATGAAAGCGCAGGGTAATCTGCGATTCCTGGATGCCATTGGCCTTGAAGTAATCCATTACCGCCAATGCACGACGCCGCGAAACGTCGCGATTGGTCAGGCGATTGCCGCTGTTGTCGGAGTGGCCATTCAACTCGACGTGGTTAACCGTCGGGTCGGCTTTCATGAATTCGAGAATCACCGAGAGCTTTTTCCTGGCCGCCGCGTCCAGTTCGATGCCGCCACCCGGGAAACCCACCTCGGTCTGTTTGACCTGCTCGAAATTCATCGGCAGCAGCTTGGTGGTGCAGAGTTGGTAGTCGTTGTAGGCCTTGCTGAATTTCGCCGGCAGCAGGCGGATCTCGGAGTAACCGCCGTCGCGGCTATAGTGGCGCACCGTCGGGCTGCGCCCTTCGAGCAGGCCGGTAAACAAACGCCCGGCCTGGGCCTGGGAGCTGTTGAACAGCACATCGCCACTGCCGACACGCAC
The DNA here is from genome assembly GCF_013385665.1 of Pseudomonas sp. D4002. Classification (NCBI taxonomy): domain Bacteria; kingdom Pseudomonadati; phylum Pseudomonadota; class Gammaproteobacteria; order Pseudomonadales; family Pseudomonadaceae; genus Pseudomonas; species Pseudomonas sp. D4002. Next base: position 69,251 of record NZ_JACAPN010000034.1, read on the forward strand.
CGCCCCCAGGTTGATATCGCCACGCCCCGGCTGCCACGGCGCAGCCGCCGCCAACAGGGTTGCGGAACCGGCACCCAACGAGCCGTTAAAGGCTTTCAGGCGAAACGTCGCCTGCTCGCCGGCCCGGCGCACGAACTCGCCCGAGCCGAAATCGGTGATCGGCTGGGTCAAGCGGCACTCGAATTTATCGCCCTCCACTTTCCACTCAATATTCTCCAGACGTGTCTGGAACGTGAGGGCCATCGCGGGCAGGCTGGCGAACACACTGAGCAGGGCTAGATAATGCTGGCGCACGGGAGGCTCCACTGGTTTCTACAACACATCAAGGCGTCATACATCGTTAAGGCATACCCAGGGATATCGGTCGCATCCTGCAAAACTTGATAGCGAGTGCCTGCAAGAGTCTTTTCCGGTAGCATTCCCACCAGATTGACCCGCCTGGAATCCCCAATGTCCGACCGCCTGACCCTGCTGCGTCCCGACGACTGGCATATTCATCTTCGCGATGGTGCTGCGTTGCCCCAAACCGTGGCCGATGTAGCGCGCACGTTTGGCCGCGCCATCATCATGCCTAACCTGGTACCTCCGGTGCGTAACGCCGCGGAAGCCGACGCCTATCGCCAGCGCATTCTCGCTGCACGACCGGCCGGCAGCCGCTTCGAACCGTTGATGGTGCTGTACCTGACCGACCGCACCCAGCCCGAAGAAATCCGCCAGGCCAAGGCCAGTGGTTTCGTGCACGCCGCCAAGCTGTACCCGGCCGGCGCGACCACCAACTCCGATTCCGGCGTCACCAGTATCGACAAGATCCTGCCGGCCATCGAAGCCATGGCCGAAGTGGGCATGCCGTTGCTGATCCACGGTGAAGTCACCCGTGGCGATGTCGATGTGTTCGATCGTGAAAAGATCTTCATCGACGAGCACATGCGCCGAGTTGTCGAGCTGTTCCCAACCCTCAAGGTGGTGTTCGAGCACATCACCACCGCCGATGCCGTGCAGTTCGTCACCGAGGCTTCGGCCAACGTCGGCGCGACCATCACCGCGCATCACCTGCTGTACAACCGCAACCACATGCTGGTGGGCGGGATTCGGCCGCACTTCTATTGCCTGCCGATTCTCAAGCGCAACACGCACCAGGTAGCGCTGCTCGATGCCGCCACCAGTGGCAGCGAGAAATTTTTCCTCGGTACCGACTCTGCACCTCACGCCCAACACGCCAAGGAAGCCGCGTGTGGTTGTGCCGGTTGCTATACCGCCTATGCGGCGATCGAGTTGTATGCCGAAGCGTTCGAACAACGCAACGCCCTGGACAAGCTTGAAGGGTTCGCCAGCCTCAACGGCCCGCGTTTCTATGGCCTGCCGGCGAATACAGACCGCATTACCCTGGTCCGTGAAGACTGGACCGCCCCCACCAGCCTGCCGTTTGGCGAGCTGACCGTTATCCCGCTGCGCGCCGGTGAAACACTGCGCTGGCGCCTGCTGGAGGAACACCCGTGAGTGAAGACCATTACGACGACGACCAGGAACACGGCGGCGGTGGTGGCGGTTCCCGTCACCCGATGGCCGAGCGTTTCCGTGGCTACCTGCCGGTTGTCATCGACGTAGAAACCGGCGGCTTCAATTGCGCCACTGACGCGCTGCTGGAAATCGCCGCCACGACCATCGGCATGGATGAACAGGGTTTCGTGTTCCCGGAACACACCCACTTCTTCCGCGTCGAGCCGTTCGAAGGCGCCAACATCGAAGCGGCGGCCCTGGAATTCACCGGGATCAAGCTTGATCACCCACTGCGCATGGCCGTCAGTGAAGAAGCGGCGCTGACCGACATCTTCCGTGGCGTACGCAAGGCCCTGAAGGCCAATGGCTGCAAACGCGCGATCCTGGTGGGCCACAACAGCAGCTTCGACCTGGGCTTCCTCAACGCCGCCGTGGCGCGCCTGGACATGAAACGCAACCCGTTTCACCCGTTCTCCAGCTTCGACACTGCGACCCTGGCCGGTTTGGCCTATGGCCAGACCGTGCTGGCGAAGGCCTGCCAGGCTGCCGGTATCGACTTCGACGGTCGTGAGGCCCACTCGGCCCGCTACGACACCGAGAAGACCGCCGAGCTGTTCTGCGGCATCGTCAACCGTTGGAAACAGATGGGCGGCTGGGAAGACTTCGGCGACTGAAGCCAAATCCCGCACATAAAAAAACCGGCCTTCTCAGGCCGGTTTTTTTTGCTTCGAACGTGGCTTACAGCTTGCCAGCGTTCTCGGTCAGGTAAGCCGCAACGCCTTCTGGCGAAGCGTTCATGCCCTTGTCGCCTTTTTTCCAGTTGGCAGGGCAGACTTCGCCGTGCTCTTCGTGGAATTGCAGGGCGTCGACCAGACGGATCAGCTCTTCCATGTTACGGCCCAGCGGCAGGTCGTTGATGATCTGCGAGCGTACAACGCCCTTGTCGTCGATCAGGAACGCGCCACGGAATGCCACGCCGCCTTCGGACTCAACGTCGTAGGCCTTGGCGATGTCGTGCTTCATGTCGGCAGCCATGGTGTATTTGACTTTGCCGATGCCGCCATCATTGATGGCGGTGTTGCGCCAGGCGTTGTGGGTGAAATGGGAGTCGATGGAAACGGCAACCACTTCAACATTACGCGCCTTGAAATCGTCCATGCGGTGATCCAGGGCGATCAGCTCCGATGGGCAGACGAAGGTGAAGTCCAGCGGGTAGAAGAACACCAGGCCGTATTTGCCTTTGATGGCTTCAGACAGTTTGAAGCTGTCTACGATTTCGCCATTGCCGAGGACGGCGGGTACGTCGAAATCCGGGGCTTGTTTGCCGACGAGTACGCTCATTGGGTATCTCCTGATGGTGGTGACTGAAGTAAAAGGATCCGTCCCAGTGTGCCGCAGCTAAACGACAAGCCTGTGACGTGATCACGCTTCGTGAAGACCGACCATCATACCGGAAAAAAGCCGTTCGTCAGTGAAGCCGCGTGCAAACACCAAGGCTTGAGAAACTACTTTGACAATCATTCTCGTTAACATTAAGATCCGTCGCACTTAAGCCTTAAACCGCGATGGTTCTCCCTTATGTATGTCTGCCTTTGCACTGGCGTCACCGACGGACAAATCCGCGAAGCAATCTACGAAGGTTGCTGCAGCTACAAGGAAGTACGTGAAACCACCGGCGTTGCCAGCCAATGCGGCAAATGCGCCTGCCTCGCCAAGCAAGTGGTACGGGAAACCCTGACGCAGCTGCAAACTGCCCAGGCTGCGATCCCCTACTCAGCAGAATTTACACACGCTTAATCAGCGTGTTTTAAAGAACCGGACTTAGTGTCCGGTTTTTTTATGCCCGAAATTCAAACAGTTAGCGCCAAGACGCGGAACACAAACATTCTTATTCCGATTAATTTTCATTTATTATTCAATAACTTAGGTTTGACAGTAGTAAATGCGCAGCTCAAACTCCGCCTTATATACAGCTAATACAGGGCAGGACCCCAATCATGAAAGGCGACATCACAGTCATCCAGCAACTCAACAAAATCCTTGCCAATGAACTGGTCGCGATCAATCAGTACTTCCTGCATGCGCGCATGTATGACGATTGGGGCCTGGAAAAGCTGGGCAAGCGTGAATACAAAGAATCCATCAAGGCCATGAAGGACGCTGACGCGCTGATCAAGCGCATCCTGTTCCTGGAAGGCCTGCCGAACGTGCAGGACCTGGGCAAGCTGAACATCGGCGAGCACACCCAGGAAATGATCAACTGCGACCTGAACTTCGAGCGCAAGAGCCACACCGACCTGAAGGCCGCCATTGCTCATTGCGAATCCAAGGGCGACTTCGGCAGCCGTGAACTGCTGGAAGATATCCTTGAAGACCAGGAAGAACACATCGACTGGCTGGAAACCCAAATCGGCCTGATCGACAAAGTGACTATCGAGAATTACCTGCAATCGCAGATGGGTGAATAACCCTTCAATTCCCGGCCACTAAAAAGCCCCGCTCTCTTTCGAGAAGCGGGGCTTTTTATTGCCGCGGCCTAAAACAAATCAGGCTTCGGTCTTCGCAGCTGCTTTGGCCGCTGCGTCTTTGATCAGTGCCTGCAACGAACCATCAGCCGCCATTTCGGTGATGATGTCGCTACCGCCGACCAGCTCACCGGCAACCCACAGCTGCGGGAAGGTTGGCCAGTTGGCGTACTTCGGCAGGTTGGCGCGGATTTCCGGGTTCTGCAGGATATCCACGTAGGCGAACTTCTCGCCACATTGCATGATTGCCTGGGAAGCCTTTGCGGAGAAGCCACACTGGGGAGCGTTAGGGGCGCCCTTCATGTAAAGCAGAATAGTGTTGTTGGCAATCTGCTCTTTGATCGTTTCGATGATATCCATGGAACACCTCGGCTGGAACTTTCCGACTCATGGGTCGGCACGGTGGCGCATTGTAACGCAAACCCCAGCGTGACGCTCGGACTCCCCGACAGACAATCCTTACGCCGCCGCCACCTGCACCGGCACGCCGTTCAACGCTGCGTTGCCCGACAGCTCATCCAGTTGCCGCTCATCCGTCAGGTCATTCGCGCTCGCCCCCGGCTGCCCGCTGGCGATGGTCATCTGCACGCCAGGGCGGCCGTGGCCCCAACCGTGAGGCAGGCTGACCACGCCGGGCATCATGTCGAGACTGGCCAACACTTCCACCTCGATCATGCCGATCCGCGAGCTGACCCGTACCCGCTGCCCGTCAGTCAACTGGCGATGGGCTAGGTCATCCGGATGCATCAGCAGTTGATGGCGAGGCTTGCCCTTCACCAGCCGGTGGTAGTTATGCATCCAGGAGTTGTTGCTGCGCACATGCCGGCGGCCGATCAGCAGCAACTCATTCACCTCGGGCACCGGCTGCGCGGCAAAGCGCGCCAGGTCGGCGAGGATTACCGATGGTGCGGCCTGCAGATGGCCATTGGCGGTTTTCAGGCGGCCTGCGAGGTTGGGTTTCAGCGGCCCGAGGTCCAGGCCATGAGGGTGATCGGCCAGCGCGGCAATGGACAACCTGTCACCATAAGGCCCGGCCCGCAGCCCGAAGTCGATCATCTGCGCAGGCGGCATCGTCGGTTTGAGTGTATTACCCGTCTTCTCGGCAAACGCCCGGGCCAGGCCGACGAAGATTTCCCAGTCATGCAACGCACCCTCGGGTTTCGGCAGGATGGCGCGATTGAAACGGGTGACGTTACGCACCGCGAACATATTGAAGGTGGTGTCGTAGTGATCGTTTTCCAGGGCCGAGGTGGACGGCAGGATCAGGTCGGCATAACGCGTGGTCTCGTTGATATACAGGTCGATGCTGACCATGAACTCCAGGCCATCCAGCGCCTGCTCCAGTTGCCGGCCGTTGGGCGTGGAGAGCACCGGATTGCCCGCCACCGTCACCAGCGCACGGATTTGCCCTTCACCCTCAGTGAGCATTTCTTCAGCCAGTGCCGATACCGGCAGCTCGCCCCCGTACTCGGGTCGCCCGGAAACCCGGCTTTGCCAGCGATTGAAGTGCCCGCCGGAGGTGGAAGCCACCAGATCGACTGCCGGCGTGGTGCACAAGGCCCCGCCGACTCGATCCAGATTGCCGGTCACCAGGTTGATCAACTGCACCAGCCAATGGCACAGAGTGCCGAACGCCTGGGTCGAAACGCCCATGCGGCCATAACACACAGCCCTTTCAGCCGCCGCAAAGTCCCGGGCCAACTGGCGGATCTGCTCGGCGGGTACCGCACATTGACGGCTCATGGCCTCGGCGGTGAATCCGGCCACGGCGTGGCGCACGTCATCCAGGCCGTCCACCGGCAGGTGACTGTCACGGGTCAGGTTCTCGGCAAACAGTGTATTGAGCAATCCGAACAACAACGCCGCATCACCGCCCGGGCGCACGAACAGATGCTGGTCGGCCATCGCCGCCGTCTCGCTGCGGCGCGGATCAACCACCACGACTTTGCCGCCGCGAGCCTGGATGGCCTTCAGGCGTTTCTCCACATCCGGCACGGTCATGATGCTGCCGTTGGACGCCAACGGGTTGCCGCCGAGGATCAGCATGAAATCGGTATGGTCGATGTCCGGGATCGGCAGCAACAGGCCGTGGCCGTACATCAGGTGGCTGGTGAGGTGGTGGGGTAACTGGTCCACCGAGGTGGCGGAAAAACGATTGCGGGTCTTCAGCTGGCCAAGGAAGTAGTTGCTGTGGGTCATCAGGCCATAGTTGTGCACGCTCGGATTGCCCTGGTACACCGCCACAGCATTCTGCCCGTGACGCGCTTGAATCGCGGCCAGGCGCTCGGCTACAAGTACAAAGGCGTCTTCCCACGGGATCGGCTGCCATTCGCTGCCCACCCGCAACATGGGCTGGTGCAGGCGGTCCGGGTCATTCTGGATGTCTTGCAGGGCCACGGCCTTGGGGCAGATATGGCCACGGCTGAACGTATCCAGGGGGTCGCCCTTGATCGAAGTGATCGCCAGGCTTGCGTCTTCGCCCTGGGTGGTCTCCAGTGTGAGGCCGCAGATGGCTTCGCACAGATGGCAGGCACGGTGGTGGAGAGTCTTGGTCATGGCCAGTCTCTTTTATTGTGGGCTAGGCGCTTCGGACGAAAACTATGGCCCGCCCGGGGCAGCAGCGCCAGCAACGTTCGTCGTGTGAATCCAGGGGCATCAGGCCAGGCCATGAGGAAACATCAGGAAATGTTTCAGAAGCCTCCGGCAGCCCGCTGAAACCGACGCAGCCCGGCCTCAGCCCGCCCTCACGCATTGCAATGTGGCGCAGCGCCAGTGTACAAATGACCCGCTGCTGTCAGGAAACAGGCTTCAAAAGCGCCCTCCCCGCGTCCTTGAACTCCCCTAAAAACTGTAGCCCTATTGGTAAGACGCGACATTTAATTATAAGATCGCGCCTTCCCCTATTTCGTCGCCCCGTGCGGCTTTCGCCGCAGGTCTCGCCCGTTTTCAAAATAAACCAGGCTTTGAGTATCTGCGGTCTGTTGCAAAAAGGTAGTTAATGATGAGCGCAAGGCACTTTCTCTCCCTGATGGATTGCACGCCCGAAGAGCTGGTCAGCGTGCTCCGTCGAGGCATTGAGCTTAAAGACCTGCGTAACCGCGGCGTACTGTTCGAGCCTTTGAAAAACCGCGTGCTCGGGATGATTTTCGAGAAGTCGTCCACCCGCACCCGCGTGTCTTTCGAAGCCGGCATGATTCAGCTCGGCGGCCAGGCTATCTTCCTGTCACCTCGCGATACCCAACTGGGCCGTGGCGAGCCGATCAGCGATTGCGCGATCGTGATGTCGAGCATGCTGGATGCGGTGATGATCCGTACCTTCGCCCACAGCACCCTGACCGAATTTGCCGCCAACTCCCGAGTGCCAGTGATCAACGGCCTGTCCGATGACCTGCACCCCTGCCAGTTGCTGGCCGACATGCAAACCTTCCTCGAACAGCGCGGCTCGATCCAGGGCAAGACCGTGGCCTGGATCGGCGACGGCAACAACATGTGCAACAGCTATATAGAAGCGGCGATCCAGTTCGACTTCAAATTGCGCGTTGCCTGCCCTGAAGGCTACGAGCCGGATGCACGCTTCCTGGCCGAGGCCGGCGACCGCGTGACCATCGTCCGCGACCCGCGTGAGGCGGTCATCGGCGCACACCTGGTGAGCACCGACGTGTGGACCTCCATGGGCCAGGAAGAGGAAACCGCCAAGCGCCTCAAGCTCTTCGCCCCGTTCCAGGTCACCCGCGCCCTGCTCGACCTGGCCGCGCCGGACGTGCTGTTCATGCACTGCCTGCCCGCCCACCGTGGCGAAGAAATCAGTCTCGACCTGCTGGACGATCAACGTTCAGTAGCCTGGGCCCAGGCGGAAAACCGCCTGCACGCACAAAAAGCCCTGCTCGAGTTTCTGGTTGCGCCGGCGTACCGTCCTGCATGAGCCAGCCACTACTGCTGAACCTGCGCAATCTGGCATGCGGCTATCAAGACCAACGGGTGGTGCAGAACCTCAATCTGCACCTCAACGCTGGCGACATCGGTTGCCTGCTGGGCTCCTCGGGCTGCGGCAAGACCACCACGCTGCGAGCGATTGCCGGGTTTGAGCCGGTGCATGAAGGCGAGATCAGCCTGGCAGGCGAAGTCATTTCCAGCGCCGGTTTCACACTGGCCCCGGAGAAACGTCGGATCGGCATGGTGTTCCAGGACTACGCGCTGTTTCCACACCTCAGCGTGGCCGACAACATCGCCTTCGGCATTCGCAAGCACCCGCAAAAAGAGCGTGTGGTCGCTGAATTGCTGGAACTGGTGAACCTGAAAAACCTCGGCAAGCGCTTCCCCCACGAACTCTCGGGCGGCCAGCAGCAACGCGTCGCCCTGGCTCGCGCCCTGGCGCCGGAACCGCAATTGTTGCTGCTGGACGAACCCTTCTCCAACCTCGACGGCGAACTGCGGCGCAAACTCAGCCACGAAGTACGCGATATCCTCAAGGCGCGGGGCACCAGTGCGATTCTGGTGACCCACGACCAGGAAGAAGCCTTCGCAGTGAGTGACCATGTCGGTGTGTTCAAGGAGGGTCGCCTGGAGCAGTGGGATACGCCCTACAACCTCTATCACGAACCGCTGACACCCTTTGTCGCCAGCTTCATTGGCCAGGGTTACTTCATTCGCGGGCAGTTGAACACGCCGGAATCGGTTACCACCGAACTGGGGGAGTTGCGCGGCAATCGTGCCTACACCTGGCCAACCGGCGGCGCGGTGGATGTGTTGCTGCGCCCGGACGACATCGTTTATGCACCGGACAGCGCCTTGAAGGCGCGGATTGTCGGCAAGACGTTCCTCGGCGCGTCGACCCTGTATCGCTTGCAGCTGCCGACAGGCGCTCAGCTGGAGTCGATCTTCCCCAGCCACGCCGATCACTTGGTCGGTGCCGACGTGGGCATTCGCGTGGCAGCCGAGCACCTGGTGTTGTTCCAGGCCTCAGGCAGTACCGCAGCACAAATCCCTCAGGTTGAGTCAGGCGTTCGCCGCTACAGCACCGCCTCCTGACGTCAACGCATCACGCCCGGCCAATTTCCGCGAACTTGGCCTGGGTGTGTTCGGCCAGCACTGTCGCTGCCAACTCCACCTCAAGCCCCCTTCTCCCCGCACTGATAAAAATTGTCGGAAACGACTGCGCCGTCACATCGATGAAGGTGCGCAGGCGTTTCTTCTGCCCCAGCGGGCTGATGCCGCCCAACAAGTAACCGGTGGCCCGTTGCGCCGCTGCCGGGTCTGCCATCTCGACCTTTTTTACCCCCGCCGCCTGCGCCAACGCCTTTAAATCCAAACTTCCGACGACCGGCACAACCGCCACCAGCAGCTCGGCTTTTTCACTGCTGGCCAGCAGGGTCTTAAACACCTGCGCCGGGTCCAGGCCCAATTTTTCCGCGGCCTCCAGACCATAGGACGCTGCCTTGGGGTCATGTTCGTAACTGTGAATTCGATGTTCGGCGCGAACTTTTTTCAACAGGTCCAATGCGGGCGTCATGTGGGCTCCAGGCTTGGCAAAAAGGTGAAAAAACAGACAGCCAATTCTAGGCCAACAACAAGCAAAAGGCTCTAGTCCGAAGCCCTCTGCCACGCGCTCACGCGCACCTTCCCTGCCGCTTCCCGCGCCCACGGCACGATCATTCATCACACCAATAATTACAAAATGACCGATCGTTCACTTTCGACCTTTGACAGCCGTCATTCTTGTCTATATTTTTTCGTTTACGAATACTGTAGGAATGCACCTACGGATTCACAGCAGTAAGCCGCGAACAGGATGGGGATCCTCGCCACGGTGAAAATCGCCGATTGCCCGTTGCGGCAAAACGCCAGACAACAACAAAAACAGAGGTTTTCCATGACAACTGCTCTTCAACAGCCTTCACTTTCAAGTCAATGCATGGCCGAATTCCTGGGCACTGCGTTGCTGATCTTCTTCGGTACCGGATGTGTTGCTGCGCTCAAGGTCGCGGGTGCCAGCTTTGGGTTGTGGGAAATCAGTATCATCTGGGGGATCGGCGTCAGCATGGCGATCTACCTGAGCGCCGGTATTTCCGGGGCTCACCTCAATCCGGCGGTCAGTATCGCCCTGTGCATCTTTGCCGATTTCGACAAGCGCAAACTGCCGTTCTACATCATTGCCCAAGTCGCCGGGGCCTTCTGTTCGGCCGCGTTGGTTTACACGCTCTACAGCAACCTGTTTTTCGATTACGAACAAACCCACCACATGATTCGCGGCACCCAGGCCAGCCTGGAATTGGCGTCGGTGTTCTCCACCTACCCGCATCCGCTGCTGGGCACGGCCCAGGCGTTCCTGGTGGAAATGGTCATCACCGCGATCCTGATGGGCGTGATCATGGCCCTGACCGATGACAACAACGGCCTGCCCCGCGGCCCGTTGGCGCCGCTGCTGATTGGTTTGCTGATCGCCGTGATTGGCAGTGCCATGGGCCCGCTGACCGGCTTTGCGATGAACCCGGCCCGTGACTTCGGCCCCAAGCTGATGACCTTTTTCGCCGGTTGGGGTGAAATGGCTTTCACTGGCGGGCGCGACATTCCTTACTTCCTGATTCCGATCTTTGCGCCGATTGTCGGCGCCTGCCTCGGTGCTGCCGCCTATCGCGGGCTGATTGCCCGTCACCTGCCCAGCGCCGCACCTGCTACAACTGATGCAACCGACGCGGCTGCCACCGCCAAAACCCGTACTTCCTGATGCGATAGCCTGGACCGTACTGCCCTTTTGCGGCCCAGGCTGTTTACTGACTTCCCTATTCTCCGTCCAAGGCAATCGACATGACCGACATTCAGAATAAGAACTACATCATTGCCCTCGATCAGGGCACCACCAGTTCCCGGGCGATCATCTTCGATCGTGACGCCAACGTGGTCTGCACCGCCCAGCGTGAATTCACCCAGCATTACCCGCAAGCCGGCTGGGTCGAACATGACCCGATGGAGATTTTCGCTACCCAGAGCGCGGTGATGGTCGAGGCCCTGGCACAAGCCGGCCTGCACCATGACCAGGTCGCGGCCATCGGTATCACCAACCAGCGTGAAACCACCGTGGTCTGGGACAAAATCACCGGCCGCCCGATCTACAACGCGATCGTCTGGCAATGCCGCCGCAGCACCGAGATCTGCCAGCAGCTCAAGCGCGACGGCCACGAACAATACATCAACGACACCACCGGCCTGGTCACCGACCCGTACTTCTCCGGCACCAAGCTCAAGTGGATCCTCGACAACGTCGAAGGCAGCCGCGAACGTGCGCGTAACGGCGAGCTGCTGTTCGGCACCATCGACAGCTGGCTGATCTGGAAATTTACCGGCGGCAAGACCCACGTCACCGACTACACCAACGCCTCGCGCACCATGCTCTTCAACATCCACACGCTGGAGTGGGATGCCAAGATGCTGGAGATTCTCGACGTGCCGCGCGAAATGCTGCCGGAAGTGAAGTCTTCCTCGGAAATCTATGGTCGCACCAAAAGCGGTATCGCCATCGGCGGTATCGCCGGTGACCAGCAGGCGGCGCTGTTTGGCCAAATGTGCGTAGAACCGGGCCAGGCGAAAAACACCTACGGCACCGGCTGCTTCCTGCTGATGAACACCGGCGACAAGGCGGTGAAATCCAAGCACGGCATGCTCACCACCATCGCCTGCGGCCCGCGTGGCGAAGTGGCCTACGCCCTGGAAGGCGCCGTGTTCAACGGCGGTTCCACCGTGCAATGGCTGCGTGATGAGTTGAAGATCATCGCCGATGCCACCGACACCGAATACTTCGCCGGCAAGGTCAAGGACAGCAACGGCGTGTACCTGGTGCCAGCCTTCACCGGCCTGGGCGCTCCGTACTGGGACCCGTATGCCCGTGGCGCGCTGTTCGGACTGACCCGTGGCGTACGCGTGGATCACATCATCCGTGCAGCCCTGGAGTCGATTGCCTACCAGACCCGTGACGTACTCGATGCCATGCAGCAGGATTCCGGCGAACGCCTCAAATCCCTGCGGGTAGACGGTGGCGCGGTCGCCAACAACTTCCTGATGCAGTTCCAGGCCGACATCCTCGGTACCCAGGTTGAACGCCCACAAATGCGCGAAACCACCGCGTTGGGCGCCGCCTACCTGGCCGGCCTGGCGTGCGGTTTCTGGGGCAGCCTGGACGAACTGCGTGGCAAGGCGGTAATCGAGCGTCAATTCGAACCGCAGCTGGAAGAAGCAGCGAAGGAAAAACTCTACGCCGGCTGGCAGAAAGCAGTCAGCCGCACCCGCGACTGGGAACCCCACGAAGGCGCTGAATAAGCCAAGCGCCGGACGCGCATAGGGTTGTAACTGGCAGGGAGCAGATTCCTGCGTCATCATGGGCCACTTTTTACGGCAGCCCAAAGGACGCACCATGAATCTGCCTCCCCGCCAGCAACAAATCCTCGAACTGGTTCGCGAACGCGGCTATGTGAGTATCGAGGAAATGGCGCAGATCTTCGTTGTCACCCCGCAAACCATCCGCCGCGATATCAATCAACTGGCGGAAGCCAATCTGTTGCGCCGCTACCATGGCGGCGCAGCCTATGATTCCAGCGTTGAAAACACCGCGTACGCCATGCGTGCCGACCAGATGCGCGACGAAAAACAGCGCATCGGCGAAGCCATCGCCGCGCAAATCCCCGATCACGCCTCGCTGTTTATCAACATCGGTACCACCACCGAATCGATCGCGCGTGCGCTGCTTAACCACAGCCACCTGAAAATCATCACCAATAACCTCAACGTCGCCATGATGCTGAGTGCCAAAGACGACTTCGACGTACTCCTGACCGGCGGCAACGTGCGCCGGGATGGCGGTGTGGTAGGCCAGGCCAGCGTTGATTTCATCAACCAGTTCAAGGTCGATTTCGCCTTGGTGGGCATCAGCGGTATCGATGAAGACGGCAGCCTTCTGGACTTCGATTATCAGGAAGTACGGGTTTCCCAGGCGATCATTGCCAATGCGCGCAAGGTGATCCTGGCGGCGGACTCCAGCAAATTCGGGCGCAACGCCATGATTCGTCTGGGACCGATCAGTTTGATTGATTGCTTGGTTACCGATCAGCAGCCGGTCCCGGCACTGGTGCAACTGTTGAATCAGCACAAGATTCGGCTGGAAGTGGTGTAAGCCTATACAGGGGGTGTCCTGCCCCCTGATGTTCACAAATTTTCCTTTCTTCGCCCTTCGATCAGTATTTTCAATCGAAGCGGGCTGGCTGTGCCTGCGTTTATAAGCTACCATTTTCGCAAATGAACATTTATGTTCGAATTCCAATACGAAAAAGATTGCGAGGCCAGCCGATGAACCCTTCTACCTTGCCTGCCCCACCGCTTGCCGAAGTCTATGACGTCGCCGTTATCGGTGGCGGGATCAATGGCGTCGGGATTGCAGCAGACGCAGCCGGTCGCGGTTTGTCGGTATTCCTTTGCGAAAAGGACGACCTGGCCAGCCACACTTCCTCCGCGAGCAGCAAGCTGATCCACGGTGGCCTGCGTTACCTGGAGCATTACGAATTCCGCCTGGTGCGCGAAGCCCTGGCTGAACGTGAGGTGCTGTTGGCCAAGGCCCCGCACATCGTCAAGCAGATGCGCTTTGTATTGCCCCACCGCCCGCACCTGCGTCCGGCATGGATGATTCGCGCCGGCCTGTTCCTGTATGATCATCTGGGCAAGCGGGAAAAACTCGAAGGCTCCAAGAGCCTCAAGTTCGGCCCCGACAGCCCGCTGAAAAGCGAAATCACCAAAGGCTTCGAATACTCCGATTGCTGGGTCGACGACGCCCGCCTTGTAGTACTCAACGCCATGGCTGCGCGGGAAAAGGGTGCGCACATCCACACCCAGACCCGTTGCGTCAGCGCACACCGCAGCAAAGGCCTGTGGGAAATGAACATGGAACGTGCCGACGGCAGCCTGTTCTCGATCCGCGCCCGAGCGCTGGTGAACGCCGCCGGCCCGTGGGTGGCCAAGTTCATCAAGGATGACTTGAAGCTGGATTCGCCCTACGGCATCCGTCTGATCCAGGGCAGCCACCTGATCGTACCGAAGCTGTATGAAGGCGCCCACGCGCACATCCTGCAGAACGAAGACCAGCGTATCGTCTTCACCATTCCGTACCTGAATCACCTGACCATCATCGGCACCACCGACCGCGAATACACCGGCGACCCGGCGAAAGTGGCGATTACCGAAGGTGAAACCGACTACATGCTCAACGTGGTCAACGCGCACTTCAAGAAGCAGCTGAGCCGCGATGACATCGTGCACACCTATTCCGGCGTGCGCCCGCTGTGCAACGACGAGTCCGACAACCCGTCGGCCGTGACCCGCGACTACACCCTGGCGCTGTCCGGCACCTCGGGCGAGGCGCCGTTGCTGTCGGTGTTCGGCGGCAAGCTGACCACCTACCGCAAGCTGGCCGAATCGGCGATGGCACAACTGGCGCCTTACTTCACGCAGATGCGCCCAAGCTGGACAGCTACAGCCACCCTGCCCGGCGGCGAAAACATGAGCACGCCAGAAGCCCTGGCCGATGCAATCCGTAGCAAATACGACTGGGTGCCGAGCGAGATTGCCCGTCGCTGGTCCACCACTTACGGCAGCCGCACCTGGCGCCTGCTGGAAGGCGTGCAATCGCTGGCGGACATGGGAGACCACCTCGGTGGCGGCCTGTACACCCGCGAAGTCGATTACCTGTGCGCTGAAGAATGGGCCACTCAGCCCCAGGACATCCTGTGGCGCCGCAGCAAGCTGGGCCTGTTCACCACGCCGCAGGAGCAGGAGAACGTGCAGCGTTACCTGTCCAAGGTTGAGCACAACCGCGGCAAGATCGAAGCGGCCTGATCAGCCCGACGTAAAAAAGCCCCTGCACCGAAAGGTCCAGGGGCTTTTTCATGCCTGCAGATGACGCTGATAGCGCAGGCCCATTTCACGAATCCCGCTGAAGGCAGAGCCCAGCAACACGGGATAAGCCGCCTGCAAAAAGCCTGGCGTGGCCGTCGCGAGAGCCCGCTCCAACCATAGGCAGGCCTGCACGTCGTCGCCGTCGTGAGCCAGCTCCGCAGCATGGTTGTATTGCCCGCGAAAATCCCCGGCCTCGGCTGAGCGCTGATACCACTGGCGCGCCAGTTGAACATCCTTGGGCACTACCACGCCTTCATGGTGGAACCGACCCAACAGGTTCATCGACTTGGCGTGCCCCTTGGCCGCAGCCTGGCGGAACAGTTCATATGCCGCGACAAGGTCACGCTCCACACCACGGCCACGCGTCAGCAACTGGCCGTAGTTATACAAACCCCAATCCAGCCCCAGATCGGCAGCCTTGCGGTAATGCCGCGCACTGTCTTCCAAGTCGACCTCGCAGCCCCAGCCATTCTCCAGGCAGCGCCCGATCATGTTGATCGCCATGGGGTGACGCTGCCGCGCAGCGATGCGAAACCAGCTCAACCCCAGCGCCTCATCCTTCTGCACGCCACGACCGTCGAGCAGCAGCTGGGCCAGGGTCGCCTGTGCGTCGGCATCTCCCAGCTGTGCCGCATGCATCACCCAGCGCACATAGGCACGCGGGTTATCACCGATATCCGAGGGCTCGCTGCCTGGCTGTGCGCTCTGCATTCCTGCCCCGAGTAGCGATCAAGGACCGCAAAAAGTTTCATGATTTATTTGGTTACAAAGTATTACATTTGAGATCGCTTATCAATTACGATCGCATCTCACTAACACCAACAAGAGATTACTCAATGGCTACCGGCATCAGTTCTGCCCCCCTCTCATCGCGGCATTTGCTCGCGTCGGCAGTGGGCCTGGCAGTGGCTGCGCAAGGAGGATTCAGTTACGCGGCGGAGCCCGCACCAGAAGACAACACAGGGGTCATCCAACTCGGCGCGACCAGCATCGAAGGCCAGGCCCCAAGCCAGAGCGTCTACAACCCTGTGGCGCCTTCTTCCCCCAAGTACACCGAGCCATTGCGCGACACGCCGCAGACCATCACGGTGGTGCCCAAGGAAGTCATTCATGACCAGAACCTGCTGACCCTGCGCGACGTGCTCAGCACCGTGCCGGGGATCACCTTCGGGGCCGGCGAAGGCGGCAGCGGGTATGGCGACAGCATCAACCTGCGCGGCTTCTCCGCCAGCGGCGACATCTACGTAGACGGCGTGCGTGACAGCGCGCAGTACAGCCGAACCGACCCGTTCAACCTGGAGCAGGTCGAAGTCGTCAGCGGCGCAAGTTCGGTGTATTCCGGCTCCGGCGCGGTCGGTGGCACCATCAACCTGGTGAGCAAACAGCCGGAATTACGCGACAAAACCACCATCAGTGCGGGCATCGGCACCGATAACTACAAGCGCACCACCCTGGACACCAACCAGACGCTGAACGACACCACCGCGTTCCGCCTGAACCTGATGGCCCATGGTAACGACGTGCCTGGCCGCGATTATGAAGATTACGAACGCTGGGGCATCGCGCCCTCCATCGCGTTTGGCCTGGGCACGCCGACACGTGTCACCGTCAGTTATGAGCACCAGAAAGACAACAACACGCCGCAGTACGGTATCCCGATCTACAACGGCAAGCCCATGCCGGGCGTGGGTTGGAGTGACTACTACGGCTACCACAACATCAATGACCAGCAAATCACCTCGGACTCGTTCAGCTTGAAGCTCGAACACGACTTCAACGACGCCGTGTCCGTGCGCAACTTCACCCGCGTCGAGCGGGTGCGCCAGGACCTGCGCGCTTCCGGCCCCGAAGGTGCATTGACCGGCTGTCTGGCCAGCGGCACCCAGATCACCGGCGCCCCTTGCGCCGCAGGCCTGCAGCCGGGCTACTTCCAGCCAAGCGGCGGCTCACTGGGTAACGAGCGCAACACCCAGAACAAGATGTTCACCAACCAGACCGACGTCACCAGCCACTTCAGCACCGGGTTCATCGACCACACGCTGGTGACCGGCATCGCCATCAGCCGCGAGGAATACGAGGCGGATACCGGTAAATGGCTGACCAACGCCAACGGCAGCACCATCGTCCCACCACCGGTCAGCTACAGCGACCCGAACTCCGAATGGTCCGGCCCCGTCAACTTCACCCGGGCCGCCCACATTGACGGCGCGCTGAACAACCGCGCCGCCTATGCCTTCGACACGCTCAAGCTCAACCCACAGTGGGAAATCAACGGCGGCCTGCGTTACGAGCACAACGCCGGCAGCTCGGTGACCAATGCCTATTCCAGCACTGGCGTGGAAACGCCCGGCACTCGCTACGGCCAGGCGGATGACCTGACCTCCTACCGCCTGGCGCTGGTCTACAAACCGGTGGAAAACGGCAGCTTCTATATCGCCTACGGCAACAGCAAGACGCCGTCCCAGGCCAGCGTCAATGGGGGTTGCTACACCCCGGCCAAAAGCTCAAGCATCGCCACCAACAACTGCGATGTTTCCCCGGAAACCGCCGTCAGCTATGAGATCGGCACCAAATGGGACCTGCTCGACAACGCCCTGTCGCTGACGGGCGCGATCTTCCGCAATGACCGCACCAACTATAAAGTCGCCGACAATGACCCGAGCAACCTGAGCGGCACCCAGACCCTCGACGGCAAGGCACGTGCAGACGGTGTGGCGCTGGGCCTGAGCGGCCAACTTACTGACCGCTGGAAAGTCTTCGCCAACTACACCTACCTGAACACTCGTGTGCTGCGCAGCGCCAGCGATTACACCCTGGCGACCACCGGCATCGACGTGCAGAAAGGCGAGCCGCTGACCTTCACCCCCAAACATGCAGCCAGCATCTGGACGGTGTACGACCTGCCCTACGACTTCCAGGTGGGCTACGGCATCACGGCGCAAACCAAGCAGTACCTGGTCAGCGCCGCCAACTCGCCGACTTCCCCCGGCTATGCGGTGCAGCGTGCGATGCTCGGTTACAAGGTCAACAAACAGTTGAACCTGCAGCTGAACATCAACAACCTGTTCGACAAGGAGTACCTCACCCGTATCCGCAACAACGGTTGGGCAGTGCCCGGCGATGGCCGCGCGGCAGTGGTGTCGGCCGACTACACGTTCTGACAGAGCCACACCCAAAAGCCCCGGGAGCCACACTCCCGGGGCTTTTTCATGGGCGATACAGGCCCACGCCGCCATTCGGTTTTCCGAACGCCATAGCTCAACCTATTCGGTTTGCCGGACCAAAACAGGAGAAAAAACCCGTAACACAAAGTTAATCTCTATATAAATCATATGGTTAACCTTTTATTTCTGGTCTGGCACGACTCATGCTCTACACTCGTAGGCGATTGCCTGAGGCGCCTCAGGAGCCGTCACAGGCTTTCGCAGTACTGTTTATATAAAAACGTGGCCGTCCCAACCGGTCTCATAAAAAAAACAAATGTCGAGGAAGTATTGATGCGCATCGTTCCCCATATCCTGGGCGCAGCTATCGCTGCTGCTCTGATCAGCACTCCAGTTTTCGCCGCCGAACTCACCGGCACACTGAAGAAAATCAACGACTCCGGCACGATCACTCTCGCTCACCGCGACAGCTCCATTCCGTTTTCCTATATCGCGGATGGTTCGGGCAAACCCGTGGGCTACTCCCACGACATTCAGCTGGCTATCGTTGAAGCCCTGAAAAAAGACCTGAACAAACCCGACCTGAAGACCAAGTACAACCTGGTCACCTCGCAAACCCGTATCCCGCTGATCCAGAACGGCACCGCGGATATCGAGTGCGGCTCCACCACCAACAACGCCGAGCGCGCCCAGCAGGTTGACTTCACCGTCAATATCTTCGAAATCGGCACCCGCCTGCTGGTCAAGAAAGACAAGGAAGGCAAGCCGTCCTACAGCGATTTCGCCGACCTGAAAGGCAAGAACGTCGTGACCACCGCCGGCACCACGTCCGAGCGCATCATCAAGGCGATGAACGCCGACAAGCAGATGGGCATGAACGTCATCTCCGCCAAGGACCACGGCGAATCCTTCCAGATGCTGGAAAGCGGCCGCGCCGTTGCCTTCATGATGGACGACGCCCTGCTGGCCGGTGAAGAAGCCAAGGCCAAGAAGCCGGACGACTGGGTCATCACCGGTACTCCACAGTCCTTCGAAGCCTACGCCTGCATGGTTCGCAAAGACGACCCAGCCTTCAAGAAGGCCGTGGATGACGCGATCGTCGGCCTGTACAAGTCCGGCGAGATCAACAAGATCTACAGCAAGTGGTTCGAGAGCCCGATTCCACCAAAAGGCCTGAACCTCAACTTCCCGATGAGCGACAAGGTCAAGGATCTGATCGCCAACCCAAGCGACAAGCCAGCGCCTGACGTAAAAATCTGATACCTGACTAAGCTTATGTCCTGAGGGAGCCAACCCTCCCTCAGGCGTCTGTTGCTACCTGCTGGCTTTAATTTTGGAACACTCGACCTGGCGGTTTTCGAGCCGATCGCGTGTGCCTGGCGTTCACCGCCGGGCGGGAAAGGATCTTCCCCAAGCGGGTGCTTGTACATCGATCGATCTCGAGGGGAGACCCTAATGAATTACAACTGGGACTGGGGCGTGTTCTTCAAGTCCACCGGCGTGGGCAGCGAGACTTATCTCGACTGGTACATCGCCGGCTTGGGCTGGACCATTGCCATCGCCGTCGTGGCATGGATTATCGCCTTGCTGCTGGGGTCCATTCTGGGCGTCATGCGCACCGTGCCGAACCGCATCGTATCGGGCATCGCGACCTGCTACGTGGAACTGTTTCGCAACGTACCGCTGCTGGTTCAGCTGTTCATCTGGTATTTCCTGATACCCGACCTGCTGCCGCAGAACCTGCAGGACTGGTACAAACAAGACCTCAACCCGACCACCTCGGCCTACCTGAGCGTTGTCGTGTGCCTGGGCCTGTTCACCGCTGCCCGGGTGTGCGAACAAGTGCGTACCGGCATCCAGGCGCTGCCACGGGGCCAGGAATCCGCCGCACGCGCCATGGGCTTCAAGCTGCCGCAGATCTACTGGAACGTGCTGCTGCCCCAGGCCTACCGGATCATCATTCCGCCGCTTACCTCGGAATTCCTCAACGTCTTCAAGAACTCCTCCGTGGCGTCCCTGATCGGCTTGATGGAACTGCTGGCGCAAACCAAACAGACCGCCGAGTTCTCGGCCAACCTGTTCGAGGCCTTCACCCTGGCCACGCTGATCTATTTCACCCTGAACATGAGCCTGATGCTGCTGATGCGCGTGGTCGAGAAGAAAGTCGCCGTGCCCGGCCTGATCTCCGTGGGGGGTAAATAATGGACTTCGATTTCAGCGGCATCATCCCCGCCATCCCGGGCCTGTGGAACGGCATGGTCATGACCTTGCAGTTGATGGTCATGGGCGTGGTCGGCGGCATCATCCTGGGTACGATCCTCGCGCTGATGCGCCTGTCGTCCAGCAAACTGCTGTCGCGCCTCGCCGGCGCCTACGTGAACTACTTCCGCTCGATCCCGCTGCTGCTGGTGATCACCTGGTTCTACCTGGCGGTGCCGTTCGTGCTGCGCTGGATCACCGGCGAAGACACCCCGATCGGTGCGTTCACCTCCTGCGTCGTGGCCTTCATGATGTTCGAGGCGGCGTACTTCTGCGAAATCGTGCGGGCCGGCGTGCAGTCGATCCCCAAGGGCCAGATGGCCGCGGCGCAAGCGATGGGCATGACCTACGGCCAGACCATGCGCCTGATCATCCTGCCCCAGGCGTTCCGCAAGATGACCCCGTTGCTGTTGCAACAGTCGATCATCCTGTTCCAGGACACCTCGCTGGTCTACACCGTGGGCCTGGTGGACTTCCTCAACTCCGCCCGCTCCAACGGCGACATCATCGGCCGCTCCAATGAGTTCCTGATCTTCGCCGGTGTCGTCTACTTCATCATCAGCTTTTCCGCCTCGCTGCTGGTCAAGCGTCTGCAAAAAAGGTTTGCCGTATGATCTCTATCAAGAATATCAACAAGTGGTATGGCGACTTCCAGGTGCTGACCGATTGCAGCACCGAGGTTAAAAAAGGCGAAGTGATCGTGGTGTGCGGGCCGTCCGGCTCGGGCAAATCGACCCTGATCAAGTGCGTCAACGCCCTGGAACCGTTCCAGAAAGGCGACGTGGTGGTCGATGGCACCTCCATTGCCGACCCGAAGACCAACCTGCCGAAACTGCGCTCGCGCGTCGGCATGGTGTTCCAGCACTTCGAGCTGTTTCCGCACCTGACCATCACCGAAAACCTGACCATCGCGCAGATCAAGGTATTGGGCCGCAGCAAGGAAGAAGCCACCAAGAAGGGCCTGCAACTGCTGGAGCGCGTCGGCCTGTCGGCTCACGCCCACAAGCACCCGGGCCAGCTTTCCGGCGGCCAGCAACAGCGTGTGGCGATTGCCCGTGCGCTGGCGATGGACCCGATCGTCATGCTGTTCGACGAACCGACCTCGGCCCTCGACCCGGAAATGGTCAACGAAGTGCTCGACGTGATGGTGCAGTTGGCCCAGGAAGGCATGACCATGATGTGCGTGACCCACGAAATGGGTTTCGCCCGCAAGGTAGCCGACCGGGTGATCTTCATGGACGCCGGCAAGATCATCGAAGACTGCCCGAAAGAGGAATTCTTCGGCGACATCAGCGCCCGCTCCGAGCGTGCGCAGCACTTCCTCGAGAAAATCCTGCAGCACTAAGCACTGCCCTGTTGTGGTGGGTCGGGCAACCCCACTCACCACAACTGGTTGACCCAAGGCATCTGTGATGAAATGCGACCCCAACCTCTTTCGCGCCGCGCCGCCATCACTTGCCGTGAAGCCTCGTTTGATTCGCCAATTGTTCCTGCCGCCGCTGATCATCGCCCTGATGATCGGACTGGGTTACGTCGGCTTCTGGATCAGCGAGTTCTATGGGATCCGCACCCTCAGCGATACCGGCGAACGCCAACTGGAATTGCACGCCCGCACCGTCGAGAGCGAACTCAGCAAATACACCTACCTGCCCAGTCTCCTGGAGCTGGAATCCAGCGTCTCCAGGCTGTTGGCCGACCCGAATCAAGAAACCCGCAAAACCGTCAACGACTACCTCGAAGGCCTGAACCGGCGCAGTCGCAGCCGGGCGATCTACGTGATGGACACCACCGGCCGTGTGCTGGCGACCAGTAACTGGCGCGATGCCGACAGTTACCAGGGTGAAGACCTGTCCTTCCGTGCCTATTTCCAGAATGCGGTGCGCGGCCAGCCCGGCCGGTTCTACGGCATCGGCAGCACCAACGGCGAACCCGGCTATTACCTGGCCCATGGTCTGGAAGAGCACGGCAAGATCATCGGCGTCGCCGTGGTCAAGGTACGCCTGGAAGCGCTGGAAGAGCGCTGGCAGCGGGCGCGCCTGGAGGCCTTCGTCAGTGACGAGAACGGCATCATCATTCTCTCCAGCGACCCGGCCCGTCGCCTCAAGTCCGTGCGGCCATTGAGCGATGACACCAAGGACCGCCTCGCCCACAGCCTGCAATACTACTGGGCGACGCTCAACGAGCTGGAACCACTGGCCCGCGAACGCCTCAACGAAGGCACCGAGAAGTTGACCTTCCCGGCCAACAGCGAAGTGGTGGCCGACGAGCATGAGGTCAGCTACCTGGCCCAGACCCGCCCACTGAACGACACCCCATGGAATTTCACCCTGCTCACCCCGCTGAACGACCTGCGCCGGGCCGCCATCAACCAAGGCATCCTGGTGGCCGTAGCCTTTGCGCTGGTGGCATTCCTGCTGATTGCCTGGAACGAGCGCCGCAAGGTGATTGCCACCCGCCTCGCCGCCCGGGAAGCCCTGCAGGAAGCCAATAACCAGCTGGAGCGACGGATTGCCGAACGCACCACCGACCTGCGGGCCAGCAACGAGCGGCTCAAGAGCCAGATTCGCGAGCGGCGCCAGGCCGAGGAAACCTTGCGCCGGGCCCAGGACGAACTGGTGCAGGCCGGCAAACTCGCGGCCATCGGCCAGATGTCCACCAGCATCGCCCATGAATTGAACCAGCCACTGGCCGCCCTGCGTACCCTGTCGGGCAACACCGTGCGCTTCCTTGAGCGTGGGGCGCTGGACACCGCCAGTGCCAACCTCAAGACCATCAACGAACTGATCGACCGCATGGGTCGCATCACCGCCAGCCTGCGCTCCTTTGCCCGGCGTGGCGATGACCAGGGCGAAGCCAATCTGGGCAAGGCGGTGGACGCTACGTTCCAGATCCTCGGCAGTCGCCTGGAGACCCTGCCGCTGACGGTGCACCGCCACTTCAGCAGCGCGCAGTTGCAGATCGACCAGACACGCCTGGAGCAGATCCTGGTCAACCTGATGGGCAACGCCCTGGATGCGATGCAGGCGCAACCGGCCCCCGAACTGTGGCTGGAAGGCGACGTCGCCGACGGCAAATATCGCCTGCGGGTGCGCGATAACGGCCACGGGATTGATCCCGAGACCCGCAAGCATTTGTTCGAACCGTTCTTTACCACCAAACCCGGCGAACAAGGCCTGGGCCTCGGCCTGACGCTGTCGGCCAGCCTCGCGGCGGCGACTGGCGGCAACCTCGCCGTCGAGCATCCGGCCAGCGGTGGTACTGCCTTTGTCCTGAGTTTGCCGCTGGCGAGCCCTCAACAAGTCGAGTCGAAATGAACGCAGAAAAAACCACCGACCTGACCGTCCTGATCGTCGAAGACGACCCCCATGTATTGCTCGGCTGCCAGCAAGCCCTGGCCCTGGAAGACATTCCCAGCGTGGGCGTGGGCAGTGCCGAAGAGGCCCTGACCCTCGTCGGTGAAAACTTCGCCGGCATCGTCATCAGCGATATTCGCCTGCCGGGCATCGACGGCCTGGAGTTGCTGACCCGGCTCAAGGCCCTGGATAAAAGCCTGCCGGTGGTGCTGATCACCGGCCACGGCGATATCTCCATGGCCGTGGGCGCGATGCGCAACGGCGCCTATGACTTCATGGAGAAACCCTTCTCTCCCGAGCGCCTGGTGGACGTAGCCCGCCGCGCCCTGGAACAACGCGGTTTGGCCCGGGAAGTCTGGTCGCTGCGCCGGCAACTGGCCGAGCGCGATTCGCTGGAAGGCCGGATCATCGGCCGCTCCCCGGCCATGCAGAACCTGCGGGAATTGATCGCCAACGTCGCCGACACCTCGGCCAACGTGTTGATCGAGGGCGAGACCGGCACCGGCAAGGAATTGGTCGCGCGCTGCCTGCACGATTTCAGCCGGCGCCACTCCCACCAGTTCGTCGCCTTGAACTGCGGCGGCCTGCCGGAGAACCTGTTCGAAAGCGAAATCTTCGGCCACGAAGCCAACGCGTTCACCGGTGCCGGCAAGCGCCGCATCGGCAAGATCGAACACGCCCACGAAGGCACGCTGTTCCTCGACGAGGTGGAAAGCATGCCGATGAACCTGCAGATCAAGCTGCTGCGGGTGTTGCAGGAACGCACCCTGGAACGCCTGGGCTCGAACCAGAGCGTGGCGGTGGATTGCCGGGTGATCGCCGCGACCAAGTCCGACCTCGACGACCTGAGCCGCGCCAACCAGTTTCGCAGCGACCTGTACTACCGCCTTAACGTGGTGACCCTGGAACTGCCGCCGCTGCGTGAACGCCGCGAAGACATCCTGCAGTTGTTCGAACACTTCCTGCAGCAGTCGTCGCTGCGTTTCGACCGCACCGCGCCGGACCTCGACAACCAGACCCTGTCCAGCCTGATGAGCCATGACTGGCCGGGCAACGTGCGTGAACTGCGCAACGTGGCCGAGCGGTTTGCCCTCGGTTTGCCGGCGTTCAAGAAGAGCGGCGCCAGCAGCGGCAACCATGGGCTGGCCTTTACCGAAGCGGTGGAGGCGTTCGAGCGCAACCTGCTCAACGATGCCTTGCAACGCAGCGGCGGCAACCTGACCCAGGCCAGCCAGGAACTGGGGATGGCCAAGACCACGTTGTTCGACAAGGTCAAGAAGTACGGGCTGAGCCACTAGGAGCGCATTGTGGATTTATTGTTGAAGGCGGCATTGGGTGCGGGGGTGGTGTTGATTCTGGCGGCGCTGGCCAAGACCAAGAACTACTACATTGCAGGGTTGGTGCCGCTGTTTCCGACGTTCGCGTTGATTGCGCATTACATTGTCGGCAAGGGTCGGTCGGTGGAGGATTTGAAGACCACCATCGTGTTCGGGATGTGGTCGATCATTCCGTACTTTGTGTACCTGGCGACGTTGTATGTGATGGTTGACCGGATGCGTCTGGAGGCTTCGCTGGCGGTGGCGGCGGTGGCGTGGTTGATGGCGGCTACGATTTTGGTCAGCGTTTGGGTCCGGGTACACGCCTGACATACACCTATCAAAGATGCGGAGCCGGGTGGGTGTGTATATCCGTTATTTAGGTAACGGCCGCTATTGGTTCCGCTCTTACAGCGGCTCACTTTTGAACAGCGCAAAAGTAAGCAAAACGCTCTTGCCCCACCACTCGGCACCTCGCTT
>NZ_JACAPN010000035.1:0-15200 GCF_013385665.1 Pseudomonas sp. D4002
GGAGGGGCGAAATCTCCCACGGTCTGTACTGCGCCAACAGTCAGAATCGGGCTTTGTCCCTCCTCCTCCCTTCAAGTCCTAGCATACAAGCGGGCTTGCTCGCGAAAGCGGTGTGTCAGTCACCTGATGTATCAACTGATCCACCGCATTCGCGAGCAAGCCCGCTCCCACATTTTGACCGGGCAAGACTTTAGAGCAGTTCGAAGCTCTGCTGCTTCACATCCTGCGAATCCAACCCGATCTGCACATTGAACTCGCCCGGCTCAGCCGCAAACTTCAGTTGGGTGTTGTAGAACTTCAAATCTTCCTCGGTGATGGTGAAGTGCACCGCGCGCTCTTCGCCCGCCTTGAGCATGATCTTCTGGAAGTTCTTCAATTCCTTCACTGGGCGGATCATCGAGCCGGCCACGTCCTGGATATACAGCTGCACCACGGTTTCGCCATCGACCTTGCCGGTGTTTTTCACCACCACGGTGGCGTCGAGCTTGCCGGTCTTGTTCAGGGTGGTGGACGACAGCGCCATGTCCGACAGGCTGAAACTGGTGTAGCTCAAGCCGTAACCGAACGGAAACAGCGGCCCGGTGGTGTCATCGAAGTACTGCGAGGTGTAGTTGCCCGGCTTGCCCGGAGTGAACGGCCGGCCAATGCTCAGGTGGTTGTAGTAGGTCGGAATCTGCCCCACCGAACGCGGGAAGGTGATCGGCAGCTTGCCCGACGGGTTGTAGTCACCGAACAGCACGTCAGCGATAGCGTTGCCGCCTTCGGTGCCGGCGAACCAGGTTTCCAGGATTGCGTCAGCCTGTTCGTTCTCCTCGACAATCGACAGCGGACGGCCGTTCATCAACACCAGCACCAGCGGTTTGCCGGTGGCTTTCAAGGCCTTGATCAGGTCGCGCTGGCTCTGCGGGATGTTCAGGTCGGTGCGGCTCGACGATTCGTGGGACATGCCACGGGACTCGCCCACGGCGGCCACGACCACATCGGCGCCTTTGGCGGCCTTGACGGCTTCGTCGATCATGTCCTGGGACGAGCGCGGGTCATCCACTACTTCCGGGGCATCGAAGTTCAGGAAGTTGAGGTAGTCGACGACTTTCTTGTCGTTGGTGATATTGGCGCCACGGGCATAGATCACCTTGCCCTTGTCGCCGATCACGGCGTTCATGCCGTCCAGCAGGGTCACCGATTGCGCGGGTTTACCGGCAGCGGCCCAGCTGCCCATCATGTCGATCGGCGCCTTGGCCAGCGGGCCGACCAGGGCGATGGTCGCGTCCTTTTTCAGCGGCAGGGTGTTGTTCTGGTTTTTCAGCAGCACCTGGCTGCTGCGCGCCACGTCACGTGCGTCGGCGCGGTGCAGGCGGCTTTCGGCGTAGGTGTCGGCCGGGTCATCCTCGGCCTTGCCGATGCGCAGGTACGGGTCGGCGAACAGGCCCATGTCGTACTTGGCGCCGAGCACTTCGCGCACGGCGTTGTCGATGTCGCTCTGTTCGATCTCGCCGGACTTCAGCAGGCCGGGCAATTCCTTGCCGTAGAGCGAGTCGTTCATGCTCATGTCGATGCCGGCCTTGATCGCCAGCTTGGCGGCTTCACGCCCGTCCTTGGCCACGCCGTGCTTGATCAGCTCGAAGATCGCACCGTGGTCGCTCACGGCCAGGCCCTTGAAGCCCCAGTCCTTGCGCAGCAGGTCGTTCATCAGCCAGGTGTTGGCGGTGGCGGGTACGCCGTTGATCGAGTTCAGCGCAACCATCACGCCACCGGCGCCGGCCTTGATGGCGGCGTGGTAGGGCGGCAGGTAGTCCTGGTACATCTTGACCGGGCTCATGTCGACCACGTTGTAGTCGCGACCGCCTTCCACCGCGCCATACAGGGCGAAGTGCTTGACGCTGGCCATGATGCTGTCGGCCTTGGCCGGGCTGCTGCCCTGGAAGGCCTTGACCATCACTTCGGCAATGCGCGAGGTCAGGTAGGTGTCTTCGCCAAAGCCTTCGGAGGTACGGCCCCAGCGCGGGTCGCGGGAGATGTCGACCATTGGCGCGAAGGTGATGTCGAGGCTGTCGGCGGCAGCTTCCTGGGCGGCGATGCGCCCGGAGTGGCCGATGGCGTCCATGTCCCAGCTGGATGCCAGGGCCAGGCTGATGGGGAATATCGTGCGGTGGCCGTGGATCACGTCGTAGGCGAAGAACATCGGGATCTTCAACCGGCTGCGCATGGCTGCGTCCTGCATCGGACGGTTTTCCGGGCGGGTGATCGAATTGAAGGTGCCGCCGATGCGACCGGCGGCGATTTCCTTGCGGATCAGTTCGCGGGGCATTTCGGGGCCGATGCTGATCAGGCGCAATTGGCCGATCTTCTCATCAAGGGTCATCTGCTTGAGCAGGTCACTGACGAAGGCGTCCTTGTCCTTGAGCACTGCGGGCTTTGTTTCGGCTAATACGGAATGAGTGGCCAAACTGACAACAAGGCCCAGCAAACACAGCTTCTTCATGAAAATCCTTTCTCGCAGTCTTGGGACCGGAGAGCGTCTATTGTTGTTCGGGTGTTGTTCAGATAAATACCGCACACTTCTGAACTCTTATTGGCGCTGGGCATCTTTTAGCTGATTGGCACGATGCAATCCAGTGGGTGGTGGAGGATTATGCCCTAAGCCCGTGGCTAACGCGTCAGTCGGTAAATTTCATAGGTTTGGCAGGAGAAACACCATGCAAGCAGCACAAGGTTACCGTTGGGGCTGGAAGGCCGTGGCATTGATACTGGTGAGCACCGTGCTGAGCGGTTGCGGCATCAACAAGATCCCGACCCTGGACGAACAGGCCAAGGCGGCCTGGGCCCAGGTGCAGAACCAGTACCAGCGGCGCGCCGACCTGATCCCCAACCTGGTGGAAGTGGTCAAGGGCTACGCCGCCCATGAACAGGACACCCTGACGGCCGTGATCGAAGCGCGGGCCAAGGCCACCTCGATCCAGGTGGACGCCAGCACCCTCGACAATCCCGAGAAACTCAAGCAGTTCCAGCAGGCCCAGGACGGTTTGAGCGGTGCACTCAGCCGTTTGATGGTGGTGTCCGAGCGCTACCCGGACCTGAAGGCCAACCAGAACTTCCTGGCCCTGCAATCGCAGCTTGAAGGCACCGAAAATCGCATCGCCGTGGCCCGCCGCGACTTTATCCAGGCAGTGCAGGCCTACAACACCGAGATCCGCACCTTCCCTGGCCGCCTGTGGCACAGCGTGATGTACAGCGACTTGCCGGTCCGCGCCAACTTCGAGGCCACGAGTGCCGATGCCGATAAAGCGCCGCAAGTGAAATTCTGATGGGCAAGCGCGCTTGGCTGATGGCGGCGGTGCTGCTGGCCTTCAGCCTGACCGCCCAGGCCGCCCTGAATTTCCCGGCCCTGACCGGACGGGTGGTGGACAACGCCCAGATGATCGACCCGGCCGTGCGTGCGCAGCTGACCCAGCAGTTGCAGGCGCTGGAGCAGACCAGCGGCGACCAGATCGTGGTGGTCACCGTGCCCGACCTGCAAGGCGTGCCCATTGAAGACTTCGGTTATCAACTGGGCCGCGCGTGGGGCATCGGCCAGAAGGGCAAGGACAACGGCGCCCTGCTGATCGTCGCCCGGGATGAGCACAAGATTCGCATCGAAGTGGGTTATGGCCTGGAAGGCGTACTCACGGATGCGCAATCCTGGGTGATCATCAACCAGGTGATCGCCCCGGCGTTCAAGGCGGGCAACTACAGCAAGGGCATCAGCGACGGCGTGGCGGCGATGCTGCAGGTGGTGGGCGGCGATCCGCTGGCCGTACCGGCGCATGTGTCCGAGGCCAACTTCGCCAAGCAAAACCCGGGCATTTCCATTGGCCTGTTCATCCTGTTGCTGGCAGTGTTGTGGCTGTGCAATCGCATGGGCCTGCCCGTTGGCGCTATCCTGCTGGCGATTCTCAGCAGCAGCGGTCGTGGCGGCGGGGGAGGCGGTGGCGGTGGTGGCTTCAGGGGCGGCGGCGGTGGTTTCGGCGGCGGTGGCGCCTCGGGCGGCTGGTAATGACAATAACTAGAGAGCATCAACAACCATGGCATTATTGAGTCAACACGAGCAACGCCAGGTCGCCGAGGCGATCGCCCGGGTCGAGCAGCAGACCGACGCCGAACTGGTGACCGTGCTCGCGGCCCGCGCCGACGACTACGCCTACATCCCGCTGTTGTGGGCCAGCCTGCTGGCGCTGGTGGTGCCGGGGATCATCCACTACCTGTCGGGCTGGTTGACCATGTACACCTTGCTGCTGGCGCAGTGGGGCACGTTCGTCGTGCTGTGCCTGGTGTTCCGTTTGCCCAGGGTCACCACGCGACTGATCCCGCGCTCGGTGCGCCATTGGCGCGCGTCCAACCTGGCACGGCGGCAGTTTCTCGAACAGCACCTGCACCACACGCTGGGCAGCACCGGGGTGCTGATTTTTGTCAGTGAGGCCGAGCGGTATGTGGAAATCCTGGTGGACAAGGGGATTTCCAGTCGCCTGGATGACAGCAGTTGGGATGCGATCGTCAAGGACTTCACCCGCCAGGTGAAGCAAGGCCAGACGTTGGCCGGGTTTGTGGCGTGTATTGAGGCTTGCGGGGAATTGCTCAGGGAGCACGTACCGGTGACCCACGCACGCAATGAGCTGCCGAATCGGTTGGTGGTGTTGGAGTAGTGTAAAATTCCCGGCATTCCCTGCCCGAGGCGTTTTTGTTCATGTCTGCCACCGCTAAACCTGCCAGCCCCGCGCCGGATCATCACGCGCAGTTCCTCGAACTGCTGAGCGCGAGCCTTGAGCAAAACGCCTTTATCAAGCTGGTGCTGGCCAAGTACGTCGGCACCGAGCCTGATCTTCAGAAGCTGATCATCAAGCAGCTGACGGTCAAGGATCAGCCTTGCCTGTCCTTCGTCTATCGCTACAAGACCCGCGACATCACCAAGAACTTCTCCCTGGCCGACGGCGTGGCGGCAATTGCCGAGTTGTTGCCGGCGGCGTTCAAGAATGCGCACCTGCTGTCGGTGACCGACGAAGCCCAGCTGGAATACAGCAAGAAAAACAAAAGCTCACTGTTCAAAAGCAAGCCGCAGCAACTGCGCGAAGCGCCGTCTGCCGAGCACAACCGCGAGAAGAATCGCTTCCTGGACCTGACCCGGCCCTTCCTCGCCGACCTTGGTGTGACCAACGCCAAACACGAGCTGATCCCGGCGATGTCGCGCAAGTGGAAGCAGATCAACAAATTCATCGAAGTATTCAGCCATGCGCTGACCACCTCGCCGCTGAAGCTGGACCAGCCGGTGCGGGTCGCGGACTTTGGTTCGGGCAAGGGTTACCTGACGTTTGCCATCCACGACTACCTGCGCAACACCCTCAACGCCGAGGGCGAAGTCACCGGCGTGGAGCTGCGCGAAGACATGGTGACCCTGTGCAACAACGCCGCCGCCCGCCTGGACCACCCGGGGCTGGTGTTCAAGTGCGGGGATGTGCGCAGCGTCGCGCCCAGCGAGCTGGACGTGATGATCGCCCTGCATGCCTGCGACATCGCCACCGACTACGCGATTCACACCGGCATCCGCTCCGGTGCGTCGATCATCATGTGCTCGCCGTGCTGCCACAAGCAGATTCGCCTGCAGATCCAGAGCCCGGCGCTGCTCAAGCCGATGCTGCAATACGGCCTGCACCTGGGCCAGCAGGCGGAAATGGTCACCGACAGTTTGCGCGCGTTGTTCCTTGAAGCGTGCGGCTATGAGACCAAGGTGTTTGAGTTCATCTCGTTGGAGCACACCAACAAGAACAAGATGATCCTGGCGGTGAAGCGTGCCGAGCCGGTGGACAACGCTCAACTCCTGGAGAAAATCCAGGAGCTCAAGGCGTTCTACAACATCACCGAACATTGCCTTGAAACCCTGCTGCGGGCGGACGGTTACCTCGCCTGAGTGCGACGCAAATCAAAAATGTGGGAGCGGGCTTGCTCGCGAAAGCGGTGTGTCAGTCACCTGATGTATCAACTGACCCACCGCATTCGCGAGCAAGCCCGCTCCCACATTAGATCGCGCTAGCCTTGGGAGCTGGCGCAGGCTTCACGCTGGTCTTGCGCCCCAACATCACCGTCACAATCACCCCGCAGGCAAACAGCCAGGTAATCGGCTCGATGTGTTCACCAAAAAACAGCGCCGAAAACGCGATGGTGAAAAAGATCTGCAACAGCTGAATCTGGCTGACCCGGGCGATGCCACCCATGGCGAGCCCGGCGTACCACGCAAAGAACCCCAGGAACTGCGAAAACAACGAGACATAACCAAACGCCCACCAGGTGCGCATGGAAATCGGCCCTTCGTGTTGCAGCGCCAGGTAGGCCACCGGCCCGATCAATACCGGCGTCGACAGCACCAGCGCCCAACAGATTACCTGCCAGCCGCCCATCTCCTTGGCCAACCGGCCGCCTTCGGCATAACCCAGGCCACCCACGGCAATCGCCCCGAGCATCAACAGGTCGCCCGCCTGGATGCTGCCGGCTCCGGTGATCAACGCATAACTCAGCACCAGCGCACTGCCCAGCGCCGCGCAGGCCCAGAAGGCCTTCGACGGACGTTCATGGGACAGCCACGCCGCGTACAGCGCCACGCACAGCGGCTGCAACCCGTTGACCAGCGCGCCATGGGACGCGGGCAAGGTTTGCATGGCCCAGGCCGACAACACCGGGAAACCCAGGATTACCCCGGCAATCACCAGCGTCAGCCCGCGCACCTGGCGCCAGGTGGGCCAGCGCTCACGGCGCCACAGCAACAACGCCGCCGCCGGCACCGCCGCGAACAACGCCCGGCCCAGGCCATTGAGCAACGGGTGGATTTCCTGCACCACGATACGGGTGAAGGGCAGGGTGAGGCTGAAGATGACGACGCCCAGCAGGCCGAGGGCCATGCCGGTATTTTCGCGGGAGCTCATGGAAGGAACCAGAATCGAATGGGCCGGAAGTGGACGTTCATCTAGCCACAAAGCCCCGCAAACACGGGCTTACAGCTAGGTGCAGATTGAGCCGTACAGTTTTGAACGGGCGACTCGGTTCATGTGGGAGCTGTCGAGCCTTGGCGAGGCTGCGATGGGATCAACGCAGTTTACCTGTCAGACCGAGGTGTCTGCATCGCGGGCAAGCCCGGCTCCCACACAAGCCGGGGTGCTGATGTAGTAGCGGGCCATTACCCGGATCAAGCCTGCGGGTCTATCTTGGCTACTCCTATCTGCCCAACCGTTCAACCGGAGGAATGTCCCATGGCCGCGAAAAAAATCCTGATGCTGGTCGGCGATTACGTCGAAGACTATGAAGTGATGGTGCCGTTCCAGGCGCTGCTGATGGTGGGGCATACCGTGCACGCGGTGTGCCCTGACAAGGCTGCCGGCCAGACCGTCCGCACGGCGATCCACGACTTCGAAGGCGACCAGACCTACAGCGAAAAGCCCGGGCACCTGTTCGCCCTGAATGCGGATTTTGCCAAGGTGAACGCCGCCGACTACGACGCGCTGCTGGTGCCGGGTGGCCGTGCCCCTGAGTACCTGCGGCTGAACGAAAAGGTCCTGCAACTGGTCAAGGATTTCGATCAGGCTGGCAAACCCATCGCTGCCGTGTGCCATGGCGCTCAACTGCTGGCGGCTGCCGGGATCCTGGAAGGCCGCGAGTGCAGCGCCTACCCGGCGTGCGGGCCGGAGGTACGACTGGCGGGCGGTACGTTCATCGATATCCCGGTGACCGACAGTCACGTTCAAGGCAATCTGGTAACGGCCCCGGCGTGGCCGGCGCACCCAAGCTGGCTCGCGGGTTTCCTCGGCCTGCTGGGCACCAAAATCACCCTGTAAAGCGGAGGTCATCGCCATGTGCGAGCTGTACGTCAAGGCCGACCCGATTCTGTACGAATCCCGCTCGCGCTCCCTGCGCATCTGCGGCGTGGTGACCACCGTGCGCCTGGAAAACCAGTTCTGGGACATCCTCAGCGAGATCGCCGAGGTGGATGGCATGACCACCAATCAACTGATCGCCAAGCTGTATGAAGAAGTGATGGATTACCGCGGCGAAGTGGTGAATTTTGCTTCGTTCTTGCGGGTGAGTTGCACGCGGTATTTGAGCAGGCAGCGGGTTCACGCCCCAGAGCTCAGCCTGGTTAATACAAGAAATGGCGCGCAGAAGATCTGAATGTGGGAGCGGGCTTGCTCGCGAAGGCGGTGTGTCAGGTAACTCATGTACCGACTGATCCAGCGCTTTCGCGAGCAAGCCCGCTCCCACATTGATTAGTAGGGGTCAGAAGAACCGCGTCACACTGATCTTCGCATCCCGGCCCTTGGTGTAGGCGCGGTCGCCGCTCAGGGCCGGTCGGAAGTTGTTGTTGAACAGGTTGTCCACGGTGAAGTTCACCTCGGTACCCTTGAGGTAAGCCTGTTGCGGCTTCCAGCTGGCGAACAGGCCTTGCGTGTTGTAGCGCTTGTTGCCGTACTGGTCGTAGAACAGGTCGCCGATGCTGGTGCCCGGGCCGCCGGAATACTTGTCGCTCGGCAGGCGGCTGGTGGCGCCGATGAACTGCCCTTGCCAGCCTACCCGCATATCCAGGCTCGGGATCTTGGTGCCGAGCACCACCACCCATTTGGTTGGCGGAATGTCCCGCGCCCAGACGTCCGGCCCCCACGGGTTGGTGTAGGCGCCTTCATGTTTGCCGGTGGTGTAGGCGAACGATACCGAGCCGAACACGTAGGTGGAGTCATAGAAACTCTCGGCCTCGAAACCCTTGATGGTCATGCCGCCGATGTTGCGGTAGTTGGACATCGCGCCCGGCGGGCAGGCGCTGGAAATCGTCCCGCCGTTGACCGCCTGGTTCTGGCAGCCCACGCCCGTGGCCTTGAAGATTTCGTCCTCGACCTTGTTGTGGAACAGCGTGGTACGCAGTTGCAGGTTGTCGCCGTGGGCGAACACGTCGGCGAAGCTGGTGACGTTGCCCAGGGTGATGGAGGTGATGCGCTCCGGGTCCAGGTCCAGGCTGGTGGCGGTGCGGCTGCCCAGGCCCTGGACTTCATACTGCTCGTCGATCACTGGCGCACGCCAGGTGCGGCTCCAGTTGGCGAACATCGCCACGTTCGGGGTGATGGTCCAGTACGCCGCCAGGCGTGGCGACCAGCCGGTGTAAGTGCGGTCGCTGTAGTCATGGCCGATGGCCGGGTCCGGGTTGCTGTAGTACGGCGCGTCGTTGGCCTCGCCGCGGTTGCGCACATGGTCATAGCGCATCGACGGGGTAATGGTCACATCGCCCAGCGTCACCGCGTCCTGGATAAAGAAGCTGTTGGTGTCGACCTTGCCATGGGGCATGAAGCCCGGCTGGAAGTGCCCGTAGTTGTATTTCGGGGTGTTGTAGGTGGCGCCGGGCATCCACATTTCGGTTTCCCGGGTGTGCTTGCGGATTTGCACACCGGTGGTCACCGCGTGCTGCAACGCACCGGTGGAAAACAGGCTGACGTTGCGTACGTCGAGGTTCTTGTCGTTATAGGAGGTGTCCATCTTGCGCCCGCCGGTGGCCAACTGGAAAAACGCCGTGGCGTCGCGCTCGTCGGTCTGGTCGGTATTGGATTCGGAGTACTTGATGGTCAAGTCCACCAGCGGGTTATTCATCGGCTGGTATTCGTACTTGCCGGACCAGGTGGTGTCGACGGTATTGCGGTTGGCCAGGAAGCGTTTCAGCGCGGCTTCGTAGCCATAGCGGTCGATGTTGGCCTGGGTCGGCGGCGTCGGGTAGCTGGCGGCAGAGAAGGGCGTCCAGCGCTGGCTGTTGGAGCGCGAATACGACAGACCCAGGCTTTGCTCATCGGTGAAGTGAGCATTGAACTTGAACAGTTTGCCGTCCACATTCTGGGCGCTGTTGGGCAGGCGCTTGGGGTTGATCGGGTACTGGTTGTTGTCGTTGGGCAGGGTGGCAGCCAGTTTCATGTCGCCGCCGTCGCGCTGGGTCAGGTAGGCCAGCGCATCGAAGCGGCCGTCATCGGTACGCCCGTAAACGGCACTGCTGTAGACCTGCTCATGGTCGTTGCTGGAGTAGCCGTATTTGAGCATGGCACCGCTGTTGCGCCCGTCCTTGAGCAGGTCCGGGGCATCCTTGGTGGTCATGTTGACCGTACCGCCAAAGCCGCCGTTGCCGCTGAAGGGCGAGTTGGGGCCTTTCTCCACTTCGATGCTCTTGATCAGCTCGGGCTCGATAAACACAGTGCCCTGCTGGTAGCGCTCAAAGCCGCTTTTGGTTGCGCCATCGACGGTCAGCGGCACGTCTTCGGCGTCGCCGAAACCACGGATGTTGATGGTCTGGCCACCGGGCTTCAGCGAGCCGCCCTGGCTGATGCCGGGCAAGGTTTGCAGCAGGCTGGGAATGTTGTTGGACTGGTAGCGGTCGATGTCCGCCTGGGTCAGGGTGGAACGGCCGACGGTGGTGGAGTCGACCTCGTTGCCGGTGCCGATCACGCTCAGGGCGTCGAGCTGGATCGCGCTGCTGTTGGTGGTCTTGCCCTCTTCGGGGCGTACCACGTAAGTGCTGCCGACCTTGAGCAATACGAACTCGCCGTCCTTGAGCAGAGTGCGAATCGCCACTTCCGGTGTGAAGTCGCCATTGAGGGCTGGCGCCTGGATATTTTTCAGCAGCGCTTCATCGAACAGCAGCTGGATTTTCGCCTGCTGCGCCACCTGGCTCAGGGACGTGGCCAGGGACTGGGCCGGCAGTTGCAGCTTGAACGACTCTGCCTGGGCACTCAGGCTGAAGGCCAGGCAGGCGGCAATGGCGGTGGGTCGAAGAAACAGGTGCTGAACGTGGCAAGGCGCGCGAAACATGAAATCCCCCGGAGTAGCCAAATGGCCAGAAAGGTGTGCGTATCAAACGCAGACCCGAGGAAGACGCGGCAGGAAAAATAATCCTCACATGCGAATGCAAAATATTCTCAAATAAGAATTCCGCGGGGCTATTTGCGCGGTTCGATCCTGATATTGCCGTCGGCCAGGGCCACGGTTTTCACCGGCAATAGCGCCGGCAGGGCGTTGAGCAGGGCGTCCGGATCATTCACGTCCAGATTGCCCGAGACCTTCAGTTGCGCCACCGCGCTGTCCACCAGCAACGGCGCCTGGGGCCGGTACAGGCTCAACTCGTCCATCAGGCTGGCCAGCTCGCGATTACGAAACGACACGTGGCCGCCGCGCCAATCGGCGACCTCGCCGGCAGTGAGGGTTTGCTGCTGCAGCGTGCCCTTGGCATAACTGAACGTAGCGCGCTGATCGGCGCCGAGCAGGGTGGCCGGCAGCCTGGCATCCGGATCGAATGCCACTTGCCCATGGGCCACGCTGACCACCAGTTGCTGCTTGCTGCGCCGCACATCGAAGCCGGTGCCGACCACCCGCACATTGGCTTCACCGGCCTGCACGAACAGCGGACGCTCCTTGTCGGGCGCCACCTCGATATACAATTGGCCCTGATCCAGATGCACGATGCGCTGGTGACTGTTGAAGTCCACCCGCAGGCGCGTATTGGCGTTGACGTACAAGGTGCTGCCGTCAGGCAAATGCATGGTGCGCATTCCTTTGGCATGGGCCGCGACCTGGGCGTGGAACAGCTCGCGCGGGGCGCCGATGTTGCTCGTCAGCACGGCACACACCAATGCGGCAGCCACCGCCAGGGCCGGGCGCCAGGCGGGTGTCTTGCGCGCGGGCAGCGGTGTCGGTTTGTTCAGTTGCTGCAACTGCGCCAGGTCGGCCCACAGCTGTTCGAATTCGGCGTAGGCGCGGGCATTGGCCGGCTCGGACTGCCAGGCGGCAAACGCCTTGCGGTCGGCGCGACCGGCGTCATTGCGGTTGCGCGCAAACCAGCTGGCGGCCTGGGCATCGATGGAGTCGCTGGCCTCGATGTCACAGGTGTCGATGTCGCTCAGGCGGGTCATTCTGGCTGCTCCTTGCCCTGTTCTTGTTGAAGTCGCTGCTTGCAATGCAGCAAGGCAAAAGCGATGTGCTTTTCCACCATGCTGACCGAAACGCCCATGCGCTCGGCGATCTGCGCCTGGCTCAGGCCTTCGAAGCGGTGCAGCATAAGGGCTTCTCGTCTTCTCGGCGAGAGTTCAGAGAGGACTTCTTTCAACTGTTCCAGGCGTTGCAGGCGTTGCGCGGCGGCCATGGGATCGTCTCGCGAGTCGCTGACAGGTTCGGCATCCAGTTCGGCCTGTTGCTGGTGGACGGTGTGCCGCACCTTTTGTTTGCGCCAGTGATCGCGCAGCAGATTGCGCGCCATCTGGAACAGAAACGCCCGTGGCTGCTCGACCTGAGCCCGGTCGCGGTAGTCCAGCCATTGGGTGAAGACATCCTGGGTCATGTCTGCCGCGTCGCTGGCGTTGTCCGTGCGTTTACGCAGGAAATGCAGGATATCTGCATAAAACCCGCGAAAGGCATCGGCCGACAGTGGGTCGGGCTTGGGACGAGACATGGATATCCTTCTTGACGAAGCACGACGTGGAAAAGTCGTGAATGATATCGAGAATTATTGTCATTTGTCTCTATTGAAAATCCAAGGTTGGATGCGGACTAAATGTGGGAGCGGGCTTGCTCGCGAATGCGGTGAGTCAGTCGACCTATTAATTGACTGACCCACTGCCTTCGCGAGCAAGCCCGCTCCCACATTTGGATTGCGTTTCAGCGCAACAGGGTCAGTAGTTCTTGCAACTGAACACGGCCTGCCTCAGCCAGCGGGAACACCGGCAGCCGTGGATCCCCCGACTCCAGGCCCGTCAGCCGCAAACCGGCCTTGATCGTCGCCGGCAAGCCACCTTTGAGGATGAAATCCAGCAACGGCAACTGGCGATAAAACAGCTCCCGCGCTTTCTCCAGGTCATTGGCCAAAACGGCTTCATACAAATCCAGGTTGAGCTGAGGAATCAGATTCGGCGCCGCCGTGCACCAACCTTTCGCGCCCGCCGCAAACGCCTCCAGCGCCAGCGGATTGCAGCCGTTGTAGAACGGCACCCGGCCCTCGCTGCGCCGGTGTAATTGGTGCATGCGCTGAATATCCCCGGTGCTTTCCTTGACCATGGTCACGTTGTCGACGCTGTTGACGATGCGCAGGATCAAGTCCACCGACATGTCGGTGCCACTGGTGGCCGGGTTGTTGTAGAGCATGATCGGCACGCCGATGCTGTCGCCAATGGCCGCATAGTGGGCGAGGATTTCCGCCTCGCAGAGTTTCCAGTACGAGGCCGGCAATACCATCACCACGTCCGCGCCGTGGGCCTCGGCAAACTGCGCACGACGCACGGCCTTGGCGGTGGTCAGGTCGGAGACGCTGACGACGGTCGGCACACGCTTGCCCACCTTCTGGATGCTGTAGGCGGCGACTTCATCCCACTCTGCATCACTGAGATAGGCGCCTTCGCCGGTGCTGCCCAACGGTGCGACAGCGTGCACGCCGCTGTCGATCAGGCGGTCGATCGAAAGGCCCAGGGCGTCGAGGTCAAGGCGCTGTCCGTCCGTGCTGAACGGGGTAATGGTGTAGCCGATAATGCCGTGAATAGAAGGGCTGGACATGGAAAGGTCTCCGGTCGAAAAAGGGTTTCAGTTCAGGCAATCGGCGTGTTGGCGCAGGTTCTGCCGAGCGTAGTAGTTGAACGCGGCGCCGTGGCGCTTGGGCTTGGAAATCCAGTCATGGGCTTCGCGGCCCAGTTCCGGCAGGATCGGCTTGATCGTGCCGGCGGCCATCGCCAGCAGCTGCAACTTGGCCGCGCGCTCGATCAACTGCGCGATCACACAGGCTTCCTCGATGCTCGCCCCAGTGGACAATTGGCCGTGGTGGGAAAGCAGAATCGCGCGTTTATCCCCCAGGGCAGCGGTGATGATTTCACCTTCTTCGTTGCCCACCGGCACCCCGGGCCAGGCTTCGAGGAATGCGCAATCTTCGTACAACGGGCAGAGGTCCATGTGGGACACCTGCAACGGCACTTCCAGCATCGACAACGCAGCGATGTGGGTCGGGTGAGTGTGGATGATGCAGTTCACGTCCGGGCGACCGCGGTACACCCAGCTGTGAAAACGGTTGGCCGGGTTGGGCATGCCATGGCCTTCCAGCACCTCCAGGTCTTCATTGACCAGCAATAGGTTGCTGGCGGTGATCTCATCAAAACCCAGGCCCAGTTGTTGGGTGTAGTAGGTGCCAGGCGTCGGGCCGCGTGCGGTGATCTGCCCGGCGAGGCCGGAGTCGTGGCCGTTTTCGAACAGGATCCGGCAGGTCAGCGCCAGCTTTTGCCGGTCGGTCCACGTATTATCCGCCAGGGTGTTTTGCATCTGGGTCAGCGCCTGCTTGACCAGTTGGTCTTTCGGGAGTGCTAATGTCTTGGCCATATCAGTGTCCTTGTTCGTCGCAAATGACACTAAAGAGACTATATGACACAAGGTGTCATTAGCAAGCATTCATCATCGCCTCTTTAATGGATTAACCGCTGCGCATGTCTATCCGTTTGAAAATATTGAGAAAAAAACTTGGTGTGACTTTGGAGTCGCTCGCGGAAAAATCCGGGATGACCAAGAGTTACCTGTCGAAAGTCGAACGCGGGTTGAATACGCCGTCGATTGCGGCGGCGCTGAAACTGGCCAAGGCGTTGAATGTGAAGGTCGAAGAATTGTTCAGCGAGGACAATGTCAGCCTCGACAGCTACAGCCTGGTGCGCAGCCACGAACGGCAGGCGTTGTCGGGCACCGATGCGTCACCGGGTTACGCGGTGTTGGCGCATCAGGTCAGTGAGCGTAGTTTGTTGCCGTTCATCATTTACCCGCCGGCGGAGTTCACCGACAAGACCTTCAAGGAACATTTGGGGGAGGAGTTTTTGTTTGTGCATGAAGGCCAGGTTGAGGTGGATTTCATGAGTGAGCGGGTGGTGTTGAATCGGGGGGATGCGTTGCATTTCAATGCGCAGAAGCCGCATCGGATTCGGTCGGTGGGGGAGGTTCAGGCTCAGCTTTTGGTGGTGGTGCATAGTGCTGAAGCGTGATGGTGGGGGTGGGGGTGGGGGTGGGGGCATATCCGTTATTTGGGTAACGGCCGCCTAGGGTTCCGCTCTTACAGCGGCTCACTTTTGAAGAGCGCAAAAGTAAGCAAAACGCTCTTGCCCCACCACTCGGCTCCTCGCCTAGGCTCGGAGTGCCCTCACTCCGGC
>NZ_JACAPN010000036.1:0-10574 GCF_013385665.1 Pseudomonas sp. D4002
CGGTCCAAAGCCGGAGTGAGGGCACACCGAGCCTAAGCGAGGTGCCGAGTGGTGGGGCAAGAGCGTTTTGCTTACTTTTGCGCTGTTCAAAAGTGAGCCGCTGTAAGAGCGGAACCGATATAAGCCATCACCCAAATAATGGATATGCCCCCGATCCAAATCCCCCCCTCAACTGTTAAGCCTCTCCTGCCGCACGCCGTGCATCGGCCTCACCTCATCCCCCAAACAACGCCGACAGCTATAAACCCCCAACACCACCGGCTTTTTCTGCTCCCCACGCTCCACCCAGGTCGGCGCAACAAACCGATACCCCTGGCCCGTCGCCGTCGCGATATACACCGAATCATCATCCCCCAACGCCCGGCGGATCGCCTTGATCTGCGCCCGCAGGTTGCACTCTTCCACCACCAACCGTGGCCAGGCGATGTCCAGCAATTGGGTCTTCTCCAACAGCTCACCAGGCCGCGAAGCGAGGGCAATCAGCAACGTCAGGGCCCGACTCCCCAGGCTCACCGGCTCACCGTTTTTCAGCAGCAGATGACGTCGGGGCAGCAGTTGATAAGGGCCAAAGTGGATTTCAATAGCGCTGTCTTCAAGGTGGCCGCGGTGTGAATACGTCATGTGATTAACCTTTGTGCATGTTCAAAAACACAACCTCGCGCGGCTCCCTTCGCGCAAGGCTGCAAGGGAAGGTCAGGTGTTGATCGCCGGGATCGGGTCTTCAGGATAATCACCCGGCTCCGTAGGCCCGCCAGTCAAACCGTATTGCTTGAGCACCGGCGCAAGCTGGCCATAGAACGCGTCCTGCGCCTTGCCATGGGCATCAGCCAGGGCGAAGGGCAGGAACGCGCTGCCGATCCCGCCAAGGATCGCCGTTGCCCCGCCGAGGATCCCGCTGATGGTCCCGGCCACCGCGCCGATTTCCGTGGCCCCGTACAACCCGGCCCCGGCTTCCACCAACCCGGCCACCGCCGCACCCGTACCCAGCACGCCGGTGGCAACCGAGAAACTGCCGCTCAGGTAGTCGCCTTTTTTCAACGAGTCGACACCGCCAATCACCCCGATCACACCGCCGATAATCCCGCCCGCCGAACCGATGATCTTGCCGGCCGCACCGAGGTTGGCGATTTGCTGCGGACTCAGCGGACCCTTGCCCACCGGCACCTTGCCGGGGAAGTCACCGATGGTGCCGCCATCCGGG
The DNA here is from genome assembly GCF_013385665.1 of Pseudomonas sp. D4002. Lineage (NCBI taxonomy): Bacteria > Pseudomonadati > Pseudomonadota > Gammaproteobacteria > Pseudomonadales > Pseudomonadaceae > Pseudomonas > Pseudomonas sp. D4002. The sequence continues at coordinate 1,202 of NZ_JACAPN010000036.1, forward strand.
CGGTTGACCCAGGTGATGCCGTAACCCGCTTCCTTGGCGTATTTGGTGCCGCCCTCCATCAACAACCCGGCAAATTGCAGCCCGGCGGATACCCGGTTCGCGTCCGCCACCGGCGTGTTGCTGCCGCTGGCCGAACGGGCCATCAGCACGCCGCTCATCAACACCGCACTGCCGATGTGCAGCAGGCCTTGCTTGAATGCCGGGCTGACGTCGCCGAACTTCATGCCTTCGATGGCCTTGGGCAGTGCGTCGGCGATCTTGTTGCCCTGGCGCCCGATGTCCCATACCGAACGCAGCATCGACACCACTTGCGCCGGGTCGATCTTGCCGCCATCCGAGGTGACGAACATCTCTGGATCTTTTTGCTGGGCGTCGTTGATCGCGGCAGTGACCTTGGCTTCGTCGAAGTTGCCCTTGCCGTCCCCCAGGGTGATGTTCAGGGTGTCGGTGGTGGCGCCGCCGAGCAGGGCGTCGCCAAGGGCTTCGTTGAAATTCACCTGCAAGGTGGCGGCGTCATCCGCCGAGGCCTTGTCGCCGAGGAAGGCCTGGGCCGAGGCCGTGCTGGCGGCGAAGCTGCTGGCCGCCACGGTCGGGTCCATGCCGCCGGCCACCGCGTCGGTAAAGGCCTTGCCGGTCACCAGTTGGTTTTTGTAGTACTGCTGGATGTTGTCGCTTTGCCCGGCCTTGTCGGCGATGCCGGTCAGGTCCACGTGGCCGTTGCCCCCCAGCGCCAGGTTGGCGATGGTCGTATCGTTGGCCGCGTTTTGCAGGCCCATGCCCATGTCGATCTGCTTGCCGTTCTGGTCCTTGGCGTTGAGATTGTCGGTGAGGTTTTTGCCGGTCTCGATGTCGTCGGTGTAGTAGTTCTGCATCGCGACTTTCATCGCCGGGTTGCTGTCGACGATGTCGGCCAGTGCCGGGCCGCGATTGTTTTGCAGGAAGCCTTGCACGTCCGGGTCGGCCGAGAGGGTTTCGATGCCGCTTTGCAGCTGTGCCTTGATCTTGTCTTCATTGGGGTTCAGGCCGTAGTGGGGCGAGGTGTACTTGTCCATCAACCCGGCGTGGGGCACGTAGTCGCTGACCAGCAGGCGGGTTTGTGCATCGGTCAACTGCACCAGCACCGCGGCTTTCTGTTCGCCGCTGTAGTTCTGCGGGTTGGCCAGGATGTCGGCGGTCAGGCCCGAGGTGTCGACGCCTGCGACCGCATCGCGGGTGGCGGCACCGTCGAGGAAGGTCAGGGTGTCGCTGTCGGTTTTCGGCGCCTGTTTTTCGAGCCAGGCGCCGATGTTGTCGCGGGTGCCGATGCCGTCCGACTTGCCGGTGGCGGGGTTGTCGCCGCCGGTTTCCAGGGCGTGGAACATCCCGGGTCTGGACCACATGGCCGCCGCGCCGGTCAGCTCGGTGCTCAGGGCCGAATCGCTGCCCAAGGCTTGCAGGTTGTCGCTGCGCAGCATGCCGTCGTTGCTGCGCTGGTTGGCGTCACCGGGGCGCATCGCCGGACCTGCGCCAGCGGCCAGGCTCTCATTGGCCATCAGGATTGCCGCCGACTTGGCATTCGCCTTGGCCAGGTCACCGGGTTTGCTGCCGAGGAAACTGCCATAGGATTTCGACGCGGCGCCGAGGTCCTTGCCGGCGTTGTCGATGAAATGGTCGACATCGGAATGGGTGATCACATTGTCGGCCTTGCCACGCCCGCCGGTATCCAGCGCGGCCATCAGGCTCGGGCTGCTGGCCACGTACTTGAGTACGGCCTGGGCCTCGGGGGGGAGTGTCGTGGGTGGGTTGGCGAAGTCGATCGGCGCGCCATGCAGGCCCCAGGCGTCCCAGTTTTGCGAGAGCAATTGCGCGGCCGCCTTGGGCCGGTTCAGGTCGAGTTCTTCCTTGGTCGGCGTGCCGCTGGTGTTGCCGGTGATGGTGTCCCAGTCCTTGGCACCCGACACGCCAAACGATGAGGTGTCGATCCAGGACGTGTCCGAGGCGCCCGCCGCGCCGGTGCTGCCGGCATACAGTTTGGCCACCTGGTCGTACAGCGCGGGGGTGATGTCCTGGGACACGATCACCTTGTCGCCCGACGCCGTGGTATAGCGAATCAGGCCCGGGCCGACTTCTTCGGGCGGGCCGATATTCGCTGCCGGGTCCATGGTTTCCATGGGGCCGGCCAGGCGGTAGCCCTCGGCCTGGCTGGCATTGATCGCAAAGAGCTTGGCCGAGTCGCCGCTGACCTGGGCGAACAGCGCGGGTGTTTCCTTCTGGCTGATCACGATTTTGTCGCCGGCACTGGTCTCGTAGCGGATCAGTCCCGGGCCCAATTCGGTGGTACTGCCGATCGCCTTGTAGTTGCCCAGGCCAGGCGCCACGGTGCTGGCGTCTGCCTCCTTGTAGCCGGCGCCTTTGCTGTCGGCCAGATTCTTCTCAAGGGTCGCGTCGCTTTGCTGTGCGTTGTACTGGTTGACCAATTGCTCAAACAGCCTGGGGTTGTCGATCTGCTTGAGGGTCACCGGTTTGTCGCTGCCCAGCGGGGTGTAGGTGATGCTGTTGTTCACCGGTGCCTGCACGTTCTGGTACGGCAGCGGAATGGACGGCCCGCGGATTTTCGAGGGGTCGAATACCGGCTTGTCGACGGCGGTGAACAGGGCTTTTTCGAACGTGCTCCGGGAGCCATCCGGGCCTTTGTTGTCGGCAGGGTCAAGGCCATTCGGGATCGCAGTCATAGATCACCTGGAAGTTGTTTTATATCAGTCGATATTTAGTGCAAGTGCACTAACTGGGGCGGGCGAAAGTTGCGAAGTGTTATTGGGTTAACCCGCGCCGAGCTATCAAACGCGATGATCAAGTCGGTTTTGTTACAAATGGAAATATCTGCAAAGTTGGGCAAATGGCTATTAGTTAAAAGTGTGAAGTTGTCGGATTTATTTTCTGGAATTGTTGAGTGATCAACGTTTTTACCCAGGGGTAACGGGCTCGTAAATTGTTCGAGTTGGTTCGTTTTTCAGGTTGTGTCCCCGTAAACATTGGGTCTCGTCGTGTATTGGTTTTTTAACAAAAGTTCCACGCCCGCGCGGCGATGAGATTTTCTCAACGGCACGTTGAGCCGGATTTTTCACAGCACCTGCCATGAACGTTTCACAAGCTTTCACAGCGAAGGCGTTTTGTTCGTGAGTAGTATGGTTCCCATGCAAACCGACGGCTGCATGGCCAACTCACTGTCTGACGCTGGGAGTTTGTTTCGGTTTGCATGCGGCTTAACTTCCCTATCGATGCAAGGAGATTGAACATGGCTACTACTCCACCAGTAAGTGCAGGCGGCGCCGACGACGCTATCGCGAAGATGGAAGCAACTTTCAACATGGCCATCGAGAAGTCGGCCAAGATCACCGAGATCAGCACCGCGAAAAAAGCAGAGCTCGACGCCACCAAACAGCGTCCGCAGAACTGATTCGCCATGCGGGCAGCGCCGGCGCTGCCCGTATACCTGCCTTACCCCGTTGCACCGTTGTTGATCGGCACAGGCGTCGTTGCGGCCTGTGATTCTCAAGGGGGCAAACCCAACCATGACAGCCTTGATTTCCCTGGGCCTGCCCGCCGCGAACGGCGCGCCGACCCTGCTTGTGACCCACGGTTTGCACCAGGGCAGTTCCCTGATGCTCGACCAGCCGGTCTACACCCTTGGCGCCGCCCTGGCGGCCGACCTCCAGCTCAGCGATCCCGGGATTGCCGAGTTGCACCTGCGCCTGCGTTTTGAAGGGGCCCAGGTGGCCGTCGAGGCCCTCGGCGGCGATGTACTGATCACCGGCACTGCCGGCGATATCCGTATTCCCCAAGGCAGCGGCCATCGCGCGCGGCTGCCGCTGCAACTGCGTATCGGCACGGCGGGTGTGAGCCTGGCGCTGCCGGGCAGCCCTAAAAAAAATCCTGCGACGACACGCACGTTAACGCCCTGGATCATCGCCACCGCGTTGCTCTTTGTGTGCGCTGGCGCCCTGGCATTTCGCAATGATCCACCGCAAGCGCAAACCGTAATGCCGGTTGCCGAAACAACCGCAGCCAAGCCTTCCCGTGCCGAGGCCAAGGCCTGGTTCGAAGGGCAATTGCAGGCCGCCCACCTGGACGCCGTGAAGGTCAACGACATCGATGGCCAACTCAACGCCGTCGGCTCCTTTGAGCGCGCGCAAAAGCCTCAATGGGTCGCCCTGCAACAAGCCTTCGACCAGCGTTACGGCCAGCAGATCGTGCTCAACCCGCGGGTCGCCGTGCGTGCAGATGCGGCCCGGCCAAGGGTGCGCTTTCAAGCCGTGTGGTTCGGCGCCAACCCCTACGTGATCAATGACAGCGGCAAGCGCCTGTACCCCGGCGCGGCCCTGGCGGACAACTGGGTACTGGAGCGCATCGAGAACAACCAGGTGATCCTCGCCCGTGGCGAAGAACGCTTCACCTTCACCCTATGACGCTGCTTTTTTCAGCTAAGGCCCCGGGATGAAAGTCGAACCCCGTCCGTTGATTCCCAGTGACGTGCGCAGCGCGCCGGTCGATGCGATCCGCCCGGTCAACTCGCGCCAGGCCACGGCTTTCGAAGCGTTGCTGAAAACCCGCAAGGTCCAGTCCCGCCGCTCCCTGCGCAGTGACCTGGAAGAACTCACCAGCGCCGCCGGCGTCGACTCGCTGCTGTTCGGCAGCGCACGTTCCCTGGAACTGCTGGAACACGTGATGCAGCACCTGTTGCCGAACCTCGACGCCGAGCCGCAGATCAAGGCGCTGGCCCATGACCTGATCAGCGAGGAAATCGAGATGCGCCGCACCCTCGAACAACAACGCTCGGAGGTCCAGGCCTGATGCCCCGGGACAACGACGACGCGGTGCAATTGCTCAAGGGCATTGGCGAGCTGTACCGGCGCAACGGCCAGTCCCAGCGCGCGCTGGTGATGTTGCTGATTGCCGTGAGTGTCGCGCCCGACGATGGCCTGCTGCTGCGCTCGCTGGTGCTGGCGTTCACCGACAGCGGCGACTTCACCCGCGCACTCGCGGCCCTGGATCGGCTGGTCGCGCTGGAGGGTGAGTCTGCCAGCCTGTTGCTGCTGCGTGCCCGGGCGCTGTGGTACGGCGAACGCAAGGACGAAGCGCGCCAGTGCTTCAAACGCTACCTCGCTGCACGGAGAGCCGCGCCATGAACCTGCTCAATCGCCTGAACGGCATCGCGCGCATGGCCGCCCAGCGTACCGACGTGATCATCGTCGCGTTCATGCTGATGGCGATCGTGATGATGATCATCCCGCTGCCTACCTACCTGGTGGACATGCTGATCGGCTTGAACATCGCCCTGAGCATCCTGATCCTGATCGTGGCGTTCTACATCGGCCACTCGGTGGAATTCTCCGCGCTGCCGCCGCTGATCCTGCTCAGCACCTTGTTTCGCCTGTCGCTTTCGATCACCACCACCCGCTTGATTCTGCTGCACGGCGACGCCGGCCATATCGTCAAGGCCTTCGGTGACTTCGTGATTGCCGGCCAGGTGGTGGTGGGCATGGTGGTGTTCCTGATCATCACCGTGGCGCAGTTCGTGGTGATCACCAAGGGCGCCGAGCGGGTCGCGGAAGTGGCGGCGCGCTTCACCCTGGATGCGATGCCCGGCAAACAGATGAGCATCGACAACGACCTGCGCAACGGCGATATCGACCAGGCCGAAGCCCGCCGCCGGCGCTCACGCCTGGAGCGCGAGAGCCAGATGTTCGGCGCGATGGACGGGGCGATGAAGTTCGTCAAGGGCGATGCGATTGCCGGGTTGGTGATCCTCGCGGTCAACCTGCTGGGCGGCATGCTGATCGGCATGATCGAGCGCGACATGGCCTTCGGCGCGGCGGTGCACACCTATTCGCTGCTGACCGTGGGCGACGGTTTGATCGCACAGATCCCGGCGCTGCTTATCTCGGTAGCGGCGGGCACCGTGGTGACGCGGGTCAACAGCGACGGCGAAGCGGGTGACCTCGGCAGCGAGATTCTCAAGCAGTTGGGTGCCAGCTACCGCGCCCTCGGTTTGACCGCACTGATCATGGTCGGCGTCAGCGTGATACCGGGCTTTCCGACCTGGGTGTTCCTCGGGTTGTCGCTGGTGTTCGGTGGTGCGGCCTTCGTGATGTACCGCCGTCATACCCGTGAAAACCAGGTAGAGCCTGAAGCGCTGGTCGAGACCCTGGAACCGGTGGTTGAAGTGCAGGCCGAGCAGGATTATGGCGTGGCCCCCGACACTCGGGTATTGCTGACCCTCGGCAGTGCGTTGGCCCTCAGCGCCCCGCGCCAACTACTGAGCCAACGCATCGAAGCGCTGTGTCACGACATTCGCAGCGACCTCGGCGTCGATATGCCGGTGCCGGGCGTTCACATGGACGCCAAGGCCACGCCGGGCAGCTACCGCGTGTCACTGGAAGGCGTACCCGTCAGCGAAGGCGAGATGCCGATCAACTGCCTGCTGTTGCAGGACGATCCGGTGCATGTGCAGTTGCTGGACATCGCCACCCTGCAAGCCGATTCGCCGCTCAACGGCCGTGCCGCGCACTGGATCGAGCGTCAGCACGAAGACGCGTTGCGCAACGCCGGCATCGGTTTCCTGCTGCCGGACGAAGTCCTGCGTGGCGTGCTGGAACGCAGCCTGCGCCGCTATGCCGCGGACTTCCTCGGCATCCAGGAAACCCGCCTGCTGCTCGAACGCACCGAAGCCACCTACGGCGAACTGGTCAAGGAAGCCCTGCGCTTGGTGCCGTTGCAGCGGGTGGCCGAGACCCTGCGCCTGCTGGTGGGCGAGGGCGTGTCGATCCGCAATCAGCGGGCCTTGCTTGAAGCCATGGTGGAGTGGGGCGCCCGGGAAACCGATGCCGGCCGCCTGGCCGAACACCTGCGTGCAGGGTTGGCGCGGCAGATCAGCCATCAGTACGCCGACCGCAATCGGGTGATTGGCGCCCTGGTGCTGGCGCCGGGATTGGAAGACCAGTTGCGTGCGTCCCTGCGTCGCCAGGAGCCCAGCCGTGAAGTGATCCCCGAGGAAGTCAACCGCGCGTTGCTCGCCCAACTGCGCCAGGCCTGCGACAAAACCACTGAAGCCAACAGTGCGGTATTGCTGGTGCACCCGGAACTGCGCCGCAGCCTGCGGCGCCTGGTGCTGCGCGGTGAACTGGAGCTGGCGGTGTTGTCGTTTCGCGAACTGGCCACCGAATACAACCTGCAAGCGCTGGTGACCATCAGCCTTACCGATATCTCCAACCGCCGTGCACCTGCCGCGGCTTCCGTCACTTCCCTGGCGTCTGCCTCATGATCCGTTTTTGTCTGCTGTTGCTGACGTTGACCTCGTTTTTCTGCAGTGCCCAGGACATCGCCAACGGTGCCCAGGGGTCTATCAACCTGGCCTCCGGTGAAGGCCGGATCCTGCATTTTGTGGCCCCGGTGGAGTCGGTACTGGTGGCCGAGCCGGGGATTGCCGACCTGCAAGTGGTGTCGCCCGGGGTGATCTATATCTTCGGCAAGGCGCCGGGCAATACCAGCCTGATTGCCCTCGGCAGCGACGGCAAACAGCTTGCCAGCCTGAGCCTGGCGGTCAGTAGCGCGACCCAGGCAGTGACTGCGCCGATGCAGGAATTGCATCCCGGCAATGGCGCGCAGATCAGCGGTGCCGGTAACCGATTGATCGCCAAGGGCACGGTGCGTTCGGTTGGAGAAGCGACGGATTTGAATGCCTTGCTCAACCCACAGGGCCAGGGCTTCCAGAGCGCGGTCAACACCACTGAGTACGCCGGTGCCGCCCAGGTCAACTTGCGTGTGCGCTTTGCTGAAGTGTCCCGCTCGGAACTGCTGCATTACGGGGTTAACTGGAACGCCATGTTCAGCAACGGCACGTTCTCCTTTGGCCTGATCACCGGCGGACCGCTGGCAGCCGCCACCGCCGGTGGCCTGGCGGCGGCGGGCAGCGGCTCGGGCAATACCAATATCGACGGCATGCTCGACGCGTTGCAGGCCAACGGGATCCTGCAAATCCTGGCCGAGCCGAACATCACCGCCATGACCGGGCAAACCGCGAGCTTCCTGGCGGGCGGCGAAGTGGCGATCCCGGTGCCGGTGAATCGGGACCTGGTGGGGATCGAATACAAGTCGTTCGGCGTGTCGCTGTTGTTCAACCCGACGCTGCTGCCCAACGGCCGGATCGCCCTGCAAGTGCGCCCGGAGGTCAGCAGTGTGGTGAGTGGCGGCACGGTGGATTTCGGCAATTTCCATGTGCCGTCGTTCAGCGTGCGCCGCGCCGATACGCGGGTGGAAGTGGGCAGCGGGCAGACGTTTGCGATTGCCGGTTTGTTCCAGCGTGAGAGCAGCCAGGACATCGAGAAGCTGCCGTTGCTGGGGGACTTGCCGATCCTGGGCAACCTGTTTCGCTCCAAGCGTTTTCAGCGCAATGAAACCGAATTGGTGATTTTGATTACGCCGTACCTGGTGGAGCCGGTGCGCAGTCGCACCCTGGCCACGCCGCTGGATGCACAGCCTGCGACCGCCGCAGCGGCGGGGCCGCGCAGTGGTGGGGCGTTTGGTTTCTACATGAATTGATGAGGGGGCATGGCATGAAAGTTTCGCGTTTGTTGATGTGTTTGCCCCTGTTGGTGGTGGGCTGCAAGACGCATCTGGCGCCGGTGTATTACTCGCCGCAGTATCAGGCGGACGGGGTACCAAGCCAGTGCCAGCAGCCGCCGGCCAAGGATGAAATTGGGCTGGACGAGGATTTCAAGGCGACCTTGCCGTTGGGCTGTGCCAACAATTTGAATTTGATGCAGATGGTGGAGCAGCGGCAGGATTTGAATCAGGGGCGGGCGACGGGGCCTGCGATGGCGGCGCCGGTTGGGCGGGCGGCGCAGGTGTATATCGAGGGGTTTGATCGGGAGCAGTTGCAGCGGCGTCAGGCTCAGCAAGAGGCCAAGGCGGGCGCTCCGGGAGCGGAGCAATGAACCTGCGTTCACATGTCCTCTGTGGGAGCTGGCTTGCCTGCGATAGCGGTATTCCAGGCCCAGCAGATCCATCTGCCACACCATCATCCAAATGTGGGAGCGGGCTTGCTCGCGAAAGCGGTATTCCAGCCCCAGCAGATCCATCTGTCACACCACAGACCCAATGTGGGAGCTGGCTTGCCTGCGATAGCGGTATTCCAGACCCAGCAGATCCATCTGTAACACCACCATCCAAATGTGGGAGCGGGCTTGCTCGCGAAAGCGGACTGATAGGCGACCCGGATCTTGAAGCTTACCGCGTACATATCCATTCCTGCGGTAACGGCCACTTAGGGTTCCGCTCTTACAGCGGGTCACTTTTGGCAAACGCCCCAAAAGTAACCAAAAGGTCTTTGCCCCAC
>NZ_JACAPN010000037.1:0-66542 GCF_013385665.1 Pseudomonas sp. D4002
GCCGAGTGGTGGGGCAAGAGCGTTTTGCTTACTTTTGCGCTGTTCAAAAGTGAGCCGCTGTAAGAGCGGAACCAATAGTGGCCGTTACCTAAATAACGGATATGTACCCCGCCCCAAGCCCCCTCCACAATCAACAGCCTTTAAAAACCCCAGGCCGCTTCTCGACCATCGCCCGTACACCTTCCTTGGCATCCTCACTATTCAGCAGTTTCTCCACCAAAACGGGCAACCCGGCCGCCGCCGCGGTCTCCCCCTCGATCCGTGCCTGGCGCGCCGACATCAGCGTGGCCTGCACCCCCAGCGGCGCCTGCTGGGCAATGCGGTTTGCCAGCGCCACCGCCCGGGGCAACAAATCCTCGCTGGCCATCACCTCCTGCACCAACCCCAACCGCAGCGCTTCATGGGCATCAAACTCATCCCCCGTGAGCAACCAGCGCATGGCATTCCCCCACCCCGCGATCTGATGAAAGCGCAACGTCGCGCCCCCAAAAGGAAAAATCCCGCGCTGCACTTCCATCTGCGCAAACCGGGTATTGCTGGCACACAGATTGATATCCGCCGCCAACATCAACTCGATACCAATGGTCAGGCAGTACCCCTGAGCCGCAACAATCACCGGCTTACTGACCCGGGGCCCCGCGAAAACGCCCCACGGATCACAACCACCCAACGGCGGTTGCCAGCCTTGTGCCATCGTGGGCCCCACATTGGCCAGGTCCAATCCGGCGGTAAAGTGATCGCCATGCCCGAAGACAATGGCCACCCGCGCTTCCTCATTGCGATCAAATTCGCCATACGCCAGGCTCAAATCATTGAGCAATTCCAGGTCGAACGCATTGCGCTTGGCCACGCGATCCAGGCCCAGCAACAGGATATGACCCTGCTGTTCACGGCTGACGCGGCTGCTGCTGGCTTGGTTCATGGGGTGTGCCCTCGGGCGCAAAGGGAGGTTTCGGACCGAAGGGCCCGCTGTTAAGGGTGAACCGTTTAAGCGTCATGACCAACAGGGCCGGGCCTTTGAAAAATAGACCCTGCTGCCTGGATGCGCAAAGCCTTTGATGCAGAGGCGTTTACCTGCGGTTTGCGATAAAAAAAGCTCCCTTTTTCAGCGATTTCCGGTATAGTGCGCGCCGGCCTTTAACCGGGCCGCGTTTAGGTAGCGCAATTCCCCGAAGTCAGCTTCGGCTGCACGTCCGCACAGCGGACTCTTCCTTGACGAATCTTTTTCATTCATTCGTTTTCGCAAATCCCCGCCGACAAAGCAGCCAGGGCGACTCTTGAGTCTCAACACGGCATGCGCAGCTTTGGAGCATGGGTCTTTGCGGATGCACTTAGAGGCAGACCCATGACCCAGGAAACCGGCGGCTTCGCCGCTTTTAATCTTAACCCGAACATTCTTGCTGCCGTCATCGCGACTGGCTACGAAGAACCTTCGGCTATTCAGCAGCAATCGATCCCGATCATCATGGCCGGCCAAGACATGATTGGCCAAGCGCAAACCGGTACCGGTAAAACCGCCGCGTTCGCCCTGCCAATCCTGCACTGCATCGATCCTGCCAAGCGCGAGCCGCAAGCCCTGATCCTGGCGCCAACCCGTGAGTTGGCGCTGCAAGTAGCAACCGCTTTCGAAACCTACGCCAAGCAAATGCCGGGCGTTACCGTTGTGGCCGTTTACGGCGGCGCGCCTATGGGCCCACAACTGAAAGCAATCCGTAACGGCGCACAGATCGTTGTCGCCACTCCGGGCCGTCTGTGCGACCACCTGCGTCGCGACGAAAAAGTGCTGTCGACCGTGAACCACCTGGTTCTGGACGAAGCTGACGAAATGCTCAAGCTGGGCTTCATGGACGACCTGGAAGTCATCTTCAAGGCACTGCCAGCAACCCGTCAGACCGTACTGTTCTCGGCTACCCTGCCACAGTCGATCCGTGCCATTGCCGAACGCCATCTGCGCGATCCGCAACACGTGAAGATCCAGACCAAGACTCAGACCGTTACCGCGATCGAACAGGCTCACCTGTTGGTTCACGCTGACCAGAAGACCTCGGCTGTATTGAGCCTGCTGGAAGTCGAAGACTTCGACGCCCTGATCATGTTCGTGCGCACCAAGCAAGCGACCCTGGACCTGGCCAGCGCCCTGGAAGCCAAAGGCTACAAAGCCGCTGCGCTGAACGGTGACATTGCCCAGAACCAGCGTGAGCGCGTGATCGACTCCCTCAAGGATGGCCGTCTGGACATCGTTGTGGCGACCGACGTTGCTGCCCGTGGCCTCGACGTTCCACGTATCACCCACGTGTTCAACGTTGACATGCCTTACGATCCAGAGTCCTACGTTCACCGTATCGGCCGTACCGGCCGTGCTGGTCGCGAAGGTCGTGCATTGTTGCTGGTGACTCCACGTGAGCGCCGCATGCTGCAAGTGATCGAGCGTGTAACCGGTCAGAAAGTTGCCGAAGTCCGCCTGCCGGATGCCCAGGCCGTTCTCGATGCGCGCATCAAGAAACTGACCAACAGCCTGTCGCCACTGGTGGCTGATGCTGAATCGACCCACGGCGACCTGCTGGACCGCCTGACTGCCGATATCGGTTGCACCCCGCGTGCCCTGGCTGCAGCCCTGCTGCGCAAGGCGACCAACGGTCAGGCCCTGACCCTGGCTGCCATCGAGAAAGAACGTCCACTGGTGCCGAACAACGCTCCGCGCGGTGATCGTCCAGAGCGTACTGGCGACCGTCCGGACCGTGGTGATCGTGAGCGTCGTGCTCCGGTTCCATTGGCTGAAGGCCGTGCTCGCTGCCGTACCGCGCTGGGCGCGCGTGATGGCATCGCTGCCAAGAACCTGCTGGGCGCTATCCTCAACGAGGGTGGCCTGGCACGTGAAGCGATCGGTCGCATCCAGGTGCGTGACAGCTTCTCCCTGGTGGAGCTGCCGGAAGATGGCCTGGAGAAACTCCTGACCAAGCTGAAGGACACCCGCGTTGCCGGTAAGCAGTTGAAGCTGCGTCGCTACCGCGAAGATTGATCCGCCCTTGGGCTGATTGATCGAACATAAAAAATCCCCGACTGGTTCGGGGATTTTTTTTGCCTGCAATCAGGCGAAACGGTAGATGTCCATGCCCAGCGCACCCATGGTAAAGCCTTGGTGGGCTGCGCTGAATTCACCGCCGGCGCCCCGGGCGAAATACAGCGGCAGCAAATGCTCGTCGCTGGGGTGGCTGCGCACGGCATGAGGTGCCTGGCGACGATAGTCGTGCAGCGCGGCTTCATCGTTGGCTGCCAGTTTGCTGACCATCCAATCGCGAAAATCCCGCGCCCAAGGCTCGATGCTCTCCGGCCCGGCATGCCAGTCCAGTTCGCCGAGGTTGTGGGTAATGCTGCCGGAGCCGATCAGCAGCACGCCCTGTTCCCGCAGGCTCGCCAGTGCGTGGCCGACACGGGTTTGCAGGGCAGGGCCCATGCGGCTTGGCAGCGATACCTGCACCACCGGGATATCGGCCGCCGGGTACATCAGCGACAGGGGCACCCAAGTGCCGTGGTCGAAGGGGCGCTGATCATCAATGCGCGCTTCCAGGCCGTCAGCCTTGAGCAACTGCACGATTTGGGCGGCCAACTGCGGGTCACCGGGTGCCGGGTACTGCACCGCGAACAGTTCCCGTGGGAAGCCGCCAAAGTCGTGCCAGGTCTCTGGTGCGGCGCTGCCAGTCACGAGCAGCCCCTGGCTTTCCCAGTGCGCCGAGACCACCACAATGGCCTTGGGGCGTGGCAGCTCGGCTGCCAGGCGCTTGAGTGCCGGGCCACTGGCACCGGGTTGCAGGGCAAGCATGGGCGAACCGTGGGAGATAAACAGGCTGGGCAGCATGAGTAGGGTCCTGAGGGTTAAGATGGGACCATCTTCAATCAGATCATTGATCTAAATCTAATATAAGTTTTAGCGCTATTTGATCAATTTTTAGGATAAATCATGGAACCTGGATTTTGGCATGAGCGTTGGGCGCGCAATCAGACGGGTTTCCACTTGCCCGAGGTGAATCCTTACCTGCTGCGCCACTGGCCCGGTCTGGGCGTGGCGAACGGGGCGCAGGTGCTGGTGCCGTTGTGCGGCAAGAGCCTGGACCTGGTGTGGCTGGCGAGCATCGGGCATCGGGTGATCGGGGTCGAGTTGTCGGAAAAGGCCGTTGAAGAGTTTTTCAGCGAGCAGGAGCTGATGCCGCAGGTCAGCCAGCGCGGCGCTTTCAAAGTTTTCCAGGCGGGTTCCATCGAGCTGTGGTGCGGGGATTTCTTCGCCCTGGATGCCGGGGCCGTGGTTGGTTGCACAGCGCTTTACGACCGGGCGGCGCTGATTGCCCTGCCACCGTTGATGCGCGAGCAGTATGCGGCGCACTTGAATGGGATTCTGGCGGGAGGCAGTCATGGCCTGTTGATCACCCTCGACTATGAACAATCGCAGAAGGCCGGCCCGCCGTTCGCGGTGAGCGATGAGGAAGTGCAATTGCTCCTGGGCGGCCGGTGGAGCCTGGATGTGCTTCAGGAGCAGGACATACTGGGGGACAGCTGGAAGTTTGTTCAGGACGGCGTCACGCGCCTGGACGAGCGGGTGTACCGGTTGGCCAGGCGCTGAAGAGCGCCCACAAAAAAGGGGCGATTGAATCGCCCCTTCTTCTTGTCTCTATCAGCCGCGACGACGCAGTGCGTCAATTCGCTCTTCCAGTGGCGGGTGGCTCATGAACAGGCGAGCCATGCCCTGCTTGATGCCACCGTTGATGCCAAAGGCGGTCAGGGTGTTCGGCATGTGCACCGGCAAGCCCTGTTCGGAGCGCAGGTGCTGCAGGGCGCTGATCATCGCGCCGGTACCGGCCAGGCGTGCGCCGGCTTCGTCTGCGCGGAATTCCCGTTTGCGCGAGAACCACATCACGATCGAGCTGGCGAGGAAGCCCAGTACCAGTTCGGCGAAGATGGTCGCCACGTAGTAGGCCATGCCCTGGCCCTGTTCGTTCTTGAAGATCACCTTGTCGACGAAGTTGCCGATGATCCGCGCGAAGAACATCACGAAGGTGTTCACCACGCCCTGGACCAGCGCCAGGGTGACCATGTCACCGTTGGCCACGTGGCCGATCTCGTGGGCCAGCACCGCCTTGATTTCGTCGGGCGAGAACCGCTCCAGCAAGCCCTGGCTGACGGCCACAAGGGCGTCGTTCTTGTTCCAGCCGGTAGCAAAGGCGTTCGCTTCATAGGCCGGGAAGATCCCGACTTCAGGCATCTTGATCCCGGCTTCGCGGGACAGTTGCTCGACGGTCTGCAGCAGCCATTGCTCATGACGGGTGCGTGGCTGGGTAATGATCTGGGTGCTGGTGCTCATCTTCGCCATCCACTTGGAGATGAACAGCGAGAAAATCGACCCGGCAAAACCAAAGACCGCACAGAAGATCAGCAGCTGATTGAGGTTCAGATCAACCCCGTTGGCCGCCATGATCCCATTGAAGCCGAAAAGGCTCAGCGTGATGCTGGCAATCAGCACGACCGCCAGGTTAGTGGCCAAGAACAGCAGAATGCGCATCATGGTTGTAGAATTCTCCTCATGCTTAATATGTCGCGTACTGCGGGGTATATAAGGTGCGGCATGGGGCTATTCAACCGGGGGACTATTTCAAACTGTGTCCTACAGCCTGAATGTAGAGCCTTGAAGGGAATTTCCGAGGCCTGGTGTGGCTCGGCAGCCTCGCCCCATTACCTTGCAGCCCTGTAATTATAGGGTGATGCCCGAGCAAGGGTGGAGCCGGCAGGTGTAAAAGGCGATACCGCCCACGCGGGGCAGAGAAGTGTTGCCAGATAATCGCTGTACGACCACGGGGGGGCCGTACAGCGCAATGCCCATTACTGGCGATAGGACTTCAGGAAGTTGCCGATGCGACCAATGGCCATCTCCAGGTCATCCACCCGCGGCAGGGTGACCACCCGGAAGTGATCCGGCCACGGCCAGTTGAACGCCGTACCCTGGACCACCAGCAGCTTTTCCGACAGCAGCAGGTCGAGCACGAACTTCTCGTCGTTGAGGATCGGGCACACTTTCGGGTCGATCCGCGGGAACGCATACAGCGCCCCCATCGGCTTGACGCAACTGACGCCGGGAATCGCGTTCAGCAGTTCCCAGGTGCGGTTGCGCTGCTCCAGCAGGCGGCCTTGTGGCAGCACCAGGTCGTTGATGCTCTGGTAGCCGCCCAGTGCGGTCTGGATGGCGTGCTGGCTCGGCACGTTGGCACACAGGCGCATGTTGGCCAGCATGTCGATGCCCTCGATGTAGCTCTGGGCATTGTGCTTGGGGCCGGAAATGGCGATCCAGCCGGAACGGAAGCCCGCCACCCGGTAGGATTTAGACAGCCCGTTGAAGGTCAGGCACAACAGGTCCGGCGCCAGGGAGGCGGTGCAGATGTGCACGGCGTCGTCGTAGAGGATCTTGTCGTAGATCTCATCGGAAAACACCACCAGGTTGTGCTGGCGCGCGAGTTCGAGCATGCCCAGCAACACTTCCCTGGAGTAGACGGCGCCGGTGGGGTTGTTCGGGTTGATGATCACCAGGGCCTTGGTGTTCGGGGTGATCTTGGCCTTGATGTCGGCCAGGTCCGGGAACCAGTCGGCACCTTCGTCACACAGGTAATGCACCGGATGGCCACCGGCCAGGGTTACGGCGGCGGTCCACAGCGGGTAGTCGGGAGCCGGAACCAGCACTTCGTCGCCGTTGTTGAGCAGGGCCTGCATGGACATGACGATCAGCTCGGACACGCCGTTGCCCAGGTAGATGTCTTCGATGCCGACACCTTCAACCTGCTTCTGCTGGTAGTACTGCATGACGGCCTTGCGCGCGCTGAACAGGCCTTTGGAGTCGCTGTAGCCTTGTGCGGTAGGCAGGTTGCGGATCACGTCCTGGAGGATTTCGTCCGGCGCTTCGAAACCAAAGGGTGCCGGGTTGCCAATGTTCAGCTTGAGGATGCGATGGCCTTCCTCTTCCAGGCGTTTGGCGTGCTTGAGCACCGGGCCGCGAATGTCGTAGCAGACGTTGGCGAGCTTGTTCGATTTGCTGACCTGCATGGCGATGTGATCCTGAAAATGAACGATCCAGACGGTGTGAAGAGTACCGTGCTGAGAATCCTGCGTTGGCCTGACCCATAAATACGTTTGAATGCCGGTAACGCGGGTGCCAGACTGGCGCTTTGAAGAGGCGCAATCATACGTGCCGCCTGATCCATGGAAAAGACACAGATCAGGCTTTTTCAGTTGCCGAGGTGTACCGATGGAAAAGTTGCAGAAAACCGTTGAAGAATGGAAAGCCATGCTCGACCCGGAGCAGTACAACGTGTGCCGCCTCAAAGGCACCGAGCGACCGTTCAGCGGCAAGTACAACGGCACCAAGACCGACGGCGTCTACCACTGCATCTGCTGCAATGAGCCGCTGTTCGATTCCAGGGCCAAGTTTGACTCCGGCTGCGGCTGGCCCAGCTTCTACGAGCCGATCGCCGAGCAGGCCATGGTCGAGATCCGGGACGTCAGCCACGGCATGATCCGCACCGAAGTCACCTGCGCCAAGTGCGATGCGCACCTGGGCCATGTGTTCCCGGACGGACCGCCACCGACCGGTTTGCGTTACTGCATCAACTCGGTGTGCCTGGACCTGGTACCGCGCTGAGCCGTCAGGCTCCTGCGGGCTTCGTGCCCGCAGGGGCCGTTATATCAAGGCATAAGTCCCGCCAATTAAATTGCACACAATTGAATTGCCTACTATCGTTCAGTCCTTCTTATCTTTGTAGAGGCACTGCCATGAGCGACAACCTGCTGAGCATCCCTTGCACCACCATCAAGGGTGAGCAAAAGACCTTGGCCGATTTCGCCGGCAAGGCGATTCTGGTGGTCAACACTGCCAGCAAGTGCGGCTTCACCCCGCAATACAAGGGGCTTGAAGAACTCTGGCAGCATTACAAGGACCAGGGCCTGGTGGTATTGGGCTTTCCCTGCAACCAGTTCGGCAAGCAGGAGCCGGGCAACGAAGGCGCCATTTCGGAGTTTTGCGAGCTGAACTTTGGTGTCAGTTTCCCGCTGTTCAAGAAGATTGACGTCAACGGCAGCGATGCCCACCCATTGTTCGTACAGCTTAAAAAGCAGGCCCCGGGATTGCTGGGCTCCAAGGGCATCAAGTGGAACTTCACCAAGTTCCTGATCGGTCGCGACGGCCAGGTGGTCAAGCGCTTCGCCCCGACCACCAAGCCCCAGGACCTGACCCAAGAGATCGAAGCCCTGCTCAAATGACCGACCTGTCCCTGGCCCTCGACGACCAACTGTGCTTCAAGCTCTACGCCGCCTCCCGCGCGGTCACCCGGGCCTACAAGCCGATGCTCGATCAGTTGGGCCTGACCTATCCGCAATACCTGGTGATGCTGGTGCTGTGGGAATGGCAGGCTGCAGCGGTGTCGCAGCCTACGGTCAAGGCCCTGGGCGAGCGCCTGCTGCTGGATTCCGGCACGCTGACGCCACTGCTCAAGCGCCTGGAGCAGCTTGCCCTGGTGCGGCGTCAGCGCAGTGCGCTGGATGAGCGTGAAGTGCACCTGAGCCTGACCGATGAAGGCCGGCACCTGCGCGACCGGGTGCAGCCGCTGAAGGCCCGCCTGTTGTGTGACAGCGGCGTTGATCTGAACCAGGCCGATGCCTTGCGTGACGGTCTGGATCAGCTGTTGCGCCAGATCAAAGACTTGTCGTAGTCGGCACCCACAGATCGAGCAAGGCCTTGAGTTCTTCCCGGCGAAACGGCTTGGCCAGGTAATCGTTCATGCCCGCAGCCCGGCAGCGCTCGCGTTCCTCGGACATGGCGTTGGCCGTCAAGGCGACGATCGGCAAGTCCGGCCAGCGCCCGCTGCGGCGGATCTGCCGACTGGCCTCATAGCCATCCATCACCGGCATATTGCAGTCCATCAACACCATGTCGAAGCCTTGCTCTTCCAGCAGCTTGAGGGCTTCACCACCGTGGGCGGCGACGATTACCTCGCACCCGAGCTTGCCGAGCATGCCCTTGGCCACCAGTTGATTGACCGGGTTGTCCTCCACCAGCAGGATGCGCGCCCGGTGGGCGAGGGGGCCGGTTTCCAGCTGGATCAGGTCCAGGACCAGGTCCGGATCGGTGCGCAAGTTGCGTTGCAGGACCTGGTACAGCGCGGTGCGGCTCAGGGGGCGGGCCTGTTGCTGCAAGGGGGCCAGGGCCGCGACTTCTTCGCTGGGCATGAAGTTGCCGTAGGCGGTTACCACCAGGATCGGGGCGGTGATCATCGGGCGCAGGCGGAACAGGCATTCGGGGCAGTCGGTGATCAGCAGGTCGGGATTCTGCCCGCTCAAGTCATCGTCGATGGAATAACAGCGCGGAGCCAGGCCCCAACTCGGCAGCAGGCTGGTGAGGAGTTCTGCCAGCCCGCTGCTGGTGCTGGTGATGGCGATTACATCTCCAGCCAAAGGCGCCAGGCGCACCGCCGGCAAGTGGGTCGGCAAGGGCAGGTCGGCACAGAACTGGCTGCCAAAGCCAGCTTCCGAGCTGATGCTCAGGCGGCCCTTCATGGCTTCGCACAGGTTGTGGGTCAGCGCCAGGCCCAGGCCTGTCCCGCCGAACTGGCGGGTGATGCCCGCACCGGCTTGGGTGAACGGCTGGAAAATCTTGACCTGGGCATCCTGGGCGATCCCGATACCGGTGTCGCACACCTCGATCCTGACCCGGCCGGCCTGGGCACTGAGGCGTACATCCACCCGGCCGAAACGCGTGAACTTCAGGGCGTTGGACAGCAAATTGCTGACAATCTGCCGTACCCGCGTCGGGTCGCCCAGCACCTGGGCGGGAAACTGCGGGTCGATCAGGCACGTCAGCTCCACGCTGGGCGCGGCGTTTTGCGAGAGCAGGTTGGCGGTGTCTTCCACCAGTGAACCGAGGTCGAACGGGATGCTTTCCAGTTCCAGTTGGCCGGCGTCGAACTTCGACAGGTCGAGGATATCGTTGAGTAGCTCCACCAGTACTTTGCCGGAGTCATGGGCGATCGACAGTTGCTGGCGTTGCTCGGCGTTCAGCGGGCTGTCGAGGGAGAGGGCGATCATCCCCAGCAGGCCGTTCAGCGGTGTACGGATTTCATGGCTCATGTTGGCCAGGAACGCCGCCCGTGCCTGGGCCATGCCCAGGGCCGTCATCTTCGCCGCTTCCAGCTCGTCGTTCGAGAGCGTCAGCCGATGATTGATCGCCTTGAGCTCGGTGGTGCGGGCGGAGACGATGTCTTCCAGTTGGCCGAGGTATTCGGTCAGGCGATTTTCAGCATGCCGGCGTTGCTGGATTTCAGTCTCCATGTTTTCAAACTGTTGGTTGGCGACGTTGACCAGTACGCCGATCTCGTCGTGCTCGTGCCCCGGCGGGCAGTCCAGGCGCTCGTGCTTGCGTGAGCTCAGCTCGCGGATAATGCGCACCAGCGGCTTGGTCAGCATCACGTAGAAAAGCGCCAACAGAATGCCGGTGAGGATCAGGCTGCGGGCGAAGCCGTTGAGCAGGGTGATCTCGGCGCGGTGCAGGAAGCGGCTGCCGAACGCGTAGGTGTCTACGTCAAGACGCAGTACACCGAGGGAATCGTTGGGCATGTGGGCGAGGTAGAGCCGATCTTCGAATTGGCGGTTGGCGCCAAACAGGAAGTCGCTGATGGGCCGGTAGGTGCTTTCCTTGCGCGGGCGATGGACATCGGCCAGCACCAAACCGTTGTTGTCGATCAGTTGTGCATGGGTGATGGCGGGGGAGTGCAGCAGGCCCAGCGTCAGTTCCTGGGCCAGCTCGGCGTCGATGTTGTAGGCGATGCGCGAAGCCGGGTTATGGCTGATTTCAATCAGCGCACGTATTTCCCGGTTGATGGAAGCGTCTTCGCTGGCATAATCAATCCCAATCTGTATCAGGCTGAGCAAGGTTCCCAAGACGAATCCGACCAGCACTGTCAGTCTGGCTTGTTTATAAGACAAGCGGTGGGCGAACTTGATATCCATCGGGTGCTGTACCACTTTACGTTTCCTTTCGCCCGGCAAGCATAGCTGAACATCCACAGGCTCAAACTTGCCCGGCATGAATCGATTTTATTCGGTGCAGCCCTGCACGGTCTGCCTCAGGGTTGCCAATACGCCATCTTTTACAAGAACTTGCCAGAGGAATAGTCGTGGATTCTCGATTGAATGCCTTTCTTGAGCGTGCCGACGCGGTATTGGCTCGCCTGGAGCCCTTGTTGCCTGCCCCGCGCGAAGCCGTTGACTGGAACCATTGCCTGGCTGCCCGTTGGCAGCGTGAAGGTCGCAGCGGCTTTTTATTGCCACTGGAAGTCAGCCTGGATATGCGCCTGTCCGACCTGATCGGCGTGGATAAACAGCGCGAACAATTGGCCCGTAACACCCAACAGTTTCTCGACGGCCTGCCGGCCAACCATGCGCTGCTCTGGGGCTCGCGCGGCACCGGTAAATCGTCCATGGTGCGCGCCTTGCTGGCCCAGCACGCCAAGGCCGGGCTGCGCCTGATCGAGATCGAGCGCGATCACCTGGCGGACTTGCCGCGGGTGGTCGAGCAACTGATCAAATTGCCACAACGCTTTGTGTTGTTCTGCGATGACCTGTCTTTCGAAGCCGGCGAGAGCGATTATCGTGTGCTCAAGAGCGTACTCGACGGCTCCCTGGAGCAGGCGCCGGAAAACGTCCTGTTGTATGCCACCTCCAACCGTCGTCACCTGGTGCCCGAGAACCAGAGCGATAACGAGAACTGGAAGACCATAGACGGCGAGCTGCATCCCAACGAAGCGGTGGAGGACAAGATTGCCCTGTCTGACCGTTTCGGTTTGTGGCTGTCGTTTTACCCGTTCAATCAGGAGCACTTCCTGGATGTGGTCGAGCACTGGATCGGTGAGTTGGCGAGTAAGGCCGGTCTGCAGTGGCAACGCGATGAAGAGTTGGACATCCTCGCCGTGCGCTGGGCCACCGGGCGCGGTAATCGCAACGGCCGTTGTGCCTATCAGTTCGCCCGCTACTGGGTGGGCCTCAAGTTGTTGGAGCGTCAACCATGATTGATTTGCAACAGGCTGGAACCGGCCTCGATGGCTACGCCATGCTGCATGCGCAGCTGGAATCGCTGTTGGCGGATGAGCGGGATTTCATTGCCAATGCCGCGCAGTTTTCTGCGTTCCTGTTCAACCAGCTGGATGATTTGAACTGGGCAGGCTTCTACCTCAACCGCAATGAAGAGCTGGTGCTCGGGCCGTTCCAGGGGCAGATCGCCTGTGTGCGCATTCCGTTTGGTCGCGGTGTGTGCGGCGCGGCAGCGGCCTCGCGGCAAACCCAGCGGGTGGAAGACGTGCATGCATTCCCGGGGCATATCGCCTGTGACAGTGCGTCCAACAGCGAGTTGGTCGTCCCGTTGGTCAAGGACGGGCGCTTGATTGGTGTGCTCGACCTGGACAGCCCATCGCTGTCGCGGTTTACCCCGCAGGATCAGGCCGGCATCGAGCAGTTGGCGGCGATTTTCCTGCGGTTGACCGATTGTTGATGGGGTGAGTCTCCTGCAGGAGCGAGCAGGTTCGCTCCTGCAGGCTATCGACAGTCCAGCACGTCCAGTTGCATCTGCAGCATCCTCTCCAGCTCAAGCATGGATTTCTCTATTGCCTTGATGCCCGCCTCGATAACGTGTGGTGTCTCGCGTTCGCCACACGCCTGCTCCAACGCTTCGCATTGTCCGGACAAGGTATCGGCCTGGATGATCCGGGCGGCGCCCTTGATCTTGTGGGCCTGGTCGATCAGGTCGCCGGGCGCGGCTTGCCGTGCCAGCATGGCCATCAGCTCGACCCGATCATTCCGGCTGCTGCTGAGCAACTCCTCGAGCAAACGCCGGCTCAACTGTGGGTCACCGCCCGTCATCGCGTCCAGGCTTTGCAGGGTAAACACGTTGCGGGTGGGCAGCGGATCGACCTGCGCCAGGTGCTGTTCCAGCGCAGTAAGACTGATGGGTTTGAACAGGCAGTCATTCATGCCGGCGTCAAAGCAGCGTTGTTTCTCCTCGGGCTGCGCGTTGGCGGTGAAGCCGAGTATCACGCACGGGGTTTTCTGTTCGCGCTCCTCATACTCGCGAATGGAGTGACTCAATTCGTAGCCGTTCATGATCGGCATATTGCAGTCGGCAATGACCAGGTCGAAGTGTTCCTGGCGCCAGGCCTGGAACCCCGCAGCACCATGATGGGCCGCGGTGAACTGATGCCCCAGGAAACCCAGTTGCTGGCACATCAGCAAGCGGTTGGCCGGATGGTCATCCACCACCAGCACGTTGAGTACTGGCGCCGGCGTGGCTGCGGCCGGTTCGAGCTTGTCTACGGCCTTGACCGGCGGCAGGCTGGTCATCTTCAGGCTGACGTGGACCTGGGTGCCTACCATGGGCACGCTGCTCAGGCTCAATTGCCCGCCCATCATGGCGCACAGGCTGCGACAGATCACCAGGCCCAGGCCGGCGCCGCTCCTGGCCAGGTGCCCGGAGTTGTCGGCCTGGGCGAAGGGCTCGAACAGGCGTAGCTGGTCTTCGCGATTGATCCCGATGCCGGTGTCCTCCACTACCAGTTTCATCTCGATCTGTTGAGGTTGCCCGGTCGCCTTCAGCTGCACCTTGATCTTCACCTGCCCGCGTTCAGTGAACTTGATCGCATTGCTCACCAGGTTCGAGAGCACCTGCTTGAACCGCAGAGGGTCGATCAGTACGTCGGTATCCTCGACATCGGGGGTGAACTCCAGCACCAGGCTCAGGGTTTTCTGGCGCGCCAGGCCATCGAACACGCGGACCACCGACTCGATGACTTCGCGCAGGTTGACCCGCTCCGGGGCCAGGCTCAACCGACCGGATTCGATACGTGCAATGTCCAGAATGTCGCCGATCAACTCCAGCAGGTCCTTGGCCGAGTTGTAGGCGACCTCGATCGCAGGGCGATCAAGATGACCCTGATCGGCGCGCTTGAGTGTCAATTCCAGCATGCCAATGACGGCGTTCATCGGCGTGCGGATTTCGTGGCTCATGGTGGCCAGGAACGTGCTTTTCGCGCGATTGGCCTCGTCGGCGCGTTCCTTGGCGGCGCGCAGTTCGTCGAACAACTGGCGCCGTTCGCTGATATCGATCCAGCCGCCAATGATGCCCTGGACCTCGCCCACGGAGTCGCGGTAGGGGAGGATCCAGTGGTAGATCGTGAGTTTTTTCCCGTGCACGTACAGGGTGCGATCAAGGATCAACGGTTTACCCTCGGCCACTACCCGCTGGTAGTCGGCATGGTACTGCGCCGCCTCCGTCTCAAGGGCCATGCTCATCTGCGTGATGCTTTTGCCGATGACGTCTTCACGCTTGATGTCGAACGTCTGCAGGTAGCTGTCGTTGCAGGTCTGCAGATAGCCGTTGTGGTCGCGTACGTAGATCGGATGGGGCGTTTCATTGACCAGCGCCCGCATGAACTCGAACTGGTCGTTAAGGGCGCGCTCGGCCAGTTTTCGGTGCTTGATCTGGCGCTGCAGGTAGCCGTTCCAGGCCAGGGAAATCAACAGCAGTAGCCCGGTGCCGATGATGATCTGGGCAATCAGGCGATGGTAATTGCGCCAGTAGCCATCGGACGCTGCGTTGTAGCCGCGCCAGCGGCTGTTGATCGCGGCCATCTCATCCGGGGCGATACTCAGCAGTGCCTTGTCCAGGATCGAACTCAGCTCCGTGGCGTGTCGGGACGTCGCCAGGGCAAACGTCGCAGGCAACGTGCCGATGCTGGAACTGATCTGCAGTTTGTCCTGGAATGCCGGAGAAGAAAGCAGGTAGTTGGCGATCACCAAAGGGTTCACTGCGCCGTCGACTTGCCCCTGTGCCAGCAATTCCGATGCCTTGAAGGTATCCCCGGTTTCCACCAGGTTTATCTGGGCAAATGCCTGCTGCAGGAATTTTTCCAGCTGATTGCCCTGGGTAATCGCCAGGCGCTTGCCGGCCAGTTCTCGAAGGCTTGTGGGCGCGCCCGGCTCTTTACGGGTCAGTAATACGTAGGAGTTTTCCAGGTAGGGGCGGCTGAAGTTCAACTGGGACTCGCGCCCGGTACTGGGGGTAATTGCGCCGATGATGTCGGCTGCGCCGGTCTGCACCAGTTGCATCATGTTGGCGACGTCACGCACGTGTTGAATCTCGAAGCGCAGGCCGGTTCGCAGGCGGATCAGCTCCAGCACGTCGGCGGTGACGCCCCGGAACTTGCCGTCGGTATCGAAGAACGTCAGGGGGGCGAGGGTTTCATTGACCACCACCTTCACCACGGGGTTGTCCTTGAGCCAGCGCTCTTCGCGCAGGCTCAGTTGCAGCTTGCGGTCGGTCAGCAGAATGTCGCTGCCCGCACTCCAGCGCTTGGCGATGCTGTCACGTTCATAGGTTGATACGCCATCGAGCACTGAGTCGATGATACTCAGGAGAATGGGTTGATCCTTGCGCAAGGCGAAGCTGAACCCGTGGGCCTCGTGCTTGCCGAAGTTGGCCATGCGGATATTTTTCAGGTAGCCCTTGTTGATCATGTAGTGAGTGGAAATGGTGTCGCCCAGGAATACGTCAGCCTGGTCGAATGCCACGGCATTCAAGGCATTTTGATAGGACGGGTAGGCGTGGATGGTCGCCTTGGGGTACAGCGCCTGCACTTCGTCCATGGGCAGGTAATGGTAGACAAGACTCAGGCGCAGGCCGGCCAGGCCGTCGCCAAGGTCGCGGTTCTCACCTTCACGGGTCACCAGTACCGGCTGATCCACTGCGTAGGGCAGTGACAGCACGATGTCGGGATTCGCCGCTTCAAAACCGTTGGCAGACCCCAGAAAATCGATTTCGCCGTTTGCCAGCGCCTGGATCGCGGCTTCACGGGAGGAGTAGCGCAACACGGTGAGCGGTATCGCCAGTGTCCTGGCCAGCAGCCCGGCGTAATCGGCAGTCAGCCCTTCATAATCACGCCCGCTGGAGGTGATGTCGAAGGGCGGATAGTCGGGTGCAGAGGTGCCCAGTATCAGTTCCCGTTTGTTCTGCAGCCACTGGCGTTGTGTCTTGTTCAGGGGGGTGTCCAGTTGAACGGCACCGGCACGCCCCAGCAGGGCATATTGCTCGGGAACAGTTTGTTCGGCAGGCACGGAAGTGCTGAGGCACACCCCGATACTCAATATGATTAGATAGTCCTTTAATCGCCTGGGCATCCGATTTCTCACACTAGCGCGTTACGTTTTGCCATCTCGATAAGTTCTACCAAGGATTTGGCTTTCAGTTTTTGCATGAGCCTTTTTTTGTAAGTGCTGACGGTTTTGTTGCTGAGAAACATGCCCTTGGCGATTTCCTTGTTTGTCCGGCCTTGGGCAAAAAGTTGTAATACCATGAGTTCGCGATCGTTGACGACTTTGAACAGTTCAAGCTCTTCATTGTTATCCGTTTCGTTAGTGCTGCCGTTAAGAGCCTGGCTCGGGAAGTAGTTGTAACCTGACAAGACCGCCCTGATGGCACTGAGCAGTTCGCTCAAGTCACCTTCCTTGCACACATAGCCATCCGCGCCGGAGCGCATGCACCGGGTAGCAAAGAGCTTGGGGGTCTGGGCAGTGAGTATCAACGTCTTGGTCGGCGTACTCATTGCGTTGAACCGGCACAGCACTTCCAGGCCATCGAGTTTCGGAATGCCGATATCAAGGATAATCAGGTCAGGCTGACACTCCTTGACCATTTGTATCGCATCACAACCGTTATCGGCTTCTCCCACTACTTTATAGCCTTCGTGTTCTAACAACATCCGAATGGCAAGTCGGATGACGGGGTGGTCGTCAATAATAAAAACTGAGTTCATGATCAAATTCCATACAGGCGCAAATAAAGTCGGCACATTAGCTCACATGGCAATGAAGGAGGATGAACTTGATGTGGAACAAACGTAAAACAAGAATAATCCTACATCAAAAAAAGCAAGGGATTACGCTCTGTGAGGTGTTTGTTGTTTGGGTGTAAGAGTTTTGCGTGGGTGGAATTTAAAAGTAACTGGTCGTGAGAGGGCAGCGTTATAAAGAGGCGTTTTCGGATTGCCCGGGTGTTTAACTTCCTACTTTTCTGTTGAGCGAGTAAGGCGTGATTGGCGTATGAGTTCATTCAGCTCAAGGTGGCTTAACGGCTTCGACAAATAGCCAAGTAATGGAAAGTTGCGTCGGGATGCCTGGGCCATCAGGTGTTCCAGTTCATTGACGGGCAGGCCGCTGAGCAATATCGCGGACCTTATAAAGCCTCTGCGGTTGGCAATTTCAATCAACTCCAGCCCAGGCAAGTCGGGCAAACATTGATCACAGAGCAGAATATCGAATGGCACGTCGGTTTGTGTCATCAGCCGCATTGCCTGTTCTGCATTCTCGGCCAGTGCCAGGTCGTGGTAGCCATAGTTTCGTAGCAGGCATTGGGTGGCCAGCAATTGAAAGGGGTGATCCTCCACCAACAGGATGCGAAGTTGTTCGAGCATGGTTTTTTCCATGGAATGGACAAGAGCCCTGAAGACGCTCCACCAGGGCGTGTAGTAAGAAGTTAATGGGCCCGCCAGCTATCGGGCGCAGGAGCAGGTCGAAAGACTGCGGTCAGGGCGCGCGATTATTCATCGCGGCGGGGAAGAACTTCGATCAGGCCGCTCTGTTCCGTGCGTAGGGCGATTCTTTGAAAAGTCGCCCTGGCCATCAGCCAGGGCTCCGATTTATTGCGGGCTGGAGCGGCCGGTCATCTCGCGGGCCATCTCGCTGGCGTAGCTGTCAGTCATGCCGGCGATAAAGTCGATCATGCGCAGGAAGGACGCGTGCAATGACCAGGAGGGATCCGGGGCGCTATTGCCCAACAGGTCGAGGATGCGTCGGTTCTTGAACGACGGGGTGCGACCGCCATGTTGTTCCAGGGCCGCGCCGCAGAAGGCATTCAAGAGGATTTCCAGGGTGGTGTAGGCGCCGATCTCATGCAGGGTCTTGCGCTTGTCCTGGAAGATCTTCTTGCGGGCCATGTCCTTGGCATCCAGCACGCAGCGCTTGGCCGGGCCGTGCATATGTTCCACCAGGTCCCCCGGCAGGGTGCCGGCCAGCAGCGCGTCCTGTTGTTCGACGAACGCCCGGGCCGCGGCGTTGGTCAGGTGTTCGATGGCCTTGCCTCGCAGGATCGCCAGCTTGCGTCGCCGGGAATCCAGCGGGCCGAGTTGCCGATAGGTTTGCGGCAAGTCGTCGCCCACCAGGTCCAGCAGCAGTGACTCGACCTCGGCGTATTCCAGCAGCTCCATTTCCAGGCCGTCCTCGAGGTCGATCAACGCGTAGCAGATATCGTCAGCCGCCTCCATCAGGTACACCAGCGGGTGCCGGGCCCAGCGTTGTTCTTCCAACTGCGGCAAGCCGAGCTTCTGGGCGATCTGCTCCAGGATCGGCAGTTCGCTCTGGTAGCAGCCGAACTTGTGTTTCTTGTAGCCCAGGGAGTCGGCGTGGCGGGCGGTCCAGGGGTATTTCAGGTAGGTGCCCAAGGTGGCGTAGGTCAGGCGGGTGCCACCATCAAACTGGTGGTATTCCAGTTGCGTGAGTACCCGGAAGCCCTGGGCATTGCCTTCGAAATTGAGGAAGTCATTGCGTTCGGCGCTGCTCATGTCATCCAGCCAGCCACGGCCCGAAGCTTGCTGGAACCAGTGCCGGATCGCGTCCTCGCCGGAATGGCCGAAGGGTGGGTTGCCGATGTCATGGGCCAGGCAGGCTGACTGCACCACCATGCCCAGGTCGCTCGGGTCGCACCAGTCGGGCAGGGCACTGCGGATGGTCTCGCCTACGCGCATGCCCAGGGATCGTCCCACGCAACTGACTTCCAGGGAGTGGGTCAGCCGGGTGTGGATGTGATCGTTGCTGGTCACCGGGTGCACTTGCGTCTTGCGGCCCAGGCGGCGAAACGCACCGGAAAAGATGATGCGGTCATGGTCTTTGTGAAACGGACTGCGCCCCAGTTCTTCCGGGCTGTGCAGGGGTTTTCCAAGGCGTTCGCGGGTAAGCAGGGTGGGCCAATCCAAGGCGGGTACTCTCCGTGCGGTGAATGACGGCTCCCAGCTTCCCGGTTCAGCCAGGCCTTCGCAAGCGAAAAACTACAGGCCGGCGGCGTCGATATCGATTAACAGCAAGCGCTGACCATTATCAAAGAATTGTCCGGCAGTCAGGCAGTACTGGTTGGTCGTGGCATCGCGATAGGTTGAGGACAGGGTCAGCCGCCGCTCCTCCCAACCCTCGGCCAGCAGATGATAAAAATACGGACGCCATGACCAGTTGTGGCCCAGGTAGCGGCTGTCGGCTTGCCAGGCGCCCTGGTGCCATTCGAAGTTGGGTGTCAGTTGCGTGCCATGCCGGTCGCACTGGTAAAAACGCAGCAGCCAGGGAAACGCCGGCAATTGCGGCAGGTGGCTCAGCGGTGCGCGGGTGTGGGCCCAGGTTTGCAGGATCTGCATCAGCTCCGCCAGTTGCTGGCGCAGTTGCATGATCCGGCCACGTTCGGCGAGCTTCTGTTGGACATAGCCGGTGCGCAACTGGGCGAAGCGCGGCACGAATGCGTCGGTGTCGAACCAGTCCAGTTGGGCCTGGGCGAACAGGTAGCCCTGGACATAACGCGAACCGCATTCCAGGGCGAAATTCAGTTGGCCCTCGGTTTCCACCCCTTCGGCGATGATCCAGCAGCCGGTTTTTTCCGCCATTTGCGCCAGTGCCCGTACCACCTCACCGCTCGGGCCACCGCGGGCCGCGGCCTGGAACAGGCGCATGTCCAGCTTGAGAATGTCCGGCTGCAAGGCCAGCACCCGGTCCAGCTGCGAATAGCCGGCGCCGAAGTCATCAATGGCAATCCGCGCGCCGGCCTCGCGGTAGCGCTCGACGACTTCGGCCAGGCGCAGGATATCGCCGCCCAGTTCAGTGATCTCGAACACGATGCGGCGCGGGTCGACGTTATGCAGTTGCAATTGCTTCAGGCTCGGCAGTGCCTGGCCCGGGCGCAGGCGGGTGATCCAGCGTGGCGAGATATTCAGGCTGAGGAACCACTCCTGCGGGGCTTCATGCAGGCGGCTCAGGGCATTGTCACGGATCTGCCGGTCCAGGCGGCGCAAGGCCACCGAGGGCGTGCGCGGGTCGGCGAACAGCGGACCCACCGAGCGTAGTTGGCCATTCGCCTGGCGTAGGCGGCCCAGGGCTTCTACGCCGGCGATGCGGCCGGTGGCGGTGTCGATGAATGGCTGGAAGCAGGCGAGCGGTTGCCCGTCGATCACGGGGCCTCCTTAAAAGACCGGAAATAAAAAAAGGCCCGGCCCTCAATGGAGAGGGCCGGGCCTGATCTGTTTGCAAGAATGCAGCCAGCACGCTCAACTTTTGCGCGAAGCACCTTGCATGGCCAGTTTGATCAGCGGGATCAGGCCGGCACCCAGCCGCACCAGGCGGGTCATGGTGCCGATTCCGCCACCCTTGGCGCCTTTGCCGGTGAGAAACCCCAGCAGCGTCACCACGCCCACGCCCCACAGCGGCGCGTGCTTGATGCCAAAACCGTCCTGCCAGCTCTGGCCCATGTTGCGGACCTTTTGCAGCGGCAGCATCAGTTGCTGGGACTCGTGACGGATTTCCTGGCGGTGCATTTCCATGCGCAGGCGGATCAACGCCTTGCGCATTTCTCGCCGGGAAGTGTTTTGCGGCAATTCAGTCATGCTCATGGCAGCAGGCGCTCCCGGTCGTTGGCCAGCTCTTCGAGGGTGGCGTGGAACGGCGTGGATTCATCGAACACCGCCGCCTTCAGGCGCAACCCGCAGAATGCTGCGGCCAGTATGTAGAACACACACAGGCTGATAATCCCGGTCAGGCGGTAGGTATCCCACACCAGAATCATCACCAGCGCCGACAAACCCACCAGCAACAGCAAGGCAAACACCAGCGCCAGGCCGGCGAACAGCAACAGGCTGACGGTGCGGGCTTTCTGCTCCTGCAACTCGATGCCGAACAGCTCGACATGGCTGTGCAGCAAACCCAGGACAGCCGCGCCCAGGCGCCGTGAAGTAGAACTTGGGCCCGTGGACGAGCCGGATTCGCCGATAGACATGATTAGCGCCTTGTAGCCAGCAGGCCGATCAAAAAGCCCACGCCGGCCGCAATGCCGACGGACTGCCAGGGGTTGGCCTGCACATAGTCTTCAGTGGCCGTGACCGCCGCCTGACCGCGTTCGCGCAGGGAGTCTTCGGTCAGTTGCAGGGTTTCACGGGCCTTGAGCAGGCTTTCGTGAATCTTGCTGCGCAGCTCGTCAGCCTGGTCACCGGCGAGGATCGCCGTGTCGTCCAGCAGCTTCTCGGTATCGCTGACCAGGGTTTGAAAATCCGCCATCAGTATTTCTTGAGCAGTCTTTGCCGTTTTTCTGGCCATGGTTATCTCCGTGAGTGGCTGGTCTGTTTACTTCTGGTTTCGAGTCACCGGTGTCGGTGAAGGTTCACTGCAATTGTCTGGTACAGCTTTTGCTTTGCCTTGGTGCGCGGGCCCGGGGCCTTGCGCTGAATCCGGGCGGTTGGGGCTCAAACCCTGAAAAACCTTACCCTAAATAACTAAAACTCGCGGAAAAACCCTGTCGGATTCTGCCTTTTTCAATGATCGCTGCGCCAAAGCGGTTCACGGCCTGAAACGAGGGTCGGACCGCTGGTGCCAATTTAGTGCGCATCATGAAAATCATGAACTGCTTTGGTGCTTTTTCCTGCATGTGCAGGCCTGCCATCCTCCATGGAAAATTTGCAAAGCGCGGTGGACACCCTCGTCCACAGCTCCAACACGCTGTTCATTCTGATTGGTGCGGTCATGGTCCTGGCCATGCACGCCGGCTTTGCCTTCCTGGAAGTCGGCACGGTGCGCCAGAAGAACCAGGTCAATGCCCTGTCGAAAATCCTCAGCGACTTCGCGATTTCCACACTGGCCTATTTCTTTATAGGCTATTGGATCTCCTACGGCGTGACCTTCATGCAACCGGCGGCGGTGATCAGCGCCGACCACGGCTACGGCCTGGTGAAGTTCTTCTTCCTGCTGACCTTCGCGGCGGCGATCCCGGCGATCATTTCCGGGGGAATCGCCGAGCGTGCACGGTTTGTTCCGCAACTGTGTGCCACTGCGTTGATCGTAGCCTTCATCTACCCGTTTTTCGAAGGCATGGTGTGGAACGGCAACTACGGCCTGCAAGCCTGGTTGCTGGCCACCTTCGGCGCCAGCTTCCATGACTTTGCCGGCAGCGTCGTGGTGCACGCCATGGGCGGCTGGCTGGCGCTGGCGGCGGTGCTGTTGCTGGGGCCAAGGCAGGGGCGTTATCGGGAAGGGCGCCTGGTGGCGTTCGCGCCGTCGAGCATTCCATTCCTCGCGTTGGGCTCGTGGATCTTGATCGTCGGCTGGTTCGGCTTCAACGTCATGAGTGCGCAAACCCTGTCCGGGGTCAGCGGGCTGGTGGCGGTCAATTCGTTGATGGCGATGGTCGGTGGCACGGTAGCGGCATTGGTGATCGGCCGTAACGACCCAGGCTTCTTGCACAACGGTCCATTGGCCGGGTTGGTGGCGATCTGTGCCGGTTCCGACCTGATGCACCCGGTGGGCGCGTTGGTGACCGGCGTGGTGGCGGGCGGCTTGTTCGTCTGGTTCTTCATTGCCGCCCAGGATCGCTGGAAAATCGACGATGTGCTGGGTGTATGGCCGTTGCACGGGCTGTGCGGCGTGTGGGGCGGGATTGCCTGCGGGATCTTCGGCCAGACCGCCCTGGGCGGCCTGGGCGGCGTGAGCCTGATCAGCCAGTTGATCGGCACCGCGCTGGGGGTAGTGGTAGCCCTGGCCGGCGGCTTCCTGGTGTATGGGGTGATCAAGCGCGTTTACGGGCTGCGCTTGAGTCAGGAAGAGGAGTATTACGGCGCGGATTTGTCGATCCACAA
The DNA here is from genome assembly GCF_013385665.1 of Pseudomonas sp. D4002. Taxonomy (NCBI): domain Bacteria; kingdom Pseudomonadati; phylum Pseudomonadota; class Gammaproteobacteria; order Pseudomonadales; family Pseudomonadaceae; genus Pseudomonas; species Pseudomonas sp. D4002. The sequence continues at coordinate 23,001 of NZ_JACAPN010000037.1, forward strand.
GATTGGCGCGGTCAGTCAGGATTGAGGGGCGCGTCCCCTTCGTTCTGGTTGCAGCCATGTAACAGCCGGTACCGGCTCTGGCGCACTTCATCGACACGGCCTTGCACCTGCTGCTCCGACAACCCCAGCAGGATCAACGCATGGGAGGCGAGCATCAGGCTCGACTCCAGCAACTCGGGCACCACTTCAGTGGCGCCGGCGGCTTTCAGTTCGGCCAGCTGACTGTCGTCGCGGGTGCGTACCAGGATCGGCACGGTCAGGTTGATCCGCCGCGCTTCGTTGAGCACGGCCAGGGCGACGTCGCTGTTGTCCACCGCGATCACCACCAGGCGCGCACGTTCCAGGCCGACCGCGCTGAGCAGGGCGCCACGGCGGCAGTCGCCGTAATGCACGGCGCTGTCTTCGGTAGACGCTTCCTGGACTCGCTCCGGGTCGTCATCAAGGGCAATGAACGCCTGTTGTTCACGGTGCAGGAAGCGCCCGATGGACTGGCCAACCCGGCCGTAGCCGCAGATCACCGCGTGGTCGCGCAGCTCGGCATTCAGGGCCGTAATCTCTTCAAGCTGTACTTGCTGGTTGGGCTTGCGGTGCAGGCGCAGGGCAATCGCGGGTGCAGCCCTGAGCAACAGCGGAGTCAATAGCATCGAGCAGAAGGTGGCAGCCAGCAGCAGGCCGCTGATGTCGGCGGGCAGCAGGCGGCTTTGCTGCATTTGCGCCATCAAGGCGAAACAGAACTCGCCGCCCTGGGCCAGCGCCAGGCCGCTGCGCCAGGCGGTTTCACCGTCGCTGCCGCGCAGTTGCACCAATAGCGCGACCACACAGCCTTTGATCAACATCAGCGTGAGGGTCAGGCCGAGAATCAACAGGCTATGACTGACGAACAGTTGCAGGTCGATCAGCATGCCGATGCTGACAAAAAACAGTCCCAGCAGGATGTCGCGAAACGGTCGGATATCGGCTTCGATCTGATGGCGGTAATGGCTTTCCCCCAGCAGCATGCCGGCGAGAAACGCACCGAGTGCCGGGGACAGGCCCAGCAAGTGGGTCAGCCAGGCGGTGAGCAGTACGATCACCAGTGCCAGCAGCACGAACAATTCGGCCGAATGGGACGCCGCCACCTCACGGAACAAACGCGGCAGCAACCAGCGGCTGGCCAACAGCAGGCCAAGGAACAGCACCACGGTTTTGCCCAGGGTCAGTGGCAATGCCCAGTACCAGGCTTGCTCGCTGTTACCGGCGAACACTGGCACGAGGGTCAGCAGCAATACGGCCACTACATCCTGGAACAGCAATACCCCAATCGCATTCTGGCCATGGCTGCTGAAGATTTCGCCGAGGCTGGTCAGCTCCTTGCTGACGATGGCGGTGGACGACAGTGCCAGTCCAGCACCGAGCAACAGCGCGGTGGTCGGCGACAGGCCGAACAGTGCCAGCAAACCGCCCAGCAGCAACCCGCAGCACAGTACCTGCAGGCTGCCCAAGCCAAACACCACCCGGCGCAGGCTGAGCATTTTGTTGAGAGAAAACTCCAGGCCCAGGGAAAACAGCAGGAACACCACACCCAGTTCGGCAAGGTCTGGCAACTCTTCGCTGTCATTGACCCAGTCGAGGGCGGTGGGGCCCACGGCCAGGCCAACACACAGATAGCCCAGCACCGGCGGCAGTTGCAGGCGACGAAACAGCGCAATCACCACCAGGGAGGAGGCCAGGATAATCAGCAGGTTGGCAAACACATGCAGCTCCATTGCAGGTATTACGGGAAAAAAGTCGCGAGAGTCGCTGAATCAGTTATACGCCATGCTGATCTGGGTCAGGCTTTTGCAGTGTCCCGACGCTGTTAGAATAGGCACCTGATTCTTCTCGGACCCTTTGCCATGCTTCCTGAATGTCAGTTGTTCGGCACCCTGGGCTGCCATCTGTGTGAGTTTGCCGAAGCCGAAATCATGCCGTTGGTCGAACACGGCCTGCTGGTGGAGTTGGTGGATATCGCCGATTCCGAAGCCTTGTTCGAGGCCTACGGCCTGCGGATTCCGGTGCTGCGCCGGGTGGACACGGGCGCGGAGCTGGAGTGGCCGTTCGACGAAGCGCAGGTAGTGAACTTTCTTAGCTAGCACTCGGCGATGGCGAGTTCCCGATTATTCGGTTACTGTATGTTTGTACAGCGATTGAATGAGAGGGAACGCCCGTGGTGAATGTTGAACAACTGAAAAGCAGCGTCAATCGCATGTCCGCCGACGTCGTGCGCGACGCGGTGAACGAGCTGCGCCTCGATGGCCTGGTCACGGAAGGCAAGACGCCGTTTAACAAAGTGCATTTCAACACCTGCTTTGCCGAGATCGAGGCGCTGTTCCAGCGCGCGGGTTATCACAAGCAGCTGGATGTGGTGGGTTACCAGGGCTTGCTGTATGCGCTTTACGACCCGGGCCGCTGGGAAGCGGTGGATGTGCTGCGCTGGCTCAAGGAATTCACCGAGGCGGCCAGTGCGTCACCGGTGTTGCGCGCGGAATTGGCCAAGGCCTGAATCTGTGCTGGGCCTGATCCGGCTGCATGCGGGATAATGCGCGCCTGTATGTCCACGTCTTGAGCCTGCCATGTCCGTTTTTTCCGCTGCCCAGCAACAAGCCAGCACCTTGTACCTGCCGCCAGGCGCCTGGGCCACCGTGCTGGATTGCCTGTGTGAGCACTTCCAGGCCATCAGCCGTGAGCAATGGCTGGACCGCATCGCCCGGGGCAGGGTGCTGGACATCAATGGCACCCCCATCAATCAGGACCTCGCCTACCGCGAAGGCCTGTGCATCTACTACTTTCGCGAAGTACCGAACGAGAAAGTAATCCCGGTGCAGGAGACGATCCTGTACGCCGATGAACACCTGGTGGTAGCCGACAAGCCGCATTTCCTGCCGGTCACGCCTGCCGGTGAGTACGTCGAGCAGACCCTGTTGCGACGCCTGATCCGTCGCCTCGACAACCCGGCGCTGGTGCCGCTGCATCGCATTGATCGGCATACCGCAGGGCTGGTGTTGTTTTCGGCCAACCCCCAGACGCGCTCGGCGTATCAACAGCTGTTTCCCACGCGCAAGATCGACAAGTTCTACGAAGCCATTGCCCCTGCATTGCCTGGGCTGACCTTTCCGCTGGTGCACAAAAGCCGGCTGGTGGATGGCGAGCCGTTCTTTCGCATGCAGGAAGGCGCGGGGGCGAGCAACACCGAGACGGCGGTCGAGGTGCGGGAAAAGAATGGCGACCTGTGGCGCTATGGCCTGTTTCCGGTGACCGGCAAGAAGCATCAGTTGCGGGTGCACATGACGGCCCTGGGCGCGAGTATCTGCAACGATCCGTTCTACCCCGACGTTATCAAGGATGCCGAGGACGACTACGCCAACCCGCTCAAGCTGCTGGCCCAGGGGGTGCGTTTCATCGACCCGGTCACCGGCCTTGAGCGCGACTTTCGCAGCGAGATCAGCCTGGACTGGTAAACCCCAGCAACGAAAAAGCCCGCATTACGCGGGCTTTTTTGTATCTGGCGTTAAGACTTACAGGTCTTTAACGGTGCGAACCTGATCCTTGTTGATCTGGGTGCGCTTGCCATCCAGCTGTTCGAATTCGTAGAAGCCGGTGGACTTGTCGAATTTAGGAGTGTCGACGGCCTGGATTTCGCGACCGTCATTCAGGGTGATCACTGTCGGCGAGGCGCAACCGGCAAGGGTAGCGAGGCCCAGTGCAAGCATGAGAGCGGCGATGGTCCGTTGAGTCATGAGTTTGTCTCCGAGAGAATGCTTTGTTGAGTACTGACCTTGTGACGTGTGTAACGTCGGCAAAGTTCCTTGTTCGACGCTCATTCTGACACGCTGGGCGGGCGGTGCAACAACTCCGGTGTATTGAGGTTGGCCAGGCGCGGATCGTCGGCGGGGCAATCCAGGGCCTTGGCCTCCAGCGCCTGCATGATCTGGCGCGGGCTGCGCTCGCCGGCTGCCCAGGCCCGTTCGAAGGGCTCGCGCAGCGAAGTGGGGATCACGCAGAGCAGCGGTTCCCAGAAATCGCCGTGGCGCACCATCACCGGCAGCAACGGGTTTTGCTGCGCCGTGCTGCGCAGGTCGGCGAGCAATCGTGCATCGATCTGCGGCACATCGCACGGCAATACCAGCAGATGCCCATGCTGCGCCACCGCCAGTCCTGCGCGAATGCCGGCCAGTGGCCCGGGAAAGTCGGGGCTGTCATCGCCGACCAATCGGTCGGCGTAGGCCGCGTACTGCGCCTGGTTGCGATTGCAGGAGATGATCAGGTCGTCGGTCAACGGCCGCACCAGGCGATGCAGGTGCGCGATCAGCGGCTGCCCGTGCCAGTCCAGCAGGCCCTTGTCGAGGCCGCCCATGCGCTGGCCACGACCGCCGGCCAGCAAAAGGATCGAGCAGGGCAGTGGGGAAGAATGGCTTGGCATGACGGCTCCTGCGGGCAGTGAAATGGGGGGCTGTGATATAACATCGGGCTGTTCCTTCGACAACCGGACCGAGCCATGAAAGCCAAGGCTGATGCGCCCTTTGTACCCCTGAATATCGCTGTATTGACGGTCAGCGACACCCGCACCCTGGAAACCGACACCTCGGGCCAGGTCTTCGTCGACCGCCTGACCGCCGCCGGTCACCTGCTGGCCGAGCGAGTTTTGCTTAAAGATGATCTGTACAAAATCCGTGCGCAAGTGGCGCACTGGATTGCCGAAGACGTGGTGCAGGTGGTGTTGATCACCGGCGGCACCGGCTTCACCGGCCGCGACAGCACCCCGGAAGCGGTGAGCTGCCTGCTGGATAAACAGGTGGATGGTTTCGGCGAACTGTTCCGACAAATCTCCGTGGCCGATATCGGCACCTCCACCGTGCAATCCCGTGCCCTGGCCGGCCTGGCCAACGGCACACTGGTGTGCTGCCTGCCGGGCTCCACCAACGCGGTGCGCACCGGTTGGGACGGGATTCTCGCCGAGCAACTGGATAACCGTCACCGCCCGTGCAACTTCGTCCCGCATTTGAAGCAGGCCGAGCCCTGTGAATCCCGTGGGTAAGCCGGGCAAGACCGGCGCGTTGATGCCGGTGGAAGACGCTCTCGAACAATTGCTGGCGATGGCCGAGGCAGCGCCGATCCGCGAGCCGGAAACGTTGCCGCTGGCCGAGTGTGATGGTCGGGTGCTGGCCCAGGCGTTGATCTCCACGCTGGACTTGCCGCCCTGGCCCAACAGCGCCATGGACGGATACGCCCTGCGCCTGGCGGACTGGACCGGTGAGCCACTGGTAGTCAGCCAGCGCATTTTTGCGGGCACGGCACCCGAGCCCTTGGCTGCCGGTACCTGCGCGCGGATCTTCACCGGAGCCCCGGTACCGGAGGGCGCGGACTGCGTCGAGATGCAGGAAAACGCCGTGGTCCATGCCGATCAGCGGGTGAGCTTCATCGAAGCGTTGCAGGTGGATCAAAACATCCGTCCCCAAGGCCAGGAAGCCACGGTGGGCGAGTGGGTGTTGCCAGCAGGTACACGCCTGGGCCCGATCGAGTTGGGCCTGGCGGCTTCGCTGGGTCGTGATCGGCTGGAGGTGGTACGACGCGCCCGCGTGGCTGTGCTGTCCACCGGCGACGAGTTGATCGAGCCGGGCCTGCCGCTGGGGCCCGGGCAGATCTACAACAGTAATCGCCGGGTGCTGTGCAGCTGGCTGGAGCGCCTGGGCTGCGAAGTGGTGGACGCCGGGATCCTGCCGGATGACCTGGAACAAACCCGCGAACGCCTGGGCGCATTGGGCTCGGTAGACCTGATTCTGTCCACCGGCGGTGTGTCGGTGGGGGAGGCGGATTTTCTCGGGATTGCGCTGCGGGAAGAAGGGGAGCTGGCGCTGTGGAAGCTGGCGATCAAGCCGGGCAAGCCGCTGACGTTCGGGCATTTCCGTGGTGTACCGGTGATCGGTTTGCCGGGCAATCCTGCGTCGACGCTGGTGACCTTTGCCTTGCTGGCGCGGCCTTACCTGTTGCGCCGCCAGGGCGTGGAAGACGTGCAGCCGCTGCGCATTGAAGTGCCCGTGGGATTTGTCTGGCCCAAGCCGGGGAATCGCCGCGAGTATTTGCGCGGGCGGCTGGAGCAGGGCAAGGCGATCATCTACCGCAACCAGAGCTCGGGTGTGCTGCGTAGCGCGGCGTGGGCCGAAGGTTTGGTAGAAGTGCTGGAGGGGACGACGCTGGAGATCGGTGACCGGGTCAACTTCATTCCGCTGAGTGAAGTGTTGAACTGAGCCCGACCTATCAAACAATGAAGATCAAAATGTGGGAGCGGGCTTGCTCGCGAAAGCGGTGGATCAGTCACCCGATGTATTGACTGACCCTCTGCATTCGCGAGCAAGCCCGCTCCCACATTTGATTTGTGTTCATCCTGCAATTACGGCAAATCACGACTCGCGTAAAACGCACTCAACACCTTCACCAGGTGCGCCAGGTCGTGGCTGCCGCACAGCTCGCGAATCGAGTGCATCGCAAACGTCGGCAAGCCGATATCCACGGTGCGCACGCCCAGGTGGCTGGCGGTGATCGGGCCGATGGTCGAGCCGCAACCCATGTCGCTGCGAACCACAAAGCTTTGCACCGGCACTTCTTCGGCCATGCACAGGTGGCGGAAGAACCCGGCGGTTTCGCTGTTGGTGGCGTAGCGCTGGTTGCTGTTGACCTTGATCACCGGGCCGGCATTGAGTTTCGGGCCGTGGTTGGCGTCGTGCTTCTCGGCGTAGTTGGGGTGCACGCCGTGGGCGTTATCGGCAGACACCAGCAGCGACTTCTGGATAGTGCGTACGAACTCATCACCCTCGGGCAGCAGGCGACGCAGGGTCTGCTCCAGCATCGGGCCGTCGGCACCGCAGGCGGAGCACGAGCCGACTTCTTCGTGGTCGTTGCAGACCAGCACGCAGGTTTCATCGGTTTCGGCGGTGAGCAGGGCTTGCAGGCCGGCGTAGCACGACAGCAGGTTGTCGAGGCGGGCACCGGCGATAAAGTCGCCATTGAGGCCGATCACGGCCGCGCTCTGGGTGTCGTAGAAGCTCAGCTCATAGTCGAGCACCACATCGGCGTTCAACCCGTGTTCACGAGCCAGTTGCTCGGTCAGCACTGCGCGGAAGTCTACGCGCTCGTCACCGGCGAACTGCGCAAGGATCGGCGGCAGTTCGGTCTGGGCATTGATCGCCCAACCCTGGTTGGCTTCACGGTTCAGGTGAATGGCCAGGTTGGGGATGATCGCGATGGGCAGCTTGAAGTCGATCAGCTGGCTTTCGACCTTGCCGTCGCGGCGGAAAGTGACGCGGCCGGCCAGGGACAGATCGCGGTCGAACCACGGCGCCAGCAGCGCGCCGCCGTACACTTCCACACCCAGTTGCCAGAAGCCCTGGCGTTGCAGTTCAGGCTGTGGCTTGACCCGCAGGCACGGGCTGTCGGTGTGGGCGCCGACCAGGCGGATGCCGCCTTGCAGGGGCGAGTGGCGGCCGAGCTTGAAGGCGATGATCGAGGAGTCGTTGCGGGTCACGTAGTAGCGCCCGTTGGCCTCGGTGGTCCAGGTCTCGCGCTCGTCAAGACGCTGGAAACCGGCCGCTTCCAGGCGCTGTGCAAGGGCGGCGGTGGCATGGAACGGGGTAGGGGAGGCCTTGAGGAAGTCGATCAGGCCTTGGTTCAACTCTTCGCGCATAAGTAGCTCCAGACAGCAATGGCGCGAGTTTACCGTCCGACGGGATAAGTGCACAGAACAAATGTGGGAGCGGGCTTGCTCGCGAATGCGGTGTGTCAGTCGCCGAATGAGCTAACTGATCCACCGCATTCGCGAGCAAGCCCGCTCCCACATTTTAATTGCGTTTACAGCTTAAAACGGCGCGGGGCACTCGAAGCGCAGACGCTCGCCGCTCTGGGGATGGGTGAAGCTCAGCATGCTGGCGTGCAGGCACAGACGTGGCCAGGCAGCCAAGGCCTGTTCGTGGGCATACAAGCCATCGCCCAGCAACGGATGCCCGATGGACAGCATATGCACGCGCAGTTGATGGGAGCGGCCGGTGATCGGTGTCAGCTCAACCCGGCACCAGTCGCCGCAACGCTCCAGGACTTTCCAGAAGGTCAGCGCGTTCTTGCCGAACTCGTGGTCCACCACGTGCCGTGGCTTGGTCGGCGGGTCGTAGCGCAAGGGCAAGTCGATGCTGCCGCTGTCCAGTTCCGGTTGGCCCCAACAGAGTGCGGTGTAGGCCTTTTCGGTTTCCCGGTCGTGAAACTGACGGGACAGTTCACGGTGGGTATCCGCGTCACGGGCCAGCAGGATGATCCCGGACGTTTCCCAGTCCAGGCGATGGACGATGCGGGCTTCGGGGTAGCCGTTTTCCTGCAGGCGGGTGATCAGGCAGTCCTTGTTGTCGTCGGCGCGACCGGGCACCGAGAGCAGCAGGGTAGGCTTGTTCACCACCAGGACAGCAGCGTCCTGATGAAGGATATGGACATTGGACAACGGCATTAAAACAGCCTCGTAACAAACGCCAACGGCGGCTCGCTCACCCGGCCCCGTGAGGGGAGCCAGGTAACCGAGCCGCCGTGGCGACCGCCTTTTCGATCAACGATCAGGCAGGGTGATATTGAGTTCCAGAATCGAGCAGCTGCCGTCATTTTCCAGGGCGACATGCACGTCATCGTTACCGATGTTGACGTACTTGCGGATCACTTCCACCAGTTCCTTCTGCAGGGCTGGCAGGTAATCCGGGGTGCTGCGTTGGCCGCGTTCGTGCGCCACGATGATCTGTAGACGCTCTTTCGCTACCGACGCGGTACTTGGCTTTTTGTTGGCGCGAAAGAAGTCGAGAAATTTCATTGTTTAGTTGCCTCCAAAGATACGCTCGAAGAATCCCTTCTTCTTAACATCGAGGAAGCGATGTTCCACGGTCTTGCCCAGCAAGCGATCTACCGCATCGCTGTACGCCTGGCCGGCGTCGCTCTGGTCGTCAAGAATCACCGGCACACCTTGGTTGGATGCCTTCAGGACGGCCTGGGATTCCGGGATCACACCCAGCAGGGTCACGGCGAGGATTTCCTTCACGTCTTCAACGCCGAGCATTTCGCCATTGCTGACGCGCTCAGGGTTGTAGCGGGTCAGCAGCAGGTGTTCCTTGATCGGATCTTCACCTTTCTCGGCGCGCTGGGACTTGCTGGCCAGCAGGCCGAGCATGCGGTCCGAGTCACGTACCGAGGAGACTTCAGGGTTGGTCACGACGATGGCTTCGTCGGCGAAGTACATCGCCAGGTGAGCACCGGTCTCGATACCCGCCGGGGAATCGCACACCACGTATTCGAAGGTTTCCTTCAGTTCGGCGAGGACCTTGCCCACGCCTTCCTTGGTCAGCGCGTCTTTGTCGCGGGTCTGGCTGGCGGCCAGTACATACAGGTTCTCAAGGCGCTTGTCCTTGATCAGTGCCTGTTGCAGGTTGGCTTCGCCATTGACGACGTTGACGAAGTCGTAAACCACGCGGCGTTCACAGCCCATGATCAGGTCGAGGTTACGCAAGCCGACGTCGAAGTCGACGATAACTGTCTTGTGGCCGCGCAGAGCGAGGCCGGTACCGATAGCGGCGCTGGTGGTGGTCTTACCCACACCACCCTTGCCGGATGTAACCACGAGAATCTTGGCCAAGGTGTTTCACCCCTAAGGAAAAAGGACTTTTTAGTCCCTGAAAAACATCTCTTGTCACTCGCTGCAGGCGGGCAGCTCTTGTAGGAGAAAGCACGGTTTGCCTGGGCAAACCCCACCTTAAAATTATTCCTACACAAGTTTTGCCGTTTTCGCTGTGCTATCAGAGTCCAGAGATGCTTGGAAAATGCGGCAGTATCCGTTAAAGACGAACGATGTTCAACACATCGCCCGACAGGCTGACTTGTACCCCGGCCCCCCACAGCGGATCGCGGCGCAAATCTTCCGAAACCTTGTACTGGCCTGCGATGGACACTAGCTCAGCGGTCAACTGCTGGCAAAAAATACGGGCCTTGGTGTCACCTTTTATGCCGGCCAGGGCACGACCACGCATGGGGCCGTATACATGGATGTTTCCATCGGCGAGAAGTTCCGCCCCCGGGCTGACCGGGGCGATGACGACAAGGTCGCCACCCTGGGCGTAAATCTGCTGCCCGCCCCGTACGGGAGAGGTGATGATCTTTGTCGGCTTGATCGTCGGCTCCGGCGGTTTCTCCGGTTTTTTCTTCTCTTCGCCGACCAACGGGTCGAGCGGACGCTCGCGGGCACCCGACGGCGGCAGTACTGGCAGTTCAATAGCGATTGCCGCAGCAATGTCTTCGATCCGGCTGGCACGGATCGCCAGGGTGCGCAGGCCATGCTGGCGGCACACACGCATCAGCCCGGGCAGGTCGACCGCGCCCTGGCCGGCCGGGAGCTTGTCCAGGGCCAGCACCAGCGGTGCATTGTTGAAGAAGTTCGGCGCCAGGGCGACCTTGGCGGCGAGCTGGCGGTCCAGGGCATCAAGGTCGTTGCGGGCCAGTTCCAGCACGGTAATGGCGAGCATGCTGCCTTTCAACTGGAACACGGGATCTTGGTCTAGCGGTTCGGTTTGGCTCATGGTCGGCAAAGCGGCTTGTCACGAAAAGTGTCGAGACTTATAACGAGAACATCCGCTAGCCGCAAGCCGGGTCGAACCGTTGTAGAATGCGCGGCCGTTGTCTTTACCGGAATCTTGAATGGATCGCCCGCGTTTTCGAGCTGTATTTTTTCATCCGCGCTTCTGGCTGTTATGGCTGGGGCTGGGTTTGCTGTGGCTGATTGTGCAGTTGCCGTACCGGGCTTTACTGGGGATTGGCCGTGCCTTGGGGGCGGGAATGTACCGGGTGGCCGGTGAACGTCGACGTATCGCCGCACGAAACCTGGAACTGTGCTTCCCGGAAAAGTCCGCTAAAGAGCGTAAACATTTGCTCAAGGAAAACTTTGCCTCCACCGGCATCGCGTTCTTCGAGATGGCCATGAGCTGGTGGTGGTCCAAGCCGCGCCTGGCGCGCCTGGCCCATGTCGAAGGGCTGGAGCACCTCAAGCAGGCGCAACTGGAAGGCAAGGGCGTGATCCTCATGGCCCTGCATTTCACCACCCTGGAAATCGGCGCCGCCTTGCTCGGGCAGAAGCACACCATCGACGGCATGTACCGCGAGCACGGCAACCCCTTGTTCGATTTCGTCCAGCGCCGTGGCCGCGAGCGGCACAACCTCGACTCCCTGGCCGTAGAGCGCGAAGACGTGCGCGGCATGCTCAAGCTGCTGCGGGCCGGTCGTGCGATCTGGTACGCACCGGACCAGGACTACGGCGCCAAGCAAAGTATCTTCGTGCCATTGTTCGGCATTCAGGCCGCCACCGTGACCGCCACCAGCAAGTTCGCCCGCCTGGGCAAGGCACTGGTGGTGCCGTTCACCCAGGAACGCCTGGCCGACGGCAGCGGTTATCGCCTGGTGATCCATCCGCCGCTGACCGACTTCCCCGGTGAAACCGACGAGATCGATTGCCTGCGCATCAACCAGTGGGTCGAAGCCTCCGTGCGCGAATGCCCCGAGCAATACCTGTGGACGCACCGCCGCTTCAAGAGCCGGCCGCCAGGTGAACCTAAACTGTATGAAAAACGCCGCCGTTGATCTGAAGTCCCCAAGCACCATGGAGTGATGCAATGCGCCCAGCTGAACCGGTCACAGGCTTGATTCTTTCCGGCGGCGGGGCGCGGGCCGCCTATCAGGTGGGGGTACTGGCGGCGATAGCCGAGCTGTTGCCGCCGGGCGCGGCCAATCCGTTTCCGGTGATCGTCGGCACCTCGGCCGGGGCGATCAATGCAGTGAGCCTGGCCAGTGGCGCCATGGACTTTACCGCCGCCATCCAGCGCCTGACCGCCTTCTGGCAGGGCTTTCGCAGCCACCTGGTGCTGCGCAGCGACTGGCCCGGGGTGATCAGCCAGGCCAGTCGATTCCTTATCCACAGCCTGCTGGGGATGGGGGCGCAGGTGCCAGTGGCGCTGCTCAACAGTTCGCCGCTGCGGGACTTGTTGCGCGACAAACTGCACCTGGAAGGCATCGCGCAGTCGATCCGCGAGAAACACCTTCATGCTGTGGCGGTGACCGCGTTCGGGTACGAGTCCGGGCAAGCCGTGACCTTCTATCAGGGCGGCGGCACCATCGATGCCTGGTTGCGGCATCGGCGCATCGGCATTCCCACCCAATTGACCGTTGAACATTTGCTGGCCAGCTCGGCGATTCCGTTGCTGTTTGCGCCGGTCAAACTCGGCCAGGAATATTTTGGTGACGGGGCGGTGCGCCAGTCGGCGCCGATCAGTCCTGCGTTGCACCTGGGCGCCAGCCGCGTGCTGGTGGTGGGGGTCAGTGGCAACCCGCGTGGCAACGATCCATCGAACCCGGCGCGCACCTTCACCGGCCAGGAGCCGACGTTGGCGCAGATCGGCGGGCACATGCTCAACAGCACGTTCATCGATAGCCTGGAAAGCGATATCGAATTGCTCGAGCGCCTGAACCAGTTCAGCCACGTGTTGCCGGCCAACGCGGCGATACAAGGTTTGGCGCCAGTGGAAGTATTGGTGATCGCTCCCAGTCAGCCAATCGACGAAATCGCGGCACGTCACCGCCAGGAATTGCCGGCGGCATTGCGCCTGTTTCTGCGCGGGCCGGGGGCGACCAAAACCAGTGGCGCGGGTGTGCTCAGCTACCTGCTGTTCGAGGCGGGGTATTGCAGCGAATTGATCGAATTGGGAAGGCGGGATGCGCTGGCCAAGCGCGAAGAGTTGCAGCGGTTTCTAGGCCTGACACCGGACTGAATGTGGGAGCGGGCTTGTGTGGGAGCGGGCTTGCTCGCGAATGCGGTGTGTCAGTCGCCAGATGTATTGACTGACCCACCGTATTCGCGAGCAAGCCCGCTCCCACATAAACCCGATTCCACAGGGGATAGGCGGTGTGGTTAGAAGTGGTACTTCACCAACAGGCTCGCAGTGTCCTGGTTGGTCTCGAACGCGCCGCTGTCCTGGATCCCGTACTTGTTCTTCCAGTAGTCGTATTCGATACCGACATACAACTGCTTCTCGCCCCAATGCAACGCCTTGCCCAGGTCATATTTGATCTGCGGGTTGAAGTGCAGGTTGGCGTGGTAAGTGCCGCGGGCGTTCTTGTCGTTATCCACCACCCAGTCCATGAAGCCGTCGATCAGCACATTGGAGTTGCCCACCGGGATCGTGTACGACCACACCGGTGTGATCTGCCATACGCCGTCACCCGGGCGATTGCCTTCGGTCTGGCGCTGGTAGAAGTTCAGCTGGAAGTAGTCGAAACCAGGGATTGCAAGGTCGAAGCCCGGGCCGAGCAAGTACGACTCGTTGTCGCCTTCGCCGAACTCGTAAGTGAACGCCAGCAACACGTCCTTGATCGGACCGAACGACAAGTCCTTGTCGAAAATCTTGCCGAACGACAAGCGTGGGCTGAACTCACCGTAGTAAGTACTCGGGCCGACATTGCCGTCTTCCTTGCCGTTGTAAAAGATGCGGTCGAGGAAGAAGAAGTTGTCGCCGTACTTCCACGCATCGGCGTGTTCGAAGGTCACGGTTTGCTGGATCTGCGGGTTAACAGTGAAGTTCTTGCCCCACAGATAAGTCAGGCTGTTGTTCTGCCACTGCAGCAGATCACCGGCCATGGCCTGGCCCCCGGCCAGCAGGGATCCTGCCAGCATCAGGCTGTTCACGGTACGTTTCATTCGGTTGCTCCCGAGGTAAAGGTTTCTGGTTTTTTTTCTAAGCGGACGCTCTGGTGTGGCGTCTTTTGGCTTGCCGCAAAAATCGTCTGTTCGGTCAGCTTTGATGCTTTTAGCAAGAGCTGCGCCAAGGTGTTTAAAAAGCCAAAAAATCCCCGTCGGCTGTGATGAACACAGTCGAATTCGGAGAGTTTTTGCACACGTTGGCTGCGGACGTGGGGCCGGGATAAGTTGGCCTTGCAGTCAGCTTTTACATTCGCTGTTTTTTTTTGAGTCGATTTGAGCGGGCGCCGAGAATACTGACTCCCAGGCCTGTGCTCAAGTGCGCCGTTAAAGAGCGCGCGGGGCGAGAATGGGGCACGGCGCGTGGCCGGCCCCGGGTGAATGGCGTACATGGTGTGTTCCCTGATCGTTATTGTTTTTGTTGTGACGCAGGAATCAATGTGGGTGTGCGTGAGCGCTTGGGGCAGCACGTTCGGCGCCACCCAGGATGTTGAATAACAGGTTCAGCGACAGCGCGCTGATCGTGGCCATGGCGATGCCGCTGTGAGTGATCGGGCTCATCCATAGCGGCAGCTGTGCAAAGAATTCGGGACGTACCACCGGGATCAATCCCATGCCGATACTCACCGCCACCAGCAATTGGTTACGGCGGTCGGCAATGTCGGCTTCCTGGAGGATCTTGATCCCGGTGGCTGCCACCATGCCGAACATGGCAATCGCCGCGCCGCCCAGCACTGCGGGTGGAATCGACGCTACCAAAAAGGCGGCCTTGGGCAGCAGGCTCAGCACAATCAGGAACGCGCCGGCCACGATCGTCACCGAACGGCAGCGCACGCCGGTCATCTGCACCAGGCCGATGTTCTGCGCGAACGAGGAGTGGGTGAAGGTGTTGAAGAACCCGGCAAAAAACGATGCGCCGGCGTCACACAACAGGCCACGGCGGAGCATTTTCGGCGTGACTTCCTGGCCGGTGATCTTGCCCAGGGCGAGGAACATCCCGGTGGACTCGACGAAGATGATCACCACCACCAGGCACATCGACAGGATCGGTGCCAACTCGAACTTGGGCATGCCGAAATGCAGTGGCGTCACCACTTGCACCCACGGGGCGCGCGCCAGGCCGCTGAGGTCGACCATGCCGATCATCCCGCACAGCCCGTAGCCGAGGGCCATGCCGATCAGCACCGAGATATTCACCCAGAAGCCGCGCATGAAACGGTTGATCAGCAGGATGGTGGCCAGCACCAGCGCGGCAATCGCTAGGTAAATCGGTGAGCCAAACGTGGACGCCGCTGCGCCACCGCCGGCCCAATTGACCGCGACGGGAAACAGCGAAAGACCAATGGCGGTGATCACGGTACCGGTCACCAGCGGTGGAAAGAAGCGCACGACCTTGGACATGAACGGCGCGATCACCATGCCGAAAAAACCGGCGGCGATGGTCGCACCGAAGATCCCCTGCAGACCGATGCCGGGCATGCCGGCCATGGCCACCATGCTGCCGACAGCGGCGAAACTGGCGCCCATCATCACCGGCATACGAATGCCTACCGGGCCGATGCCGAAGGACTGGACCATGGTTGCGATGCCCGCCACCAGCAGGTCGGCGTTGATCAGGAAGGCGATTTCTTCACGGCTCAGGCCCGCGGCCTGGCCGATGATCAAAGGCACGGCGACGGCGCCACCGTACATCAGCAAGACGTGTTGCAGGCCTACCAGAATCAGTTGCAAGAGGGGCAGCCGCACCATGGCGGGCGCGGCAGGAGTCTGCGTTTCTAGCTGGGACATGCAACACCTCGGATCTTTTTATTGTTGTGTTGTTCGGCATTCAATTGCCGGGTGGAACTCATTCGTCAAAGCACACCGCAGATCCCATGTGGGAGCGGGCTTGCTCGCGAACGCGGTGGTTCAGTCACCTGAAGTGTTGAATGACACACCGCATTCGCGAGCAAGCCCGCTCCCACACTAGTCCTGCGTTAATCAGTCAGTTGGTACGCGCCCCCTGAGTGATCCAGGTGCCAATCAAGTCCCGTTCCTGCTGGGTCATCTGGGTGATATTGCCCAGCGGCATGATCTGGCTGGCCACGGCCTGTGCCTGGATGCGCGGGGCCATTTGCTGGATCTGCTGCGGCGTATCAAACATCACCCCGGCCGGTGCGGTGCTGAACAGCGGGCTTGTCGGTTTGGCCGAATGGCACACCGCGCAGCGCTCCTGGATCACCCCGTGGACCTTGTCAAAATCAATCGATGCCTGGGCCGGTGCTGCTTCGGCAGGCGCCGGTGCAGGTGCCGCTGGAGCAGCCGGTTTAAGCCCGCCACCCAACGCCGTTTCCGGCAGCGGCTGGTATTCGATGGCCGCAGGAGCCTTGGCCACATCCGGTGCAGTCGCCACCGGTTTTGGGCCGGTCACGTAGGCCAGGCAAATCATCGCCAGCGCGCCCACCGGCAAGGTCCAGGCATATTTCTGGCTGTTGTGACGGGTGTTGAAGTAGTGACGCACCAACACGGCCGCTACCGCGATGCCCGCCAGGATCAGCCAGTTGTATTGGCTGCCGTAGGTGCTCGGGAAGTGGTTGCTGATCATGATGAACAGCACCGGCAAGGTGAAGTAGTTGTTATGACGCGAACGCAGCAAACCCTTGGCCGGCAGTGCCGGGTCGGGCGTGCGGTTTTCGGCGATGGCCGCCACCAGCGCACGCTGGGCCGGCATGATGATGCGGAACACGTTGCCCACCATGATGGTGCCGATCACGGCGCCCACATGCAGGTACGCACCACGACCGCTGAACACCTTGCTGAAGCCGTACGCGGCGGCAATCAACAGCACGAACAGGATCAGGCCGAGCAGGGCGGGGCGCTTGCCCAGTGCCGAGTCGCACAGAAAGGAGTAGATGAACCAGCCGGCCAACAGCGAGCCGAGGCCCAGCAACACACCTTCCGGACCGCTGAGGCTGCTGCCCGGGGCCAGCAGGTACAAGGTCGGGTTGGCGTAGAACACCACGCACAGCAGCGCGATGCCGGACATCCAGGTGAAGTAGGCTTCCCATTTGAACCAGTGCAGGTTGTCCGGCATGGTCGGCGGGGCCAGTTTGTATTTTTCCAGGTGGTAGATACCGCCACCGTGGATCGCCCACAAGTCACCGGCGAGGCCGTCCTTGGGGTTGACGCGGTTGAGGTTGTTTTCCAGCCAGACGAAGTAGAACGAAGCGCCGATCCAGGCGACGCCAGTGATCATGTGAACCCAGCGCACGCTCAGGTTCAGCCATTCCATCAAATGTGCTTCCACAGTCTTTACCTCTCGCCTGTCACTCTGTCGTCGAGTGATCAGACCTTCTCTTATTGGTGGGGGGCGAGGATCAACCGCTCATCCTCTTTGAAAAAATGCTCATCGCAGTTATTGCCTGTGCCACTGCGATCAACCACCAGGAAGTCATCCCGCTTTTCGATCGTCAGCACCGGGTGGTGCCAGACGCCGCGATGGTAATTAATGCCCTGCCTGCCGTTGGTAACGAAGGCGCGGACCAAGCCCGATACAGGTTCATCGCCAAGTGGCGCGACCACGATCAGAAAGGGGTTGCCGAGCAGCGGGATGAAAGCCTGGCTGCCCAGCGGGTGTCGTTCCAGCATGCACACTGTCAGCGGCATGTCCTGCGCGTCGGCGCGGAAGATGCTGATGATCGCGTTATCTTCTGGCGTGGCGGTTTCAACCGTCGCCAGTTTATGAAAGCGCATGGTCGACCCGTTGTTGATCATGAAGTGATCGCTGCCATCGGTTTCGATAACGTCTCCGAAAGGGGCGAAGGCTTCTTTGGTCAGGGGTTCGATCATCAGTGTGCGCATGGCTGTCTTCTTAATCTTGTGTATGGATCGTTCCCACGCTCTGCGTGGGAACGCCGCCCTGGACGCTCTGCGTCCGCTCTTGTGACGCAGAGCGTCACGGTATGCATTCCCACGCAGAGCGTGGGAACGATCGGGTGTTACTTCGAGACCTTACCGAGAACCCGCAGGCGGCTCACACCACCATCCGGGAACACATTCAGACGAATGTGGGTGATCGGGCCCAGCGCCTTGATCTGCTCGGCAAACGTGTGTTCAGCGTGCATTTCCAGTTTCTGCGCCGGCAGCAGTTCGCGCCAGAACAGCGATTGGGTTTCGATCTGGCTGTCGGTGCCGCCCTTCACGAATGCGCCCTGGATCGAGCAAGTGTCCGGGTAGTTGCCCTTGAAGTGCAGGGTGTCGACCACGATCTTCTCGATCTCGCCCGGGTGGCCCAGTGCGACGATCACCCAGTCATTGCCCGGCGTACGACGACGTGCGGTTTCCCAGCCATCGCCCATGTTGATGCCACGGCCCGGGTTGAGGATGTTGCTCATGCGCCCGAAGTGTTCATCGGAGCAGGCCAGTGCACGGCCGCCGTTCAATGCAGCAGCCAGGTCCACCTGTTCGTTGTCGCCCACCGCCGACCAGTCGCGGAACGGAATGCCGTACACACGCAGACGGGCCACGCCACCATCCGGGTAGATGTTGAAACGCAGGTGGCTGAAGGCCTGGTCGTTGTTGATCTCGTGGAAGTGATGGCTGTTGCCTTGCAGCTCTACAGCCGACAGCACTTCAACCCATTGGGTGTTGTCATCCGGCTCGCCGCTCGCGAGGAAGCAGGCTTCCAGGGACGCCGATGGCGGGAAGTTGCCGGTGAAGAATGAAGTGTCGATGTCCACGCCTTTGATCGAACCCGGTATGCCCAGGCGGATAACTGCGCTGTCGTAGCCTTCGAAGCGCTTGCGGCGCGACTCCCAGCCGTCCATCCACTTGCCGTTGTCATCGAAAACGCCCTCCTTCCACACGGCCGGGGTCGGCTGGAACAGGCGGTTGGCGTCGGCGAACCAGTCATCGGTGACAGAGATGATCTTGGTGCCCAGGCGGGCGTCGGCCAGGTTGACGAACTTTTCGAAAGGTACGGGTTGCGCTTTCATTCTTCTTGTCTGCCTTAAAGTAAGTGGCTTGGGATGCTCGCCAGGCCCTGGGCGTTCATGAACCGCTCGGGCCAGGTCTGCTAAAGGGTCAGTAATCGGAACAACGCGATTTTATTGATCTCGGCCAGCGCGCATTTGAACTCGGCTTCCACCGAGTTGTGAATGCGCGTTTCAAACGCGGCGAGGATCTGGTGCCGGTTGCTGCCTTTTACCGCCATGATGAAGGGAAACTTGAACTTGGCCTTGTAGCCATCGTTCAGCTCGGTGAAGCGCGAAAACTCGTCGCTCGAGCATTGGTGAATACCGGCGCCAGCCTGTTCATTAGTGCTGGCTTCGGTCAACTGGCCCTGGACGGCCGCTTTGCCCGCCAGGTCCGGGTGAGCGTTGATCAGGGCCAGTTGACTGGTGTGATCGGCGCTCAACAGGATGTCGCTCATGCGCTGGTGCAGGGTTTCGATCTCGTCGATCGAAGCGTCCTGGCCCAGGTCGAAGGCCTTTTCGGCCACCCATGGCGAATGTTCGTAGATGTCGGCGAAGGCTGCGACGAATTCGTCGCGGCTCAGGCTCGACGGTTTCAGGGTTTGGAACGCGGTCATTTGGCGGCTCCCTGGAAAGGGTGTACGTCATGCCAGTGACGGGCGATGTCGACGCGGCGGGTGAACCACACCTGGTCATGGCCCTTGGCGTATTCGATAAACCGCTTGAGGGCGGCCAGGCGTGCCGGGCGGCCGATCAGGCGGCAGTGCAAGCCGATGGAGAGCATTTTCGGTGCGTCCGCGCCTTCGGCATACAGCACGTCGAAGGCGTCTTTCAGGTATTCGAAAAAGTCGTCGCCCTTGTTGAAACCCTGGACCTGGGTGAAGCGCATGTCATTGGTGTCCAGGGTGTAGGGGATCACCAGGTGCGGCTTGCCGGTCGGGTTGTTGGGTTCCCAGTAGGGCAGGTCGTCGTCATAGGTGTCGCAGTCATAGAGGAAGCCGCCTTCCTCCATCACCAGCCGCCGGGTGTTGGGGCCGGTGCGCCCGGTGTACCAGCCCAGTGGGCGCTCGCCGGTGAGTTCGGTGAGGATGCGGATCGCTTCGAGCATGTGCTCGCGTTCCTGGGCCTCATCCATGTATTGGTAGTCGATCCAGCGGTAGCCGTGGCTGCAGATCTCGTGGCCGGCGGCGACCATCGCGCGGATCACATCCGGGTGGCGCTGGGCGGCCATGGCCACGGCGAAGATGGTCAGCGGGATATCGAATTCCTTGAACAACTTGAGGATGCGCCACACGCCGGCACGGCTGCCGTATTCGTACAGCGACTCCATGCTCATGTTGCGCTCGCCTTGCAGCGGTTGCGCCGAGACCATCTCGGACAGGAAGGCTTCCGACTCTTTGTCGCCGTGCAGGATGTTGCGCTCACCCCCTTCTTCGTAGTTGAGTACGAACGACAGGGCGATACGGGCCTTGCCCGGCCAGTGTGGGTGAGGAGGGTTACTGCCGTAACCGATCAGGTCGCGTGGGTAGTCAGCGCTCACTGCAGTCTTCCTTCTTGTTCGTGGTAGCGGTGTGTGTGGCGGCCGGGCAGCGGAAAGACTGGGTGGCGTCACAACGATGACTGATTGTATACAACTTAGTGTGCACTTTGTAAGCCTGTATTTCTGCATTTTTTCCGCAGGGTCTTTGCAGAATAGCACTGCAAGAAACCTGCCTGACTGGTCAGCTAAATTGAAAAAAACCTCATTCACTGTAGGAGCGAGCTTGCTCGCGAAAAACCTGAGAGCGCCTCGTTAACCCTGAAGCGCTGCGTTATCGTTAACGATCTTCGCGAGCAAGCTCGCTCCTACAGTATCGGCGTCAGCAACGGAAAGAAGGCTTGTTGAATTTATTGTGTACAATTTTTTTGAAAAGTGTCTTAATCAGCCATCGCCGACTTTTTCAGTGACCTGAAAAGGTGCGGTCTTTCACTTTTTACTGACTTCGGGAGGCGCGCAGACGCTATGGGACGTTTGACCACACACGTATTGGACGCCGCGCATGGCTGCCCTGGCAGCGCAATCAAGGTTGAGTTGTACCGTGTCGAGGGCGCACAGCTTGAGCTGGTCGCCAGCACCCTGACCAACAGCGACGGCCGCTGCGATGCACCCCTGCTGCAAGGCGATGACTACCGCAGCGGTGTCTATCAGTTGCAGTTCAACGCCGGTGATTACTACCGCGCCCGCGGTGTGCAACTGCCCGAACCTGCATTTCTCGATGTGGTGGTGCTGCGCTTCGGCATCAGCGCCGAACAGGATCACTACCACGTGCCTTTGCTGATTTCGCCTTACAGCTACTCCACCTATCGCGGTAGCTGAGTCGTCACCGCGCTTCACACCCCCAAAGCTCTTCGTTGGTTTTTCGCCCGCTCACACTGCGGGCTTTTTTTCGCCTGCTGATTGCACCATAAAGGCGGCCCCGATCTTCAGTGCGATCGGGGCTGGATCTTCAGCGGCTCAATAGCGACGCAGCGCCGGCGCCTGTGAACAAGCCCGCGCTGATCCGGTTGAACCAGCTCTGGCCCCTGCCGCTGCGCAGGTAGCGCGCGGCGCCATGGGCGCCGAGGCCGTAGGCCAGTTTGCACAGCAGGTCGAGCACGGTCCAGGTGGCGATCATGATCAGCAACTGCGGCAAAAAGGCCTGCTGGGCACTGAGGAATTGCGGCAGGAAGGCGGCGAAAAACAGGATGTCCTTCGGGTTGCTGGCGCCCAGCACAAAGGCCCGGCCAAACAGCGCACGAAAACGCGGGGTGGCGGCCACTTGCGGTACGTCGGCGACGTGGGCCGGTTGCCGGGATTGCTGCCAGCTCTGCCAGGCGAGGTAGAACAGGTACAGCGCGCCGACGATCTTCAGGGCGCTGAACAGCTGTTCCGATGCCAGCAACAACGCACCCAAACCCAGCGCCGAGGCGCTCAGCAGGCAGATCGAAGCAATCACCCCGCCGAGAAAGGCCGGGTACGAACGGCGCAGGCCGTAGTTCAGGCTGTTGCTGATCATCAACAAGGACAGGGGGCCGGGGATCAGGATCACCACCAGCGCAGCGCCGCTGAACAGCAGCCAGGTTTCCAGACTCATTGCATTCCTCCATTCGTACAAAAGCCCCACCCGACGGGGTGAGGCAGGGTCAAGCGGGTTGGCCTACAGGAACGCGAACTTGGCGATGAAGATCGCGCAAAGCACCCACAGGCTGATGGAAATTTCCTTGTGTTTACCCGTGCCGGCCTTCAGCGCCACGTAGGTGATGAAACCCAGGGCGATGCCGTCGGCCACCGAGAAGGTCAGGGGCATCATGATCGCCGTGACGATCGCCGGAATGCTGTCGGTGGCGTCGTCCCAATTGATATGGGCCATGCCGCTCATCATCAGCATCGCCACATAGATCAACGCGCCGGCGGTGGCATAGGCCGGAATCATGCCAGCCAGCGGGGCAAAAAACATCGCTGCGATAAACAACACGCCAACCGTAACCGCCGTCAGCCCGGTGCGGCCACCAGCGGCAACCCCGGCGGCGCTTTCCACGTAACTGGTGACTGGCGGCACGCCGACCATGGCGCCGAACACGCTGGAGGCGCTGTCGGCTTTCAGGGCGCGGGAGAGGTTTTCGATCTTGCCGTCGGCATTCACCAGGCCTGCACGCTGGGCCACGCCCATCAAGGTGCCGGCGGTGTCGAACATGTGCACAAACAGGAAGGCGAACACCACGCTGATCATGCTGACGTTGAACACGCCCATCACGTCCATGGCCATCCAGGTCGGCGCCAGGCTTGGCGGGGTGGCCAGGATGCCGTGGTACTCCACCAGGCCCAGGCCCCAACCGGCGAGGGTCACGGCGATGATGCTGATCAGGATCGCGCCGAATACCCGGTGGTAGCTGAGGATCGCAATCAACAGGAAGCAGATGGCCGCCAGCAATGGGGCGGGTTCATGCAGGGAGCCGAGCTTGATCAGGGTGGCCGGGCTTTGCACGATGATGCCGGCGGTTTTCAGGCCGATCACCCCGAGAAACAATCCGACGCCGGCGCCCATGGCATGGCGCAGGCTCACCGGAATGCTGTTGAGCAGCCACTCGCGAATGCGTGAGAGCGTCAGGATCATGAACAACACACCGGAGATAAACACCGCACCCAGTGCCGTCTCCCAGTTGTAGCCCATGGTCCCGACCACGGTGTAGGTGAAAAACGCGTTCAGGCCCATGCCCGGCGCCAGGCCTACTGGCCAGTTGGCGTACAGGCCCATCAGCAGGCAACCCAGCGCGGCGGCGATGCAGGTGGCGACAAACGCCGCGCCGTGATCGATGCCGGCGTCGGCCATGATGTTGGGGTTGACGAAGATGATGTAGGCCATGGTGATAAAGGTCGTGAGGCCAGCGATCAGCTCGGTCTTCACTGTGGTGCCATGCAAGCGGAGTTTGAACAGGCGTTCCAGCCAACCGTTGTGGGTTGGCGAGAGGTCGAGCGTAGGGGCTTCGGATTTGCGGCTTTCCACAGCAAGTACTCCTCAAGAGTTTTATTGTTATTTCCAGCGCCGGACACATGAGTGGGCAGCAGCGCTTTGAGGTACCAGCGGGTTTTGTTGACCAATAGGTCAGGAACTCGCACGAAGCGAATTATGCTTTTGTATACAAATAAAGCAAATAATGTTTTCTATTTTGTGTGCGAAAGGGGATGAAAGGCAATTCAGGATTGGCCACTGAGTGCCTTGTTTACCGCCAGCCAGCCTTCTACCGCCGTCTCGCCTGCCTCGGCAAACGCCCGTTGCAGCAGCTTTACCTGTTCGCGCCGCAGCGATTGTTCGAAACGCCGGCCTTCCTCGGTCAACTCCAGCAGGCGCTTACGCTTGTCGGTCTCGGACGCCACGCTGTCCACCAGGTGCATCTCCTGCAGTTGGCGCAACGGCATATTCAGCGCCTGTTTGCTCACGCCGAGCAGTTCCAGCAGCTCCTTGACGCTCAAGGCCGGGTAGCGCGCGATAAAAAACACGATGCGTTGATGCACCCGGCTCAAGCCGCGGCGCTCCAGCATTTCGTCAGCCTTGGCGGTGAACGCCTGGTAGCCGAAGAAGAAGGCTTCCATGGCGGTTTGCTGGCTGGTCTGGTTTTTAAGGTCAAGCATATTGACGTATCTGCCCAAGTCGTCGTAATTTCGGTCAAGCAGTTTGACGTATTTTCCCCAGGCTTTGCTACCGGTGACCCTTATGGCCTTCTCAGAACGTGTTTCGCGTCTTAAAAGCTCCCTGATCCGTGAAATCCTCGCGGCGGCGCAAAAGCCGCAGGTGATGTCCTTCGCCGGTGGCCTGCCGGCCGAAGTGATGCTGCCCACGCTGGATTGGGAAGGCATGCCGCTGAATATCGGCCAATACGGTATGAGCGAAGGCGAGCCACAGTTGCGTGAATTGCTGGCGGCCGAGGCGCGGGTGCTGGGTATTGCCTGCGATGCGCGCCAGGTCATGGTGGTCAGCGGCTCCCAGCAAACCCTGGACCTGGCGGCCAAGCTGTACATCGACAAGGGCACCAAAATCCTCCTGGAAGGCCCGACTTACCTTGCGGCATTGCAGATTTTCCAATTGTTCGGCGCCGATTGCCTGACCGTACAGCTTGAGGCGGACGGTCCGGACCTCAGAGCCTTGCGCAGCAGCCTTGAGCAGCATCGCCCGTCCTTCGTCTACCTGATCCCGACGTTCCAGAACCCTTCGGCGGTGCGCTACAGCGATGCCAAGCGCGAGGCCGTCGCCGCGTTGCTGGACGAGTTTGGCGTAACCCTGATCGAAGACGAACCCTACCGCGAACTGACCTTCGACGGCGGCAGCGCGCAACCCATCGTCAGCCGGCTGAAAAAGGCCAGCTGGATCTACACCGGCACCGTATCCAAGACCTTGTTGCCCGGCCTGCGGGTCGGCTACCTGATCGCCAGTCCGGACCTGTTCCCGCACCTGCTCAAACTCAAGCAGTCAGCCGACCTGCATACCAACCGCGTTGGCCAGTGGCAGGCGATGCAATGGATCGGCACCGAGAAATACCAGCATCACCTGGTAGAGTTGCGCAGCTTTTACCGGGGCCGGCGCGACGCTTTCCAGGCTGCACTGGCGCGGCATTTCAGCGACCTGGCCGACTGGCAAATACCCCAGGGCGGATTATTCTTCTGGCTGACCTTGAAACAGCCGCTCGATACCCGCACCTTGTTGGCACCTGCGCTCGACCAGGACATCGCGTTCATGCCCGGTGAACCGTTCTTTTCCGAGCCGGACAATCATCACGGTCACCTGCGGCTCAATTTCAGCCATATCGACCCGGCGCGCTTGGACGAAGGTCTCAAGCGTCTCGCTGCGGTGGTCCGTCAAGCACAGCACGCGCAAGCGGCATAGGGGAGCCTCCATGTACAAGGTCTACGGCGATTACAAATCGGGCAACTGCTACAAAGTCAAACTCATGCTCAGCCTGTTGGGCATCGACTATGAGTGGATCGATGTCGACATCCTGAAGGGCGACACCCAGACCGCGGAGTTCCTGGCCAAGAACCCCAACGGCAAGATCCCGGTGCTGGAGCTGGAAGACGGCACCTGCCTGTGGGAGTCCAATGCGATTCTCAACTTCCTGGCCGATGGCAGCGAGTTCCTGCCCAGCGAACCGCGCCTGCGCACCCAGGTTCTGCAGTGGCAGTTTTTCGAGCAGTACAGCCACGAGCCATACATCGCGGTGGCGCGGTTTATCCAGTTTTACCTGGGGCTGCCGGAAGATCGCCTGGAGGAATATAAGAAGCTGCACAAGGGCGGTTATAAAGCCCTGAAGGTGATGGAGCGCCAGTTGCAATTGACACCGTATCTGGTGGGCGACCAATTCTCGATTGCCGACGTGGCGCTGTATGCCTACACCCATGTGGCGGATGAAGGTGGCTTTGACCTGAGCGCCTATCCAGGCGTGCAGGCGTGGTTGAAGCGCGTGGCCAGCCATCCCAAGCATGTGCCGATGCTGGGCTGAAATGCGGTCAAAAATGTGGGAGCGGGCTTGCTCGCGAAGGCGGTGTACCAGTCAGCACATGTATTGGCTGACCCACCGCCTTCGCGAGCAAGCCCGCTCCCACATTTAGTTTTGCGGTGCGCCAGGTAATTCTTCACTGAGCAACTCAAAACAGCGCTGCGCCGCTGGGCTCAACGGCTGTCCACTGCGACTGATCAACCCGATCTCCCGGTTCACCCCCGGATGATCAATGGTAATCCGCTTCAACCCCTCCAGACTGTCCGCCGCCGATTCCGGCAACACACTGATCCCCAAGCCCTGCCGCACCAACGCCAACACGGTCGACATGTAGTTGGCCTCCATCCCCGCGAGCATCGTCAGGCGTGTTTCATCGAACAACGCGTCCACCTGTTCCCGCACGCTGCTGTCGCGGCCGGTGAGGATGATCGGCTGGTCGGCCAGTTGCTCCAGGCTCAACTTTGCAAAACGAGTCAGCGGATGATCCAGCGGCACGAACGCACATAACCGATCATTCAGCACCGGCACAAACGCCAACCCGTGGCTCAGCCGCGCCCGCACACCAATACCGAAATCCACCTCGCCCGAACGCACTTGCGCATGAATGCGGTGAGCAACCAGGTCATGCAAGCGGACCTCGATCCCGGCAAAACGCTCGCGAAACAGGCGCAGGGCGGGAGGCAACGCGCCGGCGCACACGGAGGGCAGGGCGGCGATGGTCACCACGCCTCGTCGTAGCGCTGCCAGGTCACGGGAGCCGGTGACGATGTTGTCCAGGTCCAGCAGCAATTTCTCCATCGGCCCGCGTGCATCCAGCCCGGCGGCGGTGATGCTGACGTGGCGCGGGCTGCGGTCGAGCAGCGCGACGCCCAGCCATTCCTCCAGTTGTTGCACCTGCACGGTCAGCGCCGAGGGCGACAAATGCAGTTCGTTGGCAGCCTTGGTAAAACTGCCCGTGCGGGCAACGGCGAGAAACGCCTGGATATGCTGGATCGAATTTTTCATTTTTATTTTGCTCGAGCGTTTTGTTTTTTCGAATGTGGAGTGCCGAATATTCCAATTTACAAAGCCTAACGCGATTCCAATACTCCAGGGAAAACAATAACCGGCCGAAAACGCCGTTCTGGAGCTACCCCATGCTCGCTACCCTGGGTGTCATCACCATCCTGTGCCTGCTCACTGCCGTCATGAGCAAACGCCTGTCGCCACTGGTGGCCCTGATCGCCTTGCCGATCATCGCCGCGCTGCTGGGCGGTTTCGGCCTGCAAACCAGCGCCTTCATCATCACCGGCATCAAGAACGTCGCCCCCGTGGTGGGGATGTTTGTGTTCGCGATCCTGTTCTTCGGGATCATGACCGATGCCGGCATGCTGGATCCAATCATTGATCGCATCCTGCGCACGGTAGGGACGCGTCCTACAAGGATTGTCGTCGGTACCGCGACCCTGGCCCTGCTGGTGCACCTCGACGGCTCCGGCGCGGTGACCTTCCTGGTGACGGTGCCGGCGATGCTGCCGCTGTACACGCGGCTGGGAATTGATAAACGCATCCTCGCGTGTGTGGCGGCGATGGCGGCCGGGGTCAACTTCCTGCCGTGGACCGGCCCGGTACTGCGTTCCTCGGCTGCGCTGCACGTGCCGGTGGCGGACTTGTTCCAGCCGCTGATCCCGGTGCAGATCGTTGGCCTGGTCTTTGTATTCGCCTGCGCCTGGTGGCTGGGCCACCGGGAAGAAAAACGCCTGGGCCTGGGCGCTGGTTCCAGCGTGGACGCCGTGCCGCAACGGGTGCTCAGCGACGATGACATTGCCCTGCGTCGCCCGCGGCTGTTCTGGGTCAACCTGGTCCTGACGGTACTGGTGATGGTGGTGATGATCGCCGGTTGGGTCGACCCGGTGGTGATGTTCATGCTCGGCACGGTGGTGGCGCTGTGCATCAACTACCCGAACGTCGACGCCCAGCGCGCGCGGATCGACGCCCACGCAAAAACCGCCCTGACCATGGCCAGCATCCTGCTCGCCGCCGGTGTGTTCACCGGCATCATGCAAGGCACCGGCATGCTCAAGGCCATCGCCGAAGTGGCGGTGGCGCAGATTCCGGCGGGCCACGGCAAGTTGATCCCTGCGGTGGTGGGCTTCCTGTCGATGCCGCTGAGCATGCTGTTTGACCCGGATTCCTACTACTTCGGCGTGATGCCGGTGATCGCCGAAGTCGGCAAGGCCTTGGGCGTCGACCCGCTGCAAGTGGCCCAGGCCTCGTTGCTGGGCGTGCACACCACCGGCTTTCCGGTCAGCCCGTTGACGCCGGCGACCTTCCTGTTGGTGGGCCTGTGCAAGATCGAATTGGCCGATCACCAGCGCTTCACCATCCCCTTTCTGTTTGCCGCGTCGGTGTTGATGACTCTGACGGCTTTGCTCCTGGGAGTGATTTGAAATGAAAACCTTGCGCATCGGTTCCGGCGCCGGCTACTCCGGCGACCGTATCGAACCTGCGGTGGAATTGGCCGAACAGGGCGACCTGGATTACCTGGTCTTCGAATGCCTGGCCGAACGCACCATCGCCCTGGCGCAACAGGCGCGGATCAGCGATCCACAAGGCGGTTACGACCCGCTGTTGAGTGAGCGCATGCGCCGCGTGCTGCCCTTTGTCGGCCGGCCCGAAGGGCGCCGACGCCTGCGGGTAATCACCAATATGGGCGCGGCCAATCCGGTGGCGGCGGCGGTTGAAGTGCGGCGGATTGCCAGTGAACTGGGGCTTAACCTCAAGGTGCTGGCGGTGGTTGGCGACGACGTGCTTGAGACCTTGCGTGCCCAGCCGGAGCAGTTGCTCGACAACGGTCAGACCCTTGGCTCGTTGGGCGAGCGATTGATTTCCGCGAACGCCTATTTGGGCGCCGACGGCATTATCGACGCCTTGCGCGCCGAGGCCGACGTGGTGATCACCGGCCGGGTCGCAGACCCTTCGCTGTTCCTGGCGCCGCAGATGTTCGAATTCGGCTGGGCTGCGGATGATTGGCAACGGCTGGGGCGCGGCACGCTGGTGGGGCATTTACTGGAATGTGCGGGGCAGGTCAGCGGTGGCTACTTTGCCGATCCGGGTTTCAAGGACGTGGACGATCTGGCACGCCTGGGCTTTCCACTGGCCGAGATTGACGCAGACGGCGAGGCCTTGATCACCAAGGTCGCAGGTTCCGGTGGGCGGGTCAGCCGTGCCACGTGCACCGAACAATTGATCTACGAAGTGCACGACCCGGCGGCCTACCTCACACCGGACGTGTGCGCGGATTTTTCCCAGGTGGCGTTTACCGAAGAAGCCGTGGACCGGGTGCGTGCCCACGGCGCGAGCGGACGGCCACGTCCCGAAGCGTTGAAAGTCAGCGTCGGTTATCTGGACGGCTGGATCGGTGAGGGGCAGATTTCCTACGGTGGCCCGGGCGCGGTCGCTCGTGCGCAACTGGCTCGCGATGTGGTCCTGAAACGCTTGGAGTTGACCGGCGTGCGCATGCAGGACGTGCGTGCCGAATTGATCGGCGTCGACTCCCTGCACGGCCCGCGCAGCACGGTTGAACCGTGGGAAGTGCGCCTGCGCATCGCCGCCCGCTGCGCAGAACGCAGCGAGGCGGTGCGTGTCGGCAATGAAGTGGAAACTCTCTACACCAACGGCCCGTCCGGCGGCGGTGGCGCCAGCAAGAGCCTGCGCCAGGTGGTGGCGGTGGCATCGTTGCTGCTGCCTCGTCACGCGGTCAACCCGAGGATCGAAGCATGAAGCTGCACACCCTGGCCCACTCCCGAACGGGAGACAAGGGCGACACCTCGAACATCTCGATCATCGCGTATCGGGCCGAGGACTATCCGCTGCTCTGCGAGCAACTCACGGCTGAGGTGGTGGCGGCGTTTTTTGCGCCGTTGCTGGAGGCGGGTGCCGCACCGGTGCGGCGTTATGAACTGCCCAATGTGCAGGCACTGAACTTCGTGTTGCCGGGGATCCTGCGAGGCGGGGTGACGCGGTCGCTGGCGCTGGACGCCCATGGTAAGTGCCTGGGCTCAGCATTGCTGGATCTTGAATTGGCAATACCAAGCTAATGTGGGAGCGGGCTTGCTCGCGAAGGCTGAGTGTCAGCCAATACATCTGCGACTGATACTCCGCCTTCGCGAGCAAGCCCGCTCCCACACTGGATCCTCGCTGTTTGTCAGACCGCCGCAAATCGCTTGTCGAGGTAATCGATGATCACCTTGGAGTCGTACATCCAGGTGGTCTGGCCGTTCTCTTCGATGCGCAGGCATGGCACCTTGATCTTGCCGCCTTGCTCCAGCAGGGTCTGGCGGTCCTGCTCGTTGTTCTTCGCATCCTTCAAGGCCACCGGCACGTTCAGGCGGTGCAGGGTGCGGCGGGTCTTCACGCAGAACGGGCAGGCGTGGAATTGATACAGGGTCAGGTCCTTGGCCGCTGCGTTCACCTGCGCCTGTTGTTCGGCAGGGCGCTGCTTTTTGCGCGGACGGGTCAGGAAGTCGCCGGCGATGATGACGTGGCCGAGGCCCACTCGAAGTGCTTTGACGAACATGGCTGAAACCTCTTGCCCTAGACTTAAGGGGGCGCAGCTTACCTGATTTTTCACAGGCGAAAAAAAACCGGCGATGAACGCCGGTTTTTCCAGGTGCCGCGTATTACTTGATCAGGCTGAGAAACTCGCTGCGGGTCGCCGCGTTTTCGCGGAACTCACCCAGCATCACCGACGTGATCATCGACGAATTCTGCTTCTCCACTCCGCGCATCATCATGCACATGTGCTTGGCCTCGATCACCACTGCAACGCCCAGGGCGCCGGTGACCTGCTGGACCGCATCGGCGATCTGGCGGCTGAGGTTTTCCTGGATCTGCAGGCGGCGGGCATACATATCGACGATACGCGCGACCTTCGACAGGCCCAGCACTTTGCCGCTCGGGATATACGCGACGTGAGCCTTGCCGATGAACGGCAGCAGGTGGTGTTCGCACAGCGAGTACAACTCGATGTCCTTGACCAGCACCATTTCGCTGTTGTCAGAGCTGAACAAGGCACCATTGGTGACTTCTTCAAGGGTCTGTTCATAACCGCGGCAGAGATACTGCATGGCCTTGGCGGCACGTTTTGGCGTGTCGAGCAGGCCCTCGCGGGAAACGTCCTCGCCGAGCTGGCCGAGGATCGCGGTGTAATTCTGTTCCAGGGACATGAAACTACCTAGTGGGATTTTCGCAAAGGGCAAGGGTACGGCGGCCAACACATCGCTGCAAGCCTGACGATGGCACTTGTTACTCGTCGCGGCCTTCCATCATGGTGCGCTTGAGCATCACATACACCGCCCCAGCGCCGCCGTGACGTGGCTGGCATGAGGTAAAACCCAGCACCTGGGAGTGCTGGCGCAACCAGGTGTTGACGTGGCTTTTGATCATCGGCCGCTTGCCGTCCAGGCGCACGGCCTTGCCGTGGGTGACGCGCACGCAGCGGATTTCGAATTTGGTGGCTTCGGCGAGGAACGCCCAGAGGGTTTCGCGGGCTTTTTCGACGGTCATGCCGTGCAGGTCGAGACTGCCCTCGAACGGGATCTGGCCGACCTTGAGCTTGCGCATCTGGCTTTCCTGCACGCCGTCGCGGGCCCACATCAACTCGTCTTCGGGACCTACATCGATAACGAATTGATCCGACAGGCCGTCCACGGTGGTGGCGTCCGTGCGCACGGTCGCGGCCTGGCGCAGCTTGGCGATCTGGGCGCGATCGGTCTTGGGTTTGCCGGTGTCGGCGCGATCATGCTTGATCGGCTTGACGCCGCGCAGCTCGTTCTTGAATAGGGAAAAATCGTCGTCTTGCATGTCAGCCTCCGCGAAGGGCGGGCAGTTTACCTAATCGCGGCGGCTTGATGCGCAACAAACGCTATCTGTGCGCCATCAGTCGTGCTTTTTCATCAGGTGCGAAGCGATGTTCAGTGACAGCGGTTGGCGCATGCGCCGACGGCAACGGCGCCACAGCCATACGCCGAACCACAGCACCAGCAGGCCGATGACCAAGAGTATTGCAGAACCGCCAGGGCTGGCATTCAGCTCGCCCAGGGCCGGTGAGTGTCCAACCAAACCAGCGCCGCCAGCAATTGCCAGTAGTACGCCACCTATCGCCAACAGCGCGGCAAAGCCGGCGCCGATGCGCAGACGCCAGTTGCTCGGGCCCTTGGGGCGCAAGCGACGAGCATCAAAACCATCGGATATCTTCATTCCGACCTTTCCTCCAGGGTATCGGCCCTTCGACCGGAAGATACACAGGTTGTTCCGGGTACAGAGGCAATTGCAGCAAATGACAGGTATTTGCGGATGAGCGGGCGGCTACCCGCTCATCGAAGGTCGATCAGATCAGATCTTTGGTCAAGGCGAGGGTGGCGAAGTTGTCAGCCATGATGGCCATTTCAGTCTGCTGCACGTGGTCGGCGCTGAGGATGCCGCCCTTGTAAGGCAGGTCGCGGGTGGCGCAGGCGTCTTCCACCAGGGTGCAGCGAAAGCCCAGGTTTTTTGCCGCACGCACCGTGGTGCTGACGCTGGAGTGGCTCATGAAGCCGCAGACGATCAGGTCCAGGGAACCGAGGTCTTGCAGGTGTTTCTCCAGGCCGGTGCCGTGGAAGGCGCTGGGCAGCAGCTTGCCGATGATGGTTTCGTCGGCCTGTGGCTCAAGGCCAGGAATGAACTCACCGCGCTCGCCCTGAGGGTCAAACAACCCGCCGACAGTGCCCAGGTGGCGCACATGCACGATCGGGCGCCCGGCGTTGCGCGCGGCAGCCGCCAGTTGCTTGATATGTTCGACAGCAGCGTCCATGCCCGAGAGGGCGAGGGGACCACTGAGGTATTCCTTCTGGGCGTCGATGATCACGAGGGTCGCATGGTTCAGGTTCGCCGCTGCGTAACCACGACCGCTGAGTTGAAACATCGTCTTTGGAACGGACATTCTGGGGCTCCTGTGAGTGGGGCTTTTGTGACATTGTCCTCTGGCTGAGCGCTTCTGTGAATCGCTACCATCGTAAGGTACGCCGTTGTTGGCGTGCAGCGATGTCAATAGGGCACTACGTTTAGGCAAAAACCACGTTTAAGATGAAATCCGACGTGCGGCAAAGGGTTTTTTCGTACATCGTCGGTACAGCTTAAGACTGTTAGAATCGCCGGTCGTTTTTTCCAGGAGCTTGCCCCCGTGATCACTTCCCGCCTGCGCACCTTGCGCGACCACATCCGATGGGCCGTCAGCCGTTTCCATGGGGAAGACCTGTTTTTTGGCCATGGCACCGACAACGCCTGGGACGAAGCCCGGCAACTGGTGCTCGGCGCCTTGCACCTGCCATGGGAAATTGCCGACAGTTACCTGGATTGCAACCTGGAAGAAGAGGAAATCTCCCACGTGCAACGGTTGCTGCACCGCCGTATCCACGAGCGTGTGCCGACCGCTTACCTGTTGAAGGAAGCCTGGTTCTGCGGCATGTCGTTTATCGTTGATGAGCGTGTATTGATTCCACGCTCACCGATTGGCGAACTGATCGAAAACCGCTTCGAACCGTGGCTGGGCACACCGCCGGCACGCATTCTGGACCTGTGCACCGGTTCCGGTTGCATCGGTATTGCCTGCGCCTACGAGTTTCAGGACGCCGAAGTAGTGCTGGGTGACCTGTCCTTTGAAGCCTTGGAAGTGGCCAACCAGAACATCGAGCGCCATGGCGTCGACGAGCGCGTCTACACCGTTCAGGGCGACGGCTTTGAGGGTTTGCCGGGCCAGCGTTTTGACCTGATCGTGTCCAACCCGCCGTATGTCGACGCCGAAGACTTTGCCGACATGCCGGATGAATACCAGCACGAGCCGGAGCTGGGCCTTGCCTGCGGTGACGACGGCTTGAACCTGGTTCGGCGGATGCTGGCCGAGGCGGCAGATCACTTGACCGAGAAGGGCTTGCTGATTGTCGAAGTGGGCAACAGCCAGGTTCACGTCGAGGCGTTGTACCCCGAAGTGGACTTCGCCTGGCTGGAGTTCCAGCGCGGCGGGCATGGCGTGTTCATGTTGACGGCCGAGCAATGCCGGGCGCATCAGGCGGTGTTTGCCGCCAGGGTTTAACCGCTTCCAAGTGGGTAACGCGGTCAGTGTGGGAGCGGGCTTGCTCGCGAATGCGGTGGCTCAGTCAAGATATCCGGTGACTGACACACCGCATTCGCGAGCAAGCCCGCTCCCACATTTTGATCCGGTTTCAATTGATAAACCGGATTATCGATGCGTCGCAATCCAGATCAACAACCCCGCCTGAAACACGGTAAACGCCACCAGGCACGTAATCGTGAAGCGCAACCCGCTGTCTTCGCGCTTGAACTTGGTGACTTTTTCCTCTTCCTTGCGCAGTTTCACTTCCTGTTCCGCCAGGTTCTGCTCGGCCTGTTGCAGCATCTGCGCCGCTTCCAGAATCTCCACGAACTGCAGCTTTTCGGTGTTCCAGCTGTCCAGCACATCGCTGACCTTGCCCGGCTGCACGTTGCCCTTCAAATGCTGGACATCAGCGTACGCCACATCAAAGCCCTGGATACGCAGGAAGTGATCCCGGCGCAGGCGCGTGGCTTCGTTGAGGGCGTCCTTGTTGGCCAGGTCGACGCCGTCGACGCGGTAGTGCGACCACTTCTTTTTCGCCCAGGCGGCGCCCTGGGCTACCAGGAAACGGCCGATGCCGCGGTTAGCCGGCTCGATCTCCAGGCTGTTGCCCGGGCCAAAGTGCACCCGATGGGTCGCGTGATCGACCCAGATATCCAAATGGTTCTGTTCCCGGCGCACCCGCTGGCCCGGCAACTGAATGACCATGCGCAGCAGGCTGTGGTCCTTGTTGTTGCGTTCGGCCCAGCCAAACTGCACAAAGCGCAGGGGCCGCACGCCCGTGGCACGGTCGGTGGCCAAAGGGGCCAGGCGCAGCATCTTGAAATGTTCGGCCTGCACCTCCGCCCACGGTAACGCGGCCGATGCGGCGGCCTCGGTGTCAGCCGTGGTGTCGGCGGTAGGTTCGGGTGTTGCTTCGGTGTTCGTCATTCGGCGCGATCCTGTCCAAGCTCTGCGGGCCGACAGGCTTTTTGCTGTCGACCCATGGCTTATCGGCCGTTTTGCTCAGGACTGGAGGGGCAATACTCGCTTAACTGGCGCGAAGTCCGTCGATAAAGCGAACCAGGCGGGTGCCCAGTTCAGCCGCCAGCGGCAACTGCGGGTCGTTATAGGACTCCAGTTGCTGCTTCACGTTGTTGGGCACGATGCGCATCACGTGGTTCATGCCTTCGATCACCGTCAGCTCGGCGTCGGGCTTGGCCTTCTGCAATTGTTGCGCATCGGCCACGCCGACCTGCAGGTCATTGGTGCCCTGGACGATCAGCGCCGGCATGGTCAATTTGGCAAAGGCCGCCGAAGGGTCGGCGCGGAACAGGCTGATCAGATAGGGCTGCACGCTGGGGCGGAAAATGCCCTCAAGGGGGGTGGGCACATCGGCGTCCACCTGGCCGGCCTTGAGGTGATCGAGAATCTGGTTGCTGCGCAGTAACAGCGCTGGAGGCATATGGTCGGCCAGTTGCTGGCGGATCACCTGGTCCACCGGGCGCGCGCTGCCCGACAGGGAAATCACCCCGGCCGGGTTGAGCTGCGGGGCGGCGAGGGCGGCCACCAGTGCACCTTCGCTGTGGCCCAGCACAATCAGCGGGCCCATGCGTGGGTCGGCCTTGAGCAACTTGCCCCAGGCCACGGCGTCGGACACGTAGGCATCCAGAGTCAGGTTGCGTTCATCGGGGGTGGCGGCAAGGCTGGCGGCCACGCCGCGCTTGTCGTAGCGCACGCTGGCGATGTTGTGCCTGGCCAGCACCCAGGCCAGGCGCTTGAGGCTGTCGTTGCGTGCGCCGTCGGCGCTGTTGCCGTTGCGGTCGGTGGGCCCGGAGCCGGCGATGATCAGCACCACCGGCACCGGCTTGTCGGATTTGGGCAACAACAGCGAACCAAACAGCTCGCCACTGCCGGTGTCCAGGCTGATGGGCCGTTGCAGCACGACAGGGGAGGCGGCGAAGCCAAGGCTGGAAAACAGAGTGAGGGTCAAAAGCAGAACTCGCAGCATCATCGCGCCATCATGAGGAAGGTGCCGGTTGGACCAACGTCTACCGGTAAGGTTTCGAGGATGAACTAGTCGGTTAGCCTGCGTATACTGGCCGCCTTAAGTTATTACGGTTGACTTGATTCAACTGATTTCACGGAGCGCCCTGCATGTCCGGCAATACCTACGGCAAGCTGTTCACTGTTACCACCGCGGGCGAAAGCCATGGCCCGGCGTTGGTCGCCATTGTCGACGGCTGCCCGCCGGGCCTCGAGTTGTCCCTGGAAGACCTGCAGCGTGACCTCGACCGCCGCAAGCCCGGCACCAGCCGCCACACCACCCAGCGCCAGGAAGCCGACGAAGTCGAAATCCTCTCCGGCGTGTTCGAAGGCCGCACCACCGGCTGCGCCATCGGCCTGCTGATTCGCAACACCGACCAGAAGTCCAAGGACTACTCGGCGATCAAGGACCTGTTCCGCCCGGCCCACGCCGACTACACCTACCACCACAAATACGGCGAGCGCGACTACCGTGGCGGTGGCCGCAGCTCGGCGCGGGAAACCGCGATGCGCGTGGCGGCCGGTGCGATTGCCAAGAAGTTCCTGGCGACCCAGGGCATCGTGATCCGCGGCTACATGAGCCAGCTGGGCCCGATCGAAATCCCGTTCAAGACCTGGGACAGCGTCGAAGACAACGCTTTCTTCTGCCCAGACCCGGATAAAGTGCCGGAGCTGGAAGCCTATATGGACCAGTTGCGCCGCGACCAGGATTCCGTCGGCGCCAAGATCACCGTGGTTGCCGAAGGCGTGATGCCGGGCCTGGGCGAGCCGATCTTCGACCGCCTCGATGCCGAACTGGCCCACGCGCTGATGAGCATCAACGCGGTCAAGGGCGTGGAAATCGGCGCCGGGTTCGATTGTGTGGCCCAGCGTGGCACCGAGCACCGTGACGAGCTGACCCCGGAAGGTTTCCTCAGCAACAACGCTGGCGGCATTCTCGGCGGCATTTCCTCCGGCCAGCCAATCGTTGCGCACCTGGCCCTCAAGCCGACGTCCAGCATCACCACGCCAGGCCGTTCGATCGATGTGCACGGCAACCCGGTGGACGTGATCACCAAGGGCCGTCACGACCCGTGCGTCGGCATCCGCGCCACGCCGATTGCCGAGGCGATGATGGCCATTGTGTTGATGGACCACCTGCTGCGCCATCGTGGGCAAAACGCCGACGTAAAAGTCAGTACTCCGGTATTGGGCCAGCTGTGACCGTGTGTGGCGAGCGAGCCTGCTCGCGCTGGGCTGCGCAGCGGCCCCAAAGCCTGCAACCCGGTAGGACCTGGAGAACTGCGGCGCTTCTAGTGGGGGAGCTTCTCGCCCCAGCGCGAGCAAGCTCGCTCGCCACAAGTCACTTATGCTGACGCAAGCCCTTCCATACTGGCGACTCTCCAGCTTCTACCTGTTCTATTTCGCCCTGCTGGGGGCGACGGCGCCGTTCCTGGCGTTGTACTTCGATCACCTTGGGTTCTCCAGCGCGCGCATCGGCGAGCTGGTGGCCATCCCCATGCTGATGCGCTGCGTGGCACCCAACCTGTGGGGCTGGCTGGGGGATTACACCGGCCGGCGCCTGGCCATCGTGCGCTTTGGCGCGGTGTGCACCCTGGTGAGTTTCTCGTTGATCTTTGTCAGCAAGACTTACGCCTGGCTGGCGCTGGTGATGGCCTTGCACGCGTTCTTCTGGCACGCGGTCCTGCCGCAGTTTGAAGTCATCACCCTCGCGCACCTGCAAGGCCAGACCTCGCGCTACAGCCAGGTGCGGTTGTGGGGCTCCATCGGTTTTATCCTCACCGTGGTGATCATGGGCCGCTTGTTCGACTGGCTGAGCCTGGATATCTACCCGGTGGTGGTCGTGGTGATCATGGCCGGCATCATCGGCGCCAGCCTCTGGGTGCCGAATGCGCAGCCCCTGAGCCAGGGGAATCGCCTGGCCGGTGACGGCTTTTTGCGGCAACTGCGCAGCCCCGGCGTGCTGGCGTTCTATGCGTGTGTGGCGCTGATGCAGATGAGCCATGGTCCGTACTACACCTTCCTCACCCTGCACCTTGAACACCTCGGTTACAGCCGTGGCGTGATCGGCATGTTGTGGGCGCTGGGCGTGGTGGCGGAAGTCTTGATGTTCCTGGCCATGAGCCGGATTCTCACGCGCTTTTCGGTACGCCGGGTGTTGATGGCGAGTTTCCTGCTGGCCGCACTGCGCTGGTTGCTGCTGGGCTCCTTTGCCGAATTCTTCTGGGTGCTGTTGCTGGCGCAGGTGATGCACGCGGCGACCTTCGGCAGCTTCCACGCGGCGGCCATCCAGTTCGTGCAACGCAGCTTTGGTGCTCGCCAGCAAGGGCAGGGCCAGGCACTGTATGCGGCACTGGCCGGTACCGGCGGTGCGCTGGGCGCACTCTATTCAGGTTACAGCTGGAACCTGCTGGGGCCGACCCTGACCTTCAGCATTGCCAGCGTCGCGGCCCTGGCCGCCGCCCTAATCATTGGCATTCGATTGCAAGAGGAGCGGCCATGAGCGGCTCCCGTGACAGAGGAAGAGTTTGATGAGCTATCTCGCGGTTTACCACGTCTGCACCCCCGACACCCCGAACAAGGTCCTGACTCACCAGGACGATATCGCCTCGACCCTGGCCGAGCTGGGTGTGGGGTTCGATCGCTGGCAGGCGACTACCCGACTTGAGCCCGGGGCCAGCGAGGTTGAGATTATCGCCGCCTACCAGGCGCCCATCGACAAGCTGATGACCGAGCGCGGCTACACCACCGTTGATGTGCTCCGCGTCAGCAACGATCACCCGCAGAAAGCCCAATTGCGCGCCGAGCGACTCGACGAACACCGCATGGCCCAAGACCACGTGCGTTTTTTCGTAGCGGGTCGTGGGCTGTTTACCTTGCACATCGAAGATTATGTGTACGCGGTGTTCTGCGAGAAAAACGACCTGATCTTGGTGCCGAGCGGCATCCCGCACTGGTTTGATATGGGGGAGAACCCGCACTTTGTGGCGATCCGCCTGTTCAGTGACCCTGAAGGGCTGGCGGTCATGCTGACGGGCGACGCGATCGCCGAGGGTTTTCCTCGGCTTGATGACTAAGTTCGTCCGGCAATGCCTCCTGAACAGGGGGCATTTTTTTAACTTCAATTCCTTCAGGTTGGAAATCGCTGTAGGAATAAACTTGAAAGTTTGTGGGTAACAGCTGTTTATCGTTGACCTTACTTGTTACTTCCACTCTTTGTGTAACTCTCTCTGGTCTCAATATTTATTCGCCTGTCAATAGGAGTAATCCGACTTCGGGCGTTACAAGACCTATATGAAGAGAGGGGCCTGCATGAGCGGTTCGGAGCCACAGGAACAACCGTCCACGCAAACGGACAGCGCGCCGGTTGCCAACCGCAAGGCGCGTGCGATGTTGTCGGGTAAACCCCTGACCCCAAAGGAACGGGAAATCCTGCATTGGGCGGTCGAGGGCAAGACGGTGTGGGAAATCAGCAGGATTCGCTCCGTCTCCCAGGCCACGGTGAAGTTTCACCTGCGCAACATCTACGGCAAGTTGCAGGTGACTAACCGGGTCCAGGCCGTGAACGAGGCGGTGAAACAGGGATTGTGCAAATAAAAAAAGGCCGTGGTGCGCAACGGCACCACGACCTGTTCGGGTCCTGCATGACGGTCAAGCCGAATGGTAGGTCGGCAGGGCAAAGCGGTTCTGGCTTTGCAGCATCGAAATCTGTGGCAGGTCGCTGGCTTGTTCAGCCAGGTCGCGGCGAATGGCGCTGATGACCCACGTCAGTTGGTCGGCCGTGTGCAGTTGCTGATAAGAGATCGAACGTTTGATCTGCTTGCCTTCGCTGTTACGCAAGGTCAGCAGGATGCCGCCATCAGGACGCGCCTGGGTGGTGACGTCGAAATTGGAGAACACAGAAGAAAATTTATCTTGGATCAGGCTCATGTCTATCAGCTCCGTTAGCTCATGTTTTGCAGCGTGGAGTGATAGGTGCAGTGATTGTGCCAGTACTGACTATCTTAAAAAATCGTTATAAATCAATAAGTTATAAAATTTTAAGATTTCCAGTTTCGTGCAATTTGCATGAATGGCCATCGTGCATCCTGCATTTTGCGGGGTTTTGCCAAGTGTTTCACCGCTGGCACGCAAGGCAGGTCTTCCATAGTGACCACCTGGCGGTGCGCTAAATTCCTTTTCCTTTCGGGATACAAAACTTTTCAAATCCTGCGTGTACAGCCGAAGAACGGCTGGCGTATTTTCCTGCAAGGCATCCGGCGCCGGTCTTACAGTGCGATGGGTGCCTTGAGGGTCATACGAACAATAAGAAAAAGGACGTTCCCGCCATGAACCACCCGCCAAGTGACATGATCACCTGGGGCATGATGCTGCGTAAGGTGCCCACCATTGTCCGTGCGCTGCCGCGCCTGGTGCGCGGAATCCGCGTTGCCAACATCACCGATCCCGACCAGCCGTGCGGCCTGGGCTGGACCTTTGAACAAGCCACCCAACGCAACCCCGACGGCGCCGCGCTGCTGTATGGCGACACGGTGCTGAGCTACCGCCAGGCCAATCAGCAGGCCAACCGCATGGCTCACTACCTGCAGCAGCAGGGGATCGGCAAGGGCGACGTGGTGGCGTTGTTTATCGAGAACCGCCCCGAGTTGTTGCTCAGCGTACTGGCCGTGGCCAAGGTGGGCGGCATTTGCGCGATGCTCAATACCTCGCAAACCCAGTCGGCGCTGGTACATAGCCTCAACCTGGTGGCACCGGCGGCCATCGTGGTGGGAGCCGAGTTGGTAGGGGCCTACGAGGCCGTGCGCAGCCAGGTGGCCATCGAGGCGGATAAAACCTGGTTTATTGCCGATCAGCAGCACAGCCATGTGCCGCCGGGTTATGTGGACCTGATGGCCGCGAGCGCTGATCATTCGCTGGAAAACCCCGCCAGCACCCAGCAGATTTTTTTCAACGACCCTTGCTTCTATATCTACACCTCCGGCACCACCGGCTTGCCCAAGGCCGGCATTTTCAAACACGGCCGCTGGATGAAGTCCTCGGCCAGTTTCGGCACCATCGCCCTGGATATGGGGCCCGAGGATGTCGTCTATTGCACCTTGCCGCTGTATCACGCCACTGGCCTGTGCGTGTGCTGGGGTTCGGCGATTGCCGGGGCGTCGGGGTTCGCGATTCGCCGCAAGTTCAGCGCCAGCCAGTTCTGGGACGATGTGCGCAAATTCAATGCGACCACCCTGGGTTACGTCGGCGAGCTGTGCCGCTACCTGATCGACCAGCCCGCGAGCGAGCAGGACCGTGATAACCGTGTGACGAAGATGATCGGCAACGGCCTGCGTCCTGGGGTTTGGGCTGAGTTCAAGCAGCGCTTTGGCGTCGATCATATCTGTGAGCTGTACGCCGCCAGTGACGGCAACATCGGCTTCACCAATGTGCTGAACTTCGACAACACCATCGGCTTTTCCCTGATGCACTGGGCACTGGTGGACTACGCCCATGACAGCTGTGAGCCGATTCGCGGCGCCGACGGTTTCATGCGCGAAGTGCCCAAGGGGGGCCAGGGGCTGCTGCTGGCCAGGATCGATGACAAGGCACCGTTCGACGGCTACACCGACCCCGAGAAGAACCGCAAGGTGGTGCTCAGCGACGTGTTCGAGAAGGGCGACCGTTATTTCAACACCGGCGACCTGTTGCGCAATATCGGCTTTGGCCACGCCCAATTCGTTGACCGGCTGGGGGACACCTACCGCTGGAAAGGTGAAAACG
The DNA here is from genome assembly GCF_013385665.1 of Pseudomonas sp. D4002. Lineage (NCBI taxonomy): Bacteria > Pseudomonadati > Pseudomonadota > Gammaproteobacteria > Pseudomonadales > Pseudomonadaceae > Pseudomonas > Pseudomonas sp. D4002. The sequence continues at coordinate 64,648 of NZ_JACAPN010000037.1, forward strand.
TCTCCACCACCGAAGTCGAGAACATCTTCCTGCAGCACCCGCAGATCTCCGAAGTGGTGGCCTACGGCGTGGAGATTGAAAACACCAACGGCCGCGCGGGCATGGCGGCCATTACGCCTGCCGAATCCCTGGCCTCCCTGGACATGCGCGAGTTGCTGACCTTCGCCCACGGGCAATTGCCCGCGTATGCGGTGCCGTTGTTCCTGCGGATCAAGGTGAAGATGGAAACCACGGGCACCTTCAAATACCAGAAGGTGAAACTCAAGGAGGAAGCGTTCGACCCGGGCAAGGCCGGTGATGATCCGATCTTTGCCTGGCTGCCTGGGTCGGACAGTTATGTGCCGGTCACGGGGCAACTGTTGGCGGATATCCAGGCGGGCAAGTTCCGTTATTGATTCTGCCTATCGCCGCTTTTGGGAAAAAAGGCATGACAGTGGGGAACTCCATCGCGAGACTGGGCGCCTTATGAAACACCAGACAAGGAGCCCCACATGTCAGACCAAGCCAAACAAATGACCGAAGACGAAGCCGCCGAATTTGCCGAGCAGGTGTTCGACGTGGCGCGCAAGGGCGATGCCGCGATGCTGGCGGCGTTGCTGGCCAAGGGCTTGCCGCCGAACCTGCGCAACCACAATGGCGATACGCTGTTGATGCTGTCGGCCTACCATGGCCATGTGGACGCGGTGAAAGTGCTGCTGGAATTCAAGGCCGACCCCCAGATTGCCAACGACAAGAACCAACTGCCGATTGCCGGCGCGGCGTTCAAGGGCAACCTGCCGGTGGTCAAGGCGTTGATCGAAGGCGGAGCGTTGGTCGAAGGCGCATCCTCTGATGGTCGCACCGCCTTGATGATGGCGGCGATGTTCAACCGTACCGAAATGGTGGACTACCTGATCAGCCAGGGCGCCAATCCCAAGGCCACCGATGCCCAGGGCGTGACCGCGCTGGCAGCCGCGCAGACCATGGGGGCGGTGGATACGGCGGCGCAGTTGCAAAAACTGGTGTAGGCTTTGCGCCCTCAAAATCAGCCCCGCCACAGGACCACCCCATGAAAACCGCACTCGTCGAACTCATCAGCAAAATCAGCTCCGGCTGCATGAGCGAACCCGAGATCGCCAGGGTGGCGGACGAGGCGGCCCAGGCCTACGCCGATCCCGACGCTTTCCTGGCCGCCAACCCGGACATCAACTACGACGACACTTTCCCGATTCCCCTGGGCGAGTGGATCGTTGTCGGCAGCCTGCCCGACACCGTGCTGTTCCAGGCCGACACTTACCAGGACCTGTTCGCCCAGATCGTCGCCTCCTTTGGCCCCGGCGTGGCGTTCAACCTCAAGCCCAAGCAACTGGCCAAGACCGAAGCCCTGACCGCGCTGAACCGCATCCAGATCCAGATGAGCGCCCTCAACCCGGAGAACGGCGGCTACGTGCTGATGAACTTCAGCCAGTTGCTGGACGACGAGATCCAGGCTGTGCTGGTCTACGGCAACGACGTGCCACGGGTGCTGGAGTTGTGTGCCGAAACCGGCATAAAGGGCGAACCATCGCTGGAAGCCCTGCGGGTTGCGGTACACGTCTGAAATAAAACGGAACCCCCGGCCATGGCTGACTATCCTAAGCAGGCAAGCCCTCACTTAGGAGCGACACCATGGGTTCCACTTTTAATGGTCTGATCGGGTTGATCATCCTCGCGCTGGATATCTGGGCGATCATCAACGTGTTCAAAAGCGGCGCGAGTACCGGCGCCAAAGTGTTGTGGATCCTGTTGATCCTGCTGCTGCCGGTACTGGGCTTGATCATCTGGGCGATCGCCGGGCCGCGCGGTAACGTGCGGATCTGATCCAAACAACGCTATCCAGAGCGGGCACAGTAAGTGTGGGAGATTCTATGGTTGAG
>NZ_JACAPN010000038.1:0-42322 GCF_013385665.1 Pseudomonas sp. D4002
GTCATGCTCGTAGGACGTCGGCGTATCGTCCCCGGGAAACAGCGCAATCAACCGACCGGCTTCGTCGTACTGATACGCCGTCACCGCCCCCAGCGGATCCTGCTCGACCGTCAGCCGGCCTTTTTCATCGTAGGATTTGAAGTGCTGCGCGCCGTCCGGATCGATCCGCTGCACCAGCCGTGCGCGCTGGTCGTGGACGTAGACTTCCTGGCTGCCATCGGCGTTGTGCACGGTGACCGTGCCGTTGTCGTCCCACACATACCGCGTGTCCATCTGCGAAAAACTGGCCCAGTGCCGGACGCACCTTGCCGCCTTGCCGGACCGTTCCCACTCCCAGAAGAAACTCGCCCCACCGGCCAGTTCCCGCTCCAGGATCACCTGCTGATCGTCGTACCGATAACGCTCGCTTTCGCCGACAGCGTTGGTCGCTTCAATCAATCGCCAAGCGTCGTCATACCTGTAGGAAACAACGTTCTGTTCGGTGACCCAGCCCGGCTCCCGCTGCACCTGATAGTCGACGGCAACGATATGGCCGCGCTCATACCGCAGCAGCAATCCCTGGCCAACATGGTTATCGATCCGATGAATCCGCCCGGAATAATCGCGGGAAATGCGCAGCCGGTTGTCGTAAGCGTCACTGATCGCCGTCAGCACACCGTCACGGAAGTGGTAGAAAAGCGACGCCTGAGCCAGCACCCATTCATCCGGCAAAGCACCCCGATAAATCGCCGCTTCCGCCAGGCTATTGGTGATGGCCGGCCGTGCAGCAGAGGGCAGGGGAAAGGTGGTGCTGCGGTTTTCGTGATCGGTCCACACCACCGATTCGCCGCTCACCACCAAGCGCTGCGCCAGCGCATGACTCCAGCCAAACCCCAACCCGCAATCCACTTCCACGGCACTGCTGCGATACAACCGCGTCCAGGCAAATGGCAGGACACCCTCCAACGAGCCGTCTGTGAGGGTCAGCAGTTCCTCACCAGTAACCATCGAAACCGGGCAGCCATTGGTACAGGTATTCGCCGAACAGACCGAAGCATCCCCATTGGGGTTTTTCGCCGAAGCCGGGGCATCATCCACATGTTCTTGCTTCACCAGCGCCGTGCGCGCCGTCTTCGGCTCCCGCACCATCGGTGCCGGGTTGGATATCTCGTCCACGCCAGCCTTCAACGGCACCGCCGCAGCCTTCACCGGTACTGCCTGACTCTGAAGCGATAACGGCTTAAGCACCTCCGCGTGCCTATCCAACGGGGCCGTACCGCCCAACTTGGCAATCTGTTCCAACCACTCCCGTGCCCGCTCGGACCTGACCTTGCCCAGCACCTGCGCGCCTAGCCGTACCGCCACACCCATACCGCCGGTAGCCCACAGCAACAGCAGGTTGAGCAACACCTCGGTGGTGATTTCCCCGAGCAACTCAAACATGTAATGCGGCGGCAGCATGCGCATCCAGCTGACCATCGCGGACAGGTAGATGAACAGCAGCGGCTCGTCGCTGAGAATCAACAATCCCTTGGCAATCGCCTCATGACTGAGCTTCAGGAGCGCTCCAAGCTCGGCTTGGGAGAGGTACTGCAGGAGCTTTTCGCTGTTGGGCTTGATGTCTGCCAGCCACTGGTACAGCTGCGCAATACCGTCCCAGAGACCGTAAAGCACGTTTTCAAAGCCCCGCGCATAAGCCAGTTGCAGCGAGGTGTAGCGCTCGCCATAACCCGCCTTGGAATAGCTCTCCCATATCGGCTTGAACGTGCTCGTCCACTGACCGCGCAAGTTGCCTTCCAGCGAGCTGATCTCGGACTGATAGGAGGCATACAGTGCCTTGATGTGATCCTGGGAAACGTTGGGATAAAAACTGACCCGGTACTGCCGGTCGACGGTGCACTCGGTGACTTCGAGAATGCCGCTGGGGCCGATGGTTTTATGGATGGGGTCGCCGAGGGCGCCACCGTCTTGCGCGACTTCCTGCAGCATCACCGGCGTATTGCCGATGGGCACGAACCGTGTGCTCTGGAACATGTGCACCAGGGTCAACGGTGAGTTGGCCTTGCAGGTCGCGACGGTGCTGGCGGGATACAGGGAATGGGTGATGGGCGCGACCAGCGAAACCTCGTCGCCGACCTTGAACACCTGCTCGACATCCAGTGCCGAAAAGCTCCAGAAGCTCTCGGCCCACGCGTCGTAGGTGTTCAGGCAATGTGTGAAGTCGTTGAGAACCCCATCGACGTCGCGCGTCTTCGGGTCCATCGCCGCCACGACCAGAAAGCCTATGGCGGGATTCAAGAGGCAGCCCCATCGGGCAGGGCATTAATCGAAAAAAACATCGGCGTTCCCTCGCGCTGTGTGATCAGGCGAGGGACTTTGCAGAGGTTCTCAGGGCAGGGGAGTAGAGGTTATCCGGCAGTTCGGTAGGACGTTTCGTTAAACCTCCGGCAAGGTCGAGCCGCCATCCACCACCAGCGTCTGCCCAGTGATATAGCCCGCCAGGTCCGATGCCAGGAACAGCATTGCCCCGGCAATATCCGACGGTGCGCCCAGCCGTCCCAGCGGTACCCGGCTGGCGATCTGTGCATTTACCTGGTCATTCCCCAGGTTGCCCATGGCCGGGGTTGCGATCATGCCGGGCTCCACACCGTTGACTCGCACATTCAAACCGGCCAGTTCCAGCGCCGCATTGCGAATGAACCCGTTGACCCCGGCCTTCGACGCCGCATAGTGACTCAACCCCGGAAACGCAACCCGGGGACCTGTGACAGACGACGTAACCAGCACGCAGCCCCGACCCTGACGGCGGAACATCGGCAGCGCCGCCTGGGTCAGCCAGAACAACGCCGAGAGGTTGACCGCCAAGGTACGGCCGAGCATCGCCGGAGTGATCTCGGCAAAGGGCGTCAGCGGAAAATACCCGGCGTTATGCACCAGAATATCCAGCCGCCCCCAGTCGTGTTCCACCCCCGCAATCAGCTCGAAAACCGCAGCCGCATCCGCCAGATCCACCGTCACCGCTTCCACCTGGCAGCCGCGCCCGCACAGCTCCAGCGCGAGCGCCTCTGCCAGTTGCAGGTCGGCGATCATCACCCGCGCGCCCCGCAGGGCAAACGCTTCGACGATGGCCCGACCAATACCCTGGGCGCCACCCGTTACCAATACGTTGCGACCAGTGAAATCCAGGTCTTCATTCATGACGCTGCTCCATACGCGCATAGGCCAGCGTCGGCACATCGACGATGCTTGAGCCTCCGTCCGCCACCAGCGTCGCACCCGTAATGATCGACGCGTCACTGGATGCCAGGAAGCGGCACACCCTGGCGATTTCTTCAGCGCTGGCCGGCCGGCGCAACGGCACATCGGCGCACACCCGGTCATAGGCGTGCTGCAGCGTCTCGCCATGGAAATCCATCAACGGCTGCATTTCCTCATCCGCCATCGGCGTGCGCACCCAGCCGGGGCACACCGCGTTCACCCGCACCCCGCGCGGGCCATAATCTCGGGCCAGCGAGCGATTGAGCCCGAGCAAGGCATGCTTGGCCGTGGTGTAGCCGCACACCTCGGGCCCGGCAGCCAGTGAGGCAATCGAACCCATCAGCACGATGTTCCCGCCACTTTCCAGCAGCAGCGGCAAACACGCCCGCGCACTGTAGAAGGCGCTGTCGAGGTTGCTGCGCAGCGCCGCTTCCCAGGTCTGCGGGCTGGTGTCGGTGGCGCTGCCCACGCCATGGCCGCCCGCACAGGCCAGCAGCACGTCGATCCGCCCATAGTGCTGGCGAATCTGCGTAATAAAACCCTCCCAGGTCTGCGGGCAGGCCGCATCACCCACCAACACCAACCCCCCGGTTTCCCGCGCGACCTGCTCCAGCGGTTCGCGACGACGGCCGATCAGTATCAACTGCGCACCCTCGGCAGCATACAGCCGGGCGCACGCAGCACCGATGCCCGTGCCGGCCCCGGTGATCACAATCGTGCGCGGCTCAGTCATCAGGATGCTCCGTGCGATTGAGCACCTGGCAGTAGGAACTGATGGGAAAGTTCGATAGTTCATCGAAGGAGGCGTCGGCATAGCCAAAGATCTTGCCGTCGCTGCGGTGTTGCTGCAGGTCGATCAGCACCAGGCCGAGGGTGGGGATGATTTTTTCGCGCCAGACGAACAGGTAGAGCTGGTGGGCGATCTTGTAGTAATCGCAGCGGTCGGTGTCGCACAGGCCTTGCTCGACACCCTTGAGGCATTGCCAGGCGTAGAACTGGTGGTTGAGGTAGATGTGCTCGTAGACCTCGCTCGGGCTGTAGCGGTACTGGTTGCGCAGGCCGATCAGGTCGGTGGTTGGTGCGTGGGGGCATTGGCCTGGCTGCCACGGGCGGTCGAGGCTGCCGTGGAGGAATTCCACTTCCACCGACGTCAGCGGCTTGCCGGCAAGGGCGCGGCTGTAGAGGCCTTCGCGGGTTTGTTCCTGGGTGGGCATGCGCCCGAGCACAGCGGTGAACGAAGCGCTGGCGGTGTCGAGCACCAGGCTGACCGACCAGGCCTGCGTGCCTTCGCGCTTGATGAAATCCACCAGGTACAGGCCGGGGCGCACCGAGGTCGCACGGTAGGTGGCGCTGCCGCTGGAGTGACCGTCGGCTGCAACCCAGGAGAGCCTGTCGCGCTCGAAACGGTGCTCGATCTGCCAGCCATTGGCGAAGTGCAGGGTGAAGGCCTTGCCGCTCAGGTCGGCCAGGTTCGGCAGGATAAATGCCTCTGGGGCGAAGCCGTCGGCCAGGGCGCCCACGGTGATCCAGTCAGAAGGGGTGGTCATTTGCGAAGCTCCGGTTGGGTGGGTGAACACCACGAATCATCGCGCCCGGGAGCAGGCGCGGGTATCAACCGGATGGTTGAGGCGAACTACAGGAAAAGACTTCCCACCAGTTCTGTGCGACTGCTGACGCCGGCCTTGCGAAACAGGTTGATCAGGTGGGTCTTGATGGTGGGCAGGCCGACATCCAGCTCCTGGGCCAACTGTTTATTGCTGGCGCCCTGGCGCAACAGCAGGGCGATCTGGCGCTCCTTGGGTGTGAGACCGGCCAATGCATCTTCAGTGGGCTGCATGTTGGCCACCGCCAGTTGCAGCAAGGTTTGCAGGGCGTTCAGTTGGGCCAGTTGCTCGCCGGTGAAAGCGCCCTGGTCGGCGGTGCGCAACAGCGAAATCGCCGCCTGGGGCTGGCCGGCGCGCTGGGCGAAAATCTCCACCACATCGACCACGCCATAGCGCCGCAGAAAATCCCCATAGCGCCGGGTATCCCGCGCCGGCTGGCGGGCCATGGCAAGGCCCAGCGGCACCACCGCCAGGCCACTGGACAGGCAGTTGCGCGGTTGCAACGGGTCGAATTGGCGGTAGTTGTCGAGGTAGTCGCGGTGCATTTCGCCGCTCATGCCGTGCAACTGGAAATCCCGGGCTTGCAGCTGGCGGTCGACGCAATAGAACGCGGCCTGGCTGACCGGAATCAAGCGGGTGAAAGCCTGCAGGCACTGGCCGGCGACTTCGTGGGCGGGGAGAGCGTGCATGGGTGGGCACCTGCGCCAAAAGGCTGCCGACGGGTGCCGGCAGCCGGGGCTATCACACCACGGCGAAGTAGTGTTTGACGAAACTTTCGCTGACCACTTCCCACAGCACCGGGGTGCCCTTGGTCACGAACCAGCTGTCACCGGCCTTGTAGCGGGTCCTCTGGCCGGTGGACTCGTCGGTGAGCACCACTTCGCCGGTGACCACGGTGGCTTGTTCGGCAAACGGGTAGACCATGCGGAACTTGCCCTGGGTGGTGCCGAAATAGGCGCTGCTGACCGGGTCGGTGGGGGCACCGAAGGTCATTTTTCCGAAGGCCCGGACTTCGCCTTCGAGGATGGTCGAGCCGAGGTCGGCGACGGTGCCCCAGGCGTCGAGTTCGGATAGCTGGATGTCTTTCTTGAGGGTAACGAGGGTCATGGCAGTTGCTCCTGATGAGAAAAAATTAGTGACCAACTGTAGGAGCGAGCTTGCTCGCGAAGGTCGTCAACGATGACGTTGGCGTCCTGGATTAACGCGGCGCCCTTGGGTTTTTCGCGAGCAAGCTCGCTCCTACAGGTGTCAGGCGTGGGATTTAGCGGCGGCCGTTCCAGTAACCGGAGAGCTGGTGCCAGGATTTGCCGGCGGTAAGCAGCAGCGGGCGGATCGCGTCCTTGCCGATGATGGTCGGGCGATGGATCGAGCTGACCAAGTCATACCGCGCCGAGCCTTCGCTCATGCCTTCGGCCAGCACCTTGCAGATGATGTGGCTTGGGGTCACGCCGAAGCCCGAATAGCCCTGCACGTAGAACGCGTTGCTGCGCCCGGGCAAGGTGCCGACCTGCGGGAACAGGTTCGGGCTGCAGGCCATCGGGCCGCCCCAGGCCAGGTCGATCTTCACGTCCTTGAGGTACGGGAAAATCTTCAGCATCAGGTTGCGGTTCCAGGCTTTCAAATCGCCGGGAATGTGCTCCACCAAAGGCGTGGCGGCGCCGAACAGCAGGCGGTTTTCGTTGGTGACGCGGTAGTAGTCGATCACCGGGCGAATGTCGCTGTAGGCCCCGCGAATCGGGCTGATACGGTTGATCAGCTCTTCTGGCAACGGCTCGGTCATCATCTGGAACGCGTAGGTGTTGATGGTCGAGCGGTGCAGTTCCGGCTCCAGCTTGTTGAGGAAACTGTCGCAGGCCCACAGCAGCTTGCTGGCCTTGACCGAACCGCGGCCGGTGCGCACGGTGATGCGCTCGCCATAACTGACTTCCAGCGCCGGGCTGTTCTCGAAAATCCGCACGCCGTGGCCGGCCAGGGCCTTGGCTTCGCCCAGCAGCAGGTTCAACGAGTGCACATGCCCGCCGCCCATGTGCAGCAGGGCGCTGCTGTAGGCGTCGGAGCCGATGATCTGCCTGACGTCGGAGCCGCCAAGAAAGCGGATCTCGTGTTGGGTGTTGATGGATTTGAAGTCTTTCTCCCAGGCGCGCAGGGTCTTTTCCTGGCGGGCGTTGAAGCCCATGTAGCCATAGCCGTGGCAGAAGTCGGCATCGATGTCGTACTTGGCGATGCGGTTCTTGATGATGTCGGCGCCCAGGTCGCTGATCTCGAAGATCTGGCGCAGGCCGTCTTCACCCACGTCCTTCTTGATCTTTTCCAGGTCGTGGCCGATGCCGGCCATGATCTGCCCACCATTACGCCCGGTTCCGCCGAAACCCAGGTAACGCGCTTCCAGCACGACGATGTTGGTGATGCCTTTTTCGGCGAGCTCCAGGGCGGTGTTGATCCCGGAAAAGCCGCCACCGATGATCACCACGTCGGCTTCCACGTCCTGCTCCAGGGTGGGGAAGCTGAGGTTGTATTTCTTGGTCGCCGTGTAATAGGTCGGCGTTTCGATATTGATCATTGCGCTGCCTGACAGTGAAGAGCTAATGAGTGTATTAAGGCCGTTGGCGCGCTGGATGTCTTGATTCTGTGTGCCGCCGGTTTTGATCCTGCGCGCCAGAGCCTTCGCCGGCTTCACAAGTTATAGCGTGAGGTGGGGAGGAGAGTGTTAGAGTTTCGTTAAAACATTAACTAAATCTATCGTGACCCTGAGCCTATGTTGAAACCCAGACAATCCCTGACCCTGACCTTGCTTCAGGCCCGTGAAGCGGCCATGAGTTTTTTCCGGCCCTCGCTGAATGAGCATGGGCTGACCGAGCAGCAATGGCGGGTTATTCGAATTCTCAGCCAGCATGACGAGCTGGAGATTTACCAACTGGCGGAACTGGCGTGCATTCTCAAGCCGAGCATGACCGGCGTGCTGGTGCGCATGGAGGCGGCGGGGATGGTGCACCGGCGCAAGGCCGAGCAGGATCAGCGGCGGGTGCTGGTGACGCTGGCGGAGAAGGGCAAGGCCAGTTTCGAGTCGATGAGCCAGTGCATGGAGGAGAATTACCAGCGGTTGCAGGAGCAGTTCGGGGAGGAGAAGTTGCAGGTGTTGCTGGGGTTGCTGGATGAGTTGAAGACTATCAAGCGCTGACACACCGCCTATCCAAATGTGGGAGCGGGCTTGCTCGCGAATGCGGTGGGTCAGCCAACAAACCTGGCACTGATACACCGCTTTCGCGAGCAAGCCCGCTCCCACATTTTGGATCTTTGTGGTTTCAGAGCGTCAGTACACGCCGCCGGTAATGGCCGGTGTTGCGGTGTCCTTGAATTTCGCCGCCAACCCCTGCAACCCGCGCATCAACACGGTCGTATCCACCCCTACCGCCACAAACGCCGCCCCCAGCTCGATATACCGCCGCGCCAGTTTCTCATCCGCGCTCAAGATGCCCGCCGCCTTGCCGGCTTTTTGAATCCGTACGATGGCGTCCTCAATCGCCGCCTGCACCTCGGGGTGCCCGGGATTCCCCCGATGCCCCATGGCCGCACTCAAATCCGCCGGCCCGATAAACACCCCATCCACGCCATCAACCGCCGCAATCGCGTCCAGGTTGTCCAGGCCTTCACGGTTCTCGATCTGCACCAGCAGGCACATCTGTGCATCGGCCTCATCCAGGTAACCGGGAATACTGTTCCAGCGCGACGCCCGCGCCAGCGCGCTGCCCACGCCCCGTACACCACCCGGTGGATAACGCATCGCCCGCACCAGCTGCCGTGCCTGGTCAGCCGTCTCCACCATCGGCACCAACAGCGTCTGCACGCCGATATCCAGCACCTGCTTGATCAACGCCGTATCGCCGATCACCGGGCGAATCACCGGTTGGCTGTCATAAGGCGCGACAGCCTGCAGTTGGCCGAGCATGCCGCGCAGGTCATTGGGCGCGTGCTCGCCGTCGATCAGCAGCCAGTCGAACCCGGCATTCGCCGCCAGTTCGGCGCAATAAGCGTCCGCCAAACCGAGCCACAGGCCGATCTGGGTCTCGCCACGTTGCAGGCGCTGCTTGAAACGGTTGATGGGCATGTCCATGAAACAGTCCTCCAGTATTCAGACAAAGCGGCAGGAGATGGAACCCAGCATGTCGTAGTCGACATGGAAGGTGTCACCCGGATTCGCCGCCACCGGGCGGGTGAAGGAGCCGCCGAGGATGATCTGGCCGGGTTGCAGGGTGACGTCGTACGGCGCCAGTTTGTTCGCCAGCCAGGCCACGCCCTTGGCCGGATGGTTAAGTACCGCAGCCGACACCCCGGACTCTTCGATCACCCCGTTGCGGTACAGCACCGCCGGCACCTTGCGCAGGTCGATCTCGGTGGGGCGCACGGCGCGGCCGCCCATCACCACGCCGGCATTGGCGGCGTTGTCGGAAATGGTGTCGAACACCTTGCGGGTGGCGTTGGTGTGCGGGTCGATCTGCTGGATGCGGGCGTCGATGATTTCCAGCGCCGGGATCACCCATTCCGTGGCATCGAGCACATCGAAAATCGTGCAGTTTGGGCCCTTGAGCGGCTTGCCGAGGATGAACGCCAGTTCCACTTCCACCCTCGGCACGATGAAGCGCTCGAAGGGGATGTCGGTGCCTTCGTCGAAGAACATGTCATCGAGCAGGGCGCCGTAATCCGGCTCGGTGATGTTCGACGACACCTGCATCGCCCGCGACGTCAGGCCGATCTTGTGCCCGACCAGCTTGCGCCCGTCCTTGATTTTCCGGGCCACCCAGGCGCGCTGGATGGCGTAGGCGTCTTCAATCGTGATGTTCGGGTGATCCAGGGAAAACTGGCGCACCTGTTCACGGGAGCGCTCGGCCTGGTCGAGGCGGGCGGCGGCTTGCTGAATAAGGGCTTGATCAAGCATGACAAAATCTCTACTGGGGATTGACGATGGCCGCATGGGTGCGCAGCACCAGCAGGCCGCCGAGGGCGATAAGCAGCGCCAGCACGTACAGGGCCAGGCTCGCGCTTTGGGTGGTGTCGCGCATCCAGCCGATCAGGTAGGGCGCGAGGAACGAAGCGATGCTGCCGAACGAGCTGATCAGCGCGATGCCGGCCGCCTGGGTGCTGTTGGACAGGAACGCCGGCGGCAATTGCCAGAACATCGGCAGCGCAGCGCTGGCGCCCATGCCGGCGAGGATCAGGCCGCCCAGCACCAGGGTCGGGTTGGTGGGCGAGAGCCCGGCCACCGCAATACCGATGGCCGACATCAGCAACGGCACGCACAGGTGCCAGCGGCGTTCGCGGTTGCGGTCGGACGAGCGCCCGCAGCCGATCATGAAGAAGCACCCGGCCAGATACGGTACGGCGCTCAGCAAGCCGACCTGGCTGTCGCGGCCGATGCCGGCGCCGTGGATCAGGGTGGGCATCCAGAACGCCAGGGTGTTCACCGCCAGCATCACCGCGAAGTACACCGCCACCAGCAGCCACACCTGCGGGTCACGCAGGATGCCGCCGAAGGAGGTGATGGATTTGCGCTGTTCTTCAGTGCTCAGTTGCTCGCGCAGTTGTTGCTTTTGCGCGGGCTCCAGCCACTTCACGGTTTCGAAGCTGTCGGGCAGGTATTTCAGGACGACCAGGCCGAGCAGCACCACCGGGGCGCCTTCGATCAGGAACATCCACTGCCAGCCCCGCAGCCCGCCGAAATCATGGAAGTTCTCCAGGATCGCACCGGACAACGGGCCACCAATCACACCGGCCATGGGCACGGCAATCGCAAACAGTGCGGTGACTTGCGCGCGGCGGCGGGCCGGGTACCAGCGGTTGAGGAACACCAGGATCCCCGGGAAGAAGCCGGCTTCGGCCACCCCCAGCAGAAAGCGCAGCACGTAGAAGCCCGTGGAGCTTTCGATCCACAGCATGCTGGTGGAGAGCACGCCCCACACCACCATCAGGCAGGCGATCCAGCGCCGTGGGCCGACCCGGTCCAGGGCCATGTTGCTGGGTACGCCGAACAGCGCGTAGGCGATGAAAAACAGGCCGGCACCGAGGCCATACACCGTGTCGCTGAAGTGCAGGTCGGTGCTCATCTGCATCTTGGCGAAGCCGATGTTGATGCGGTCCAGGTGGGCAAACAGGTAGCAGATCAGCAGCAACGGCATCAGTCGCCAGGTGACGATGCTGTGGGTGCGCTGATGTTCGATCAGGGTGGTGCTGTCGGCGGTATTGGCTGTGCTCATGATGTTGTTCTTTTTTGTTTGAGTGGCCATGGGCGGAAAGGTGGGCTGTGCTCAGCCCGCCTGGTTCTTCAGGAATGCGTGCACGTTGTTCTGCTTGAAATTCAGCTCGGGGTGCAGCTCGATCATCTCGAACGACAACGCCAGCAGCCGCTGGGATTGCAGCTCGGCGAAGTGTTCGGTGATGACCTTGAACAGGGCTTCGGCCACCGCCTTGCGGGTTTCCAGGTCGCGCCCGTGGCCGACCTTGAGGGTCATGTGGACGAAGGCGTAGTCATGCTTGCCGTCGGCCATGCGCCAGGTGTCCAGGCGCACTCCGCGACTGCGGATGCCCCCCAGGGGAAACACGCCGCTGTCCCCCAGCACGGCGTGAACCTGCTCGAACAGGGCCGGCAGGTTGGCCTGCTGCTCGATGTTGTCGGTGTATTCGGCGATGAAGTGCGGCATGTGTATCTCCTCTTGGGGTGAGGTACAGCGAATTCCTTGTAGGAGCTGGCTTGCCTGCGATGGCATCAACTCGGTGCGACAGATACACCGAGGTGCCTGCATCACAGGCAAGCCAGCGCCTACAGGTGATCTTCACCAAGGCTCATAAAGGGAAAATGGCATTGATCTGCCCGGTGCCCGAACTGCCGAACGGCTGGGTGATGATCTCGGCCGGCTGGTTGTAGTCCGGCCCGCCCAGCAGTCCCAGGAGCATCGCGGTGTCGTGCATCTTGCCTTCGCCGAAGCAGTGCTCGGCGTAGTCCGGCAGCATTGCGCAGAACTCCTTGAAGCGGCCTTGCTTCCACATCTCCACCACGTGCAGGTCCATCTGTTTGTCGAATTCACGGGTCCAGTTGTGGATGTTGGCTTCGGCTTCGCGGTCGTCCGAGAAACGGTGGGAGAGGGAGCCCGAGGCCAGCACCAGGACTTTGCGGTCGCTTTTCTCGATCGCCCGGCGCACGGCGGCGCCGAACGCAAAGCTGTCTTCCAGGCGGTGCCAGGCGCACCACGCGGCAATCGAGATCACGTCGAACTTCTGCGCGTCCGGCACGCCCATGTGCATGTAGCGCATCGGCACCAGGGTGCCGTATTCCAGCTCCAGGCTCGGGATGTTGTGGGCCATGGTGCGCACGCCGGCCAGGTTGGCCTCGGCGGCGATCAACTCGCCCAGCTCGGGGCAGCCCGGGTACTCGTACTCCATGTTCTTGATGAAATGCGGCAGCTCGTTGCTGGTGTAGGTGCCCTTGAAATGCTCGCCGCAGTTGACGTGATAGCCGCTGTTGACCAGCCAGTGCACGTCGAACACCACCGCGGTGTCGGCCCCCAGTTCACGGGCGCGCCGCCCGATTTCCTTGTGCCCGGCGATGGCTGCTTCGCGGCAACCGTGGTGCTTGCCGGGCAGTTCCGACAGGTACATCGAGGGGACGTGGCAGATCTTCGCTGCCAGAACCACTTCGCCCATGATCATTCTCCTGAGTATTTATTCTTTTGTAGGAGCGAGCTTGCTCGCGAAAAACGTCAACGATAACGCAGCACTTCTGTTAGCCCGCGGCGCCTGCGGGTTCTTCGCGAGCAAGCTCGCTCCTACAGGTAGCGTTGTTATATCCGGGTTACACACCCCAGCGCGGGATGTGATGACTGCCCATGGAAATGCACACGTTCTTGATCTCGGCAAACACTTCGAAGCTGTACTGGCCGCCTTCACGGCCGGTGCCGGAACCTTTTACCCCACCAAACGGCTGGCGCAAGTCCCGCACGTTCTGGCTGTTGATGAACACCATGCCGGCTTCGATGCCGTAGGCCAGACGATGCGCCTTGCCGATGTCCTGGGTCCAGATATAGGACGCCAGGCCGTACTCGGTGTCGTTGGCCAGTTGCAGCGCCTCGGCTTCGTCCTTGAACGGGATCAGGCACACCACCGGGCCAAAGATTTCTTCCTGGGCGATGCGCATGTTGTTGTTCACATCGGCAAACACCGTCGGCTGGATAAACTGCCCGCGGCTCAAGTGCGCCGGCAGGTTGGCCGGGCGTTCCAGGCCGCCGGCCAGCAGGGTGGCGCCTTCTTCGAGGCCAATCCTGATGTAGCCGGTGACCTTGTCGTAGTGGGCCTGGGTGATCATCGAGCCGACCTGGGTCTTCGGGTCCTGTGGGTCGCCGACGATCAGGCGTTTGGCGCGGGCGGCAAATTCGGCGACGAACTGCGGGTACACGCTCTCCTGAATGAAGATCCGGCTGCCGGCGGTGCAGCGTTCACCGTTGAGCGAGAAGATGGTGAACAGTGCCGCGTCGAGGGCGCGGTCCAGGTCGGCGTCTTCAAAGATCAGCACCGGCGACTTGCCGCCCAGTTCCATGGAGTACTTTTTCAGCCCGGCGGTCTGCATGATTTTCTTGCCGGTGGCGGTACCGCCGGTGAAGGAAATCGCCCGCACGTCCGGGTGGCGCACCAGTGCATCACCGGCGGTGGCGCCGTAGCCCTGGATTACGTTCAGCACGCCGTTGGGAATCCCGGCTTCGACCGCCAGGCGCCCCAGTTCATTGGCCGTCAGCGGCGACAGCTCGGACATCTTCAGCACCGCGGTATTGCCCAGCGCCAGGCACGGCGCAGTCTTCCAGGTGGCGGTCATGAACGGCACGTTCCATGGCGACACCAACGCACACACACCCACCGGCTGGTAAAGCGTGTAATTGAGCATCTGGTCGTCCACCGGGTAACTGTGGCCGTCCATGCGGGTGCAGACTTCGGCGAAGAAATCGAAGTTGTGGGACGCCCGGGGAATCAGCACGTTCCTGGTCTGGTGGATCGGCAGGCCGGTGTCGAGGGTTTCCAGCTCGGCCAGGTGCGGCACGTTCTGTTCGATCAGCTCACCGAGCTTGCGCATCAAGCGGGCCCGTTCCTTGGCTGGCGTTCCCGCCCACTTCGGAAAGGCTTCCTTGGCTGCTGCAACGGCCTGCGCCACTTCCTCGGCACCGCCGCTGGCGACTTCACCGATGGCTTCGCCGGTGGCCGGGTTGTAGTTGATGAAGGTGTCTTTGCTCTCGACCTCACGGCCGTTGATCCAGTGTTTGATCATATTGCTCAAGCCTCTTTACGGGCGGCGAAAAAGTCCGCCTCGCTGACAATTCGATTGACCAGGCGGCCTACGCCTTCCACTTCCACGACCACTTCATCCCCCGGCACCACATCCGCCAGGCCTTCCGGGGTGCCGGTGGCGATCATGTCGCCGGGCTGCAGAGTCATGAAGCTGGACAGGTATTCGATCAAATACGGGATGTCGAAAATCATGTCCGAGGTCGAGCCTTCCTGGCGCAGTTCACCGTTGATCCAGGTGCGCAGCTTCAGGTTGCTCGGGTCCGGCACGTCGGCGACATCCACGATCCATGGGCCCACGGGCGTGGTGGCGTCGCGGTTTTTCACCCGCAGGTTGGGGCGGTAGTAGTTTTCCAGGTAGTCGCGGATCGCGTAGTCGTTGCACACCGTGTAGCCGGCCAGATACTCGAGGGCGTTCTCGCGCTTGACGTTGCGCGCAGGCTTGCCGATGACCGCCACCAGTTCGCACTCGTAGTGCATGTAGGCGACGTTGTCCGGGCGCCAGGTCACCTGGTTGTGGCCGGTGTAGGTGCCGGGGGACTTGATGAACGCCAGCGGTTCAGTCGGTGGCTTGAAGGCCAGTTCGGCGGCGTGGTCGGCGTAGTTCAGGCCGAGGGCAAACATGCTGCCGGTGGCCGGTGGCAGCCATTCGACCTGGTCTTCAGCCAGCAGGCGACCGTCGGCCAGGCGCACGGCGTTTTCAGCTTCTACCAGCACCTGGTGGGCTTCACCTTCAAAGCGAATACGGGCGTGTTTCATGACAGCTCCTCTGCCTTGATGTGGTTGACCAGGCGGCCCAGGCCGCTGATCTCGACTTCAACCGTGTCGCCGGGTTGCACATCCACCCGGCCTTCGGGGGTGCCGGTGATCAGCACGTCGCCTTCGTGCAGGGTCATGAACTCGCTGATCTCGGCGATCAACTGCGGCAGGCTGCGCACGAAATTGGCGGTGGAGTTTTGCTGGCGCAGTTCACCGTTGACGAACAGCTTCACGCTCAATTGATGCGGATTGGCGACCTGGTCGCGGGCCACCAGTTCCGGGCCCAATGCGCAGAAACCGTCCCGGCACTTGGCTTTCACCGCCGGGCGGTAGTAGCTGTCTTCCGGCAGGCTGAACTCATTGACGATGGTGTAGCCCGCCACATGCTCCAGGGCATTTTCGACGCTGACCCGGCTGGCGCTCTTGCCAATCACCACCCCGAGTGCCGGGCCCGGTTGCAGGCGTTCACCTTGCGGGTGCAGCACCACGCCGTCGTGGCCGTTGCGGGTATTGGGCGTCTTGATGAACAGCACCGGCTTCACCGGTGGTTTCTGGTAAGGCGCTTGTTCGAATTCGGCGAGACGTTGGTTCAGCAACCCCTGGTAGTTCAGCGCAACGCCGAACAGGGTGCCGTTCGCAACATCATGCAGGGCACGGCTCATGCTTTTCTCCTGGCAGTGGCGGGGCAGATTCGGACCTGCACCGTGGGAAATTCGTTAACGTGTTAACGTTATAATTAAGATGTTAACTATCGTCAAGCGTGGCAATATTTCAGGGCAGTCAAAACAACAAAGAGAATGCAGTGATGAGCGATCGTCAGCCGATCCCCAACATCAACATCGGGCAGGTCTACGACCAGCGTTACAGCGATGCCGAGGTGCACTACGACCGGCTCGGCAACCTGGCGGGATTTTTTGGCCGCAACATGCCGGTGCATCGCCATGACCGGTTTTTCCAGGTGCATTACGTCAAGACCGGCGCGGTGCGGGTCTACCTGGACGACCAGCAGTACCTCGAATCCGGGCCGATGTTTTTCCTCACGCCGCCGACGGTGGCGCATTCCTTCGTCACCGAAGCCGACGCCGACGGCCATGTGCTGACCGTGCGCCAGCAACTGGTGTGGGCCTTGATTGACGCCGACCCCAGCCTGGCCCCCGGCGCACAATTGCCGGCGGCCTGCGTGGCGTTGGCGCGGCTGGCACCGGAGTTTCAGCCCGAGGTGCGCCGCCTGGAATTCCTGTTTGATGAGCTGTGCAGCGAGATCAACGCCCAGGCCAGCGGACGCGGTTCGGCCCTGGACAGCCTGACGCGGCTGATCATGATCAGCCTGCTCAGGCTCTGCGCCAATTCCCTGGAAGCCCGCCCTGCACGTCACGAAGACCTGCGGATCTTTCACCGCTTCAACGAACTGATCGAAGACCACTACCTGCAACACTGGCCGCTGTCGCGCTACGCCGACGGTATCGGCGTCACTGAAGCGCGGCTCAACGAGGTGTGCCGACGCATCGCCGACCTGCCGTCCAAGCGCCTGATTCTGGAGCGGCTGATGCAGGAGGCCCGGCGCCTGCTGCTGTTCACCGGCAGTTCGGCGAATGAAATCTGCTACCAGTTGGGGTTCAAGGACCCGGCGTATTTCAGCCGGTTCTTCCAGCGCTACGCGCAGATGACGCCGGGGGAATACCGCCAGCGTCAATCGGGGTTGCGTTGAGGCGCCCGGCGTTACCACAGGGCTACGGTGTAGCCGATGATCACCCGGCTTTCGTCGATGTCGCTGGTCAGGCCGTTGCTTGAGCGCAGGGTCGCATTGCGCAGGCGCACGTTGACGTTCTTCAGCGGGCCGCTCTGCACGGTGTAGACCAGGTCGGTGTCGCGCTCCCATTCGCGGCCGTTGCGCACCGTGGCGGTTTGCGCGTGGCTGCCGTCGACGTAGCGGGTCATGAAGGTCAGGCCCGGTAGGCCGAGGGCGGCGAAGTTGTAGTCGTAGCGCGCCTGCCAGGCATCGGTGTTGGCCTTGGTGAAGATATTGATGGTCACCAGGTTGACCGAATACGGATCTTGCCCCGGGAAGGCAAAGTCGCCGTCGCCGGAAAGGCTCTGAAAGCCCAGGCCGAATTTGTGTGCGCCCACCGACAAACTGAACATGCCGTTGAAAAAGCGGTTGTCGATCCGCCCGCCGTCGACCCGCGAAGCGCTGCGCAGCAGGGCGCTGCCTTGCTCGCGGGTGTCGAAGTAGCGCAGGTCGGTGCGCAGGTTCACGCCTTCGGCCAGCGGCAGGTCATGCACCAGGCCGATGAAATTCTGGCGGTAGATGTCCTGCATCTGCGCGTAGTAATAGGTCGCGGCCAGGTGCGGGTTGATCGCGTAGGTGCCGCCGGCAAGGTCCAGGTGGCTGCTGTTGACGCCGCCGTAGCTCATGGATTCGTTGTTGGAGGAGTCCCGCAGGTTCTGCTTTTCCAGGCGGCCGACGTTCAACGTCAGGCCGTCGATGTCCTGGGAGGTCACCAGTTCACCGTTGTAGGTCGACGGCAACAGCCGCGTGTCGTTATAGGCAGCCACCGGCAACAGCGGTTGCAGGGTGCCGAGCTTGAGCACGGTTTTCGACACGCGCAATTTGGCGGTCAGGCCGAGTTCGCTGTAGCTGTCGGCCGGCTCGCCGCTGGCGCCAGACGGCAACAGCCCGGTGCCCCGGCGGTCGCGGCTGGAGTCGAGCTTCAGGCCCATTTCGCCCAGGGCGTCCACGCCAAACCCGACCACGCCTTCGGTGTAGCCCGACTCCAGGCGCAGCACAAAACCTTGCGCCCATTCGTCTGCCTTGTTCTGCGGCGCGTTGGCCTGGCGAAAGTCGCGGTTCATGTAGAAATTGCGCAGGTCCAGGCTGGCCTTGCTGTCCTGGATGAAGTCGGCGTGGGCGACCAGAGGGCTAAACGCGGCGCACAGGCCAGCGCTTGCCGCCGTGCGAAAGAGGCACGAATGCATGAGGGGCGTTCCTTTTGTTGTTTTTGTTGGTAGAGCCCGCCACCAGGGCAGGGGCGGGCATATTGTTAACATGTTATCTTTAAGCTGAATAGCTGGATTAACAGGTTTTTATGAATTCGTTTCGAAATTAACGACTTGCTGCGTGCGTCGGGTTGCGCACGCGGGACACCGACTCTAAGCTTCGTCGCTTCGACCTCTATTGCGCGTGAACCATGCCCACCCCCAGACCGTCCCTTACGCTCACCTTGCTCCAGGCCCGCGAAGCGACCATGGCGTTCTTCCGGCCGTTGCTCAATGAACATGACCTGACCGAACAGCAGTGGCGGGTGATCCGCATCCTGCGCCAGCAAGGCGAACTCGAAAGCCACCAACTGGCGCACCTCGCCTGCATCCTCAAGCCGAGCATGACCGGCGTACTGGGGCGGCTGGAGCGTGACGGCATCGTGCGCCGGCGCAAATCCGCCGAAGACCAGCGCCGGGTGTTCGTCGCCCTGACCGAACAGGGCCAGCAGTGTTTCGTCGACATGAGCGCCGGGATGGAAAGCAATTACCTGAAGATTCAGGAGCAGTTCGGCGAGGAATCCTTGGAGCAATTGATGGAGCTGCTCCAGAAGCTCAAAGGCATCAAACCGTAATAATCAAAAAATAGTGGCTGAAGCCTGTCCCTTTTTTTCACGTGACTGGTCATTCCAGGTAAGTGAACAAAATCGAGAGCTTCTTCCAATGCCCGCAATACGCCCGTTGCTGAACCTCAGCCTCATGCTGAGCCTGAGTGCCAGCCCGTTGTTCGTTCCCATCAGCTATGCCGAAGACGGTGCGTCCCGGCGCAGCTACCAGGTGCCGGCCGGCAGCCTGAGCGCCGCGCTGACCCGTTTCGCCGGGCTGGCCGGGGTCAACCTCTCGGTGGACCCGGCGCTGGTCAGCGGCCGCAACAGCAGCGGGTTGTCCGGCGAATACGGCGTCGAAGAAGGTTTCGCGCGCCTGCTCCAGGGCTCCGGCCTGCAACTGCAGCCCATGGGCGAGCAGGCCTATAGGCTGACCCCGATTCCCGAAGGCGGCAGCCTGCAACTGGCGCCCACCTCGATTCTCGGCACCACCGGCGATGCCGACAGCGAGTCTTTCGCCGGTGGCCAGGTGGCGCGCCGTGGCTCCCAGGGCCTGCTGGGCTCGAAGGACTTCATGGATACTCCGTTCAGCATGACCACCTACACCAGCGCGGCGGTCAAGAACCAACAGGCGCGTACCCTTGGCGACCTGATTGCCAGCGACCCCTCGGTGCGCGCCACCAACCCGGCCGGCGGGCGCTATGAGCAATTCACCATTCGCGGCTTCAGCCTGTTCAACAGTGATGTCGCCTACAACGGCCTCTATGGCGTATTGCCGACCTACACCATCGATATGGAAATGGCCGAGCGCGTCGACATCATCAAAGGCCCCAGCCAGTTGATCAACGGCATCTCGCCACGGGGCAGTGTGGGCGGCGGGATCAACGTGGTGCCCAAGCGTGCCACCGACACACCCATCACCTCGCTCACCGGCAGTTGGGCCTCCGACAGCCAGGCGGGCGGAGCCGTGGATATCGGCCGGCGTTTTGGTGAAGACAATAAATTCGGCCTGCGTTTCAACGGCGTGAAGCAGTCCGGCGACACTGCCTGGGACGACCAGAGTGTCGACCGCGAAATGGCCGTGTTGGGCCTGGATTTTCGCGGTGAACGCCTGCGACTCTCCACCGACATCGGCCGCACCGAGCGCGACACCGACGCCCCCCAGGAACGTGTGCAAGTCGGGCCCAACGCCAGGGTGCCGAGTGCCAACGACGTACGCCACAACTACGCGCAGCCCTGGAGCAAGGCAAGCACCAACGACACCTTCGGCACGGTCAACGGCGAGTTTGATCTCAGCGACAACGTAATGCTCTACGGCGGCGTCGGTGCGCGCAAAAGCAACCATGACTTCCTGCGCCATGCTGTGTCAGTGACCAACAACGCCGGCGATTTCAGCGTGCAGCCCCGCGACTTCACCCGTGATGAAAACGTGCGCACCGCCACGGCGGGCGTGCGCAACTGGTTCCATACCGGCCCGGTGAGCCATGAGGTCAACCTGGCGGCCAGCTACTTCTACATGGACTTCGAAAACGGCGGCGCGCGATATGCGCCGGGTTCGAGCAATATCTACAACCCTGTGGAAACCCCCGCGCCTGGCCGGCCAACGCGATTTGACTCGAAGGTCTACACCGAAAACCGTTTCAGCGGTGTGGCGTTGTCCGACACCCTGGGTTTTTTCGATGACCGGTTGCTGCTGACCCTCGGTGCGCGCTGGCAGCGGGTCAAGGTCGACGACTGGACCGATGACGTCAAAGGCGACACCGCCTACGACGAGGAAAAAATTTCACCGTCCGGCGGCATCCTGTTCAAGGCCACCGACAAGCTCTCGTTGTACGCCAACTACATGGAAGGCCTGAGCCAGGGCAAGGTCGCGCCGTCGGCGTCGGTCAACGATGACGAAATCTTCCCACCGTTCATCAGCCGTCAGGTCGAAGTCGGCGCCAAGTACGACGCCGGTGCGTTCGCGGTGACGGCCGCTGTATTCAGGATCAAGCAGCCGGCCTACGAGACCAACGCCACCACGCTGGTCTTCGGCCCCAATGGCAAGCGCCAGAACGATGGTGTGGAACTCAGCGTGTTCGGCGAGCCGCTCAAGGGTTTCCGCCTGCTGGGCGGGGTGATGTACATCGACAGCGAACTGACCCACACCACCAACGGCACCTACGACGGCAACCGCGCGCCGGCCACGCCCAAGTACAACGTCAACCTGGGCGCGGAGTGGGACGTGCCGACTGTTGAAGGCCTGACCCTGACCAGCCGCGGGATCTATTCCAGCTCGCAGTACCTGGACCAGTCCAACGTCAAGGAAATCGACGCCTGGACGCGGCTTGATGTCGGCGCACGCTACGCCTTCAAGGTCGACGACAAGCACATCACCCTGCGGGCCAATGTCGAGAACGTGGCCAACCGGCGCTACTGGAGTTCGGCCGGTGCCTCGGATGACAGCGAGCCGGGGTTGACCTTGTCGACGCCGCGCACTTACTTGCTGTCGGCCACCGTCGACTTCTGAGGAGCCTGCCATATAGCCTTCTGTACATCGATGGGCTTGGGCAGCAGGCGGTTCTGGTAAAACAGGTCCGCCGTCTCTTGCTGCGCCCCAATGATGTGCTTATCAATCGGCAGGATGGGCGATGGCGGCCGGTTGTCGACGTAACGTGCAATCACCCCGGCCGGCAAACCCATGAAACGGGTCAGCACCTGCAGGCTGTCTTCGCGCTGGCTGCGGGTCAGGGCTTCGGCGGCGCTCAGTTCATCGAGCAGGGCGTGGATGAACGGACCATTGGCCTCGGCGTATGCACGGCGCGCGGTATAGATCGGCCCAGACAGGTTCAAGCCTTCGCCGTTGGCCAGGACGCGGCTCGGGCTTTGGCTCAGGGCCAGTGACGAGTAGGGCTCCCAGATTGCCCAGGCGTCGACACTGCCTTGCTCGAAGGCGGCGCGGGCATCGGCCGGTGGCAGGTAAACCGGCTGGATATCCTTGTAGCTCAGGCCGGCTTTGTTCAAGGCCCGCAGGATCAGGTTGTGGGAGCTGGAGCCTTTCTGGAAGGCGACTTTCTTGCCCTTGAGGTCGGCGATGCCGTGCAGTGGGCTGTCGGCCTGCACCAGGATGGTTTCCGCCGTCGGCTTGGGCGGTTCAGCGCCGATGTAGACGAGGTCGGCGCCCGCCGCCTGGGCGAACAATGGCGGGATATCACCGGTGGACGCCACGTCCAGCGCGCCCACGTTCAAGGCTTCGAGCATCTGCGGGCCAGCGGGGAATTCGATCCATTGCACCTTCGTCTGGTCGAAGCGTTTTTCCAGCAGGCCATGTTCCTTGGCGAGTACCAGGGCGATCGAGCCTTTCTGGTAGCCGATCCTCAGGGTGGCCGGCTCGGCGGCCATTGCAGTTTGAGTCAGGGCAAACAGCGCAAACAACAGTGCAGGAATTCTCATGCCGGTTTCTCCGCAAAGCGATTGGCCGGTCGCGCCAATCCAAGGTTTTCACGCAGGGTGGTGCCGGCGTATTCGGTGCGGAACAGGCCACGCCGTTGCAGTTCCGGCACCACCCCTTGGGCGAAATCTTCCAGCCCGCCCGGCAGGTGCGGCACCAGCACATTGAAGCCATCGGCGGCGCCATTCTCGAACCAGTGCTGCAGTTCATCGGCGATCTGCGCGGGTGTGCCGATCAGGCTGTAGTGCCCACGGCCACCGGCGATGCGCCGGCCCAGTTGCGCCAGGCTCAGCTGTTCGCGGCCCGCCAGTTCGGTCAGCAGTTGCTGGCGGCTGCGCTGGCCGCTGTCGGTCAATGGCAGGTCCGGCAGCGGGCCGTCCAGCGGGTAGCCGGACAAGTCGAAGTTACCCAGCATGCGCCCCAGTAACGCGACGCCAACCTGCGGTTCGACCAACTGCTGGAAGGCCTCGAATTTGTCCCGGGCTTCAGTTTCTGTCTGCCCGACCACCACAAACACCCCCGGCATGATCTTCAGTGCGTCCGGCTCACGCCCGTATCGAGCCAGGCGACCCTTGAGGTCGGCATAGAACGCCTGGGCATTGGCCAATGATGTCTGGGCGGTGAACACCACTTCGGCAGTTTGTGCCGCCAATTCGCGGCCTGCCTCGGACGAACCCGCCTGGACAATCACCGGCTGGCCCTGGGGCGAGCGCGCCACGTTCAGCGGGCCCTTCACACGAAAGTGTTCGCCGACATGCCCGAGTACATGCAGTTTCGCCGGGTCGTAGTAGCTGCCACTCGCCTTGTCGCGCACAAAGGCATCGTCTTCCCAGCTGTCCCACAGCCCCGTCACCACCTGGTGAAATTCCCGGGCACGGCTGTAGCGTTCGCCGTGGCCGAGGTGCTCGTCGCGGCCAAAATTCTGTGCTTCGGCGGCGTTGTCCGAGGTCACCAGGTTCCAGCCGGCGCGCCCGCCGGACAGATGATCCAGTGAGGCGAACTTGCGCGCCACATGGTACGGCTCGTTGTAGCTGGTGGTGGCCGTGGCGATCAGGCCGATGTGTTCGGTCACCACGCTCAATGCCGACAGCAGCGTCAGTGGCTCGAAGTGATCCGAGCGCGCCATGCGGCTGGCAATTTCGCCGGTGGCGGCGGCAATGCTGTCGGCCACGAACAGCGCGTCGAATTTCGCCGCTTCGGCAATTTGCGCCAGGCGTTTGTAGTGGGCGAAATCCAGCCCGGCATTGGCCGGTACATCGGGGTGACGCCAGGCGGCGACGTGGTGCCCGGTGGCCATCAGGAAAGCGCCGAGTTTCAGTTCACGGGGCATGCTCAAAAATCCTTGCGCAGTTGCACGCCGAAGTAACGCTCATCGTCACGGGGTACGGCGCGGTAGATGTAGCTGCCGCCACTGGCCAGCAGCGATGAATAGGACTTGTCGGTGAGGTTCTTCGCCAGCAGGGCCACGCGCCAGCCGTTGCTGTAGTCGGCCAGGGCGACGCTGGCGTTCCAGATGCCGTAGGCGCCTTGCTTGGTGTCGACGTTCTGGCTGATGTCGTACTGCACTTCGCTCTGCCAGCTGTAGTCGGTACCCAGTTCGATATCCAGGCCGTTATCCAGCGGGATGCTGTAGTCGGCGCGCACGTAGCTTTTCCAGTCCGGGCTGAAGGGCAGCGGCTTGCCGTTGACGTTGCAGGACGCCGCCGCGCCAGGCGGGCAGGCGAACTCATCGATGCGGGCCCGGGTGTAGGCCAGCGCGCCGGAGAGCTTCAGTTGTTGAGTGGCCTGCAACGCGTAGTCGAGTTCGACGCCTTCGGTGCTGACGCTCCCGGCGTTGATCAAGCGCGTCACCACTTGCCCGGCGACGGTGTCGAAGAAGTTCGCCTGGTAGTTGTCGTAGTCGCTGTGGAAGATCGCCAGGTTGGTGGTCAGGCGATTGTTCCAGCTGGTGGCCTTGATCCCGACTTCCCAGGTGTTGGAGGTTTCCGGTTTCAGCGCATCGGTGTCCCGTGGCTGCATGTTGAAGAACACGTTGTAGGCCGGGCCCTTGTAGCCGCGCGAGTAGGTCAGGTAGCTGGTGACGGTGTCGCTCAGGTCGTATTGCACCCCCAGCCGGCCGGACCAGCCGTCTTCGTCCACCGAGCCGGAACTGCTGGTGGCCGGTTGAATGCCGCTGACAGTGGTGGCCGAGGTGGAGACACGGCGGTGATCGTATTCCAGGTCGTCGTGGGTGTAGCGCAGGCCGGCGATGCCACGAAAGGCCGAGGTGAAATTCAGCGTGGTCTCGCCGAACACCGCGTAGCTGTCGCTGGTGGTGCCGTAGTCGGCGATGCCGCGGTCGGTGCGCGTGGTGGTGGTCAGGGTGCGCTGGTAGGTTTCCTGATCCTTGCCGTGCATGTAGAACAGGCCGCCGACGTATTCGAGGAATTCGCCTTTGGGCGAGGCCAGGCGCAGCTCCTGGGAGTATTGGTCGAACGCCAGTTGGCCTTTGTCGGCGGTGCCGGGGAAAGCGGCGGTCACGGTGCCCAGGCGGTCGCCGTCCTGGTACTGGGTGTTGTCCCAGCCGCGCCAGGCAGTGATCGAGGTCAGGGTGTAGTCGCCGAGGTTCCAGTCCAGTTGGGCAGACAGGCCTTTGTTGGTGTCCTCCACGTGGCTGCGGGTGTCGGTGTTGATGTCGCGGTTGTCGCTGGTCACGCGCACCGGGTTCAGCGCGTTGGCGAACGCCGGGGTCAGGGATTTGCTCACCACGCCATTTGGCGCATCGTCGTGGGACTGCATGTAGTCGGCAATCAGGGTCAGTTTCACGTCGTCGTTGGGGGTGAACTCCAGTTTGCCGCGCACGCCCTGATGGTTGTAGCCGTTCACTTCCTGGCCGTTGTGCTTGTTGTCGACGTTACCGTCGTAGCTGCCGAACAGCCCGCTGATGGAGCCCTTCAGCGTGCCGGGAATCAGGCTGCCGCCCAGGCCGAAGCGGGTGCGGCTTTCATTGCCGCTGAAGTAGGACTGGTCGATATAGCCGTGGGTCTCGGCCGTCGGCGCCTTGCTGGTGATATTCAGCACGCCGGCCGAGGCGTTCTTGCCGAACAGTGTGCCCTGGGGCCCGCGCAGCACTTCGACACGATCCAGGTCGAGCAGGTCCAGGGTAGCCTGGCCGGGGCGGGCGTACACCACGCCGTCAATCACCGTCGCCACCGTGGGTTCAACCCCGGGCGAGGTGGATATCGTGCCCACTCCGCGTACGAACAACGAGGTGTCCTTGTTCGACGCGCCGGTACGGAAATTCAGCGAGGGTACCTGCTGGACGATGCTCGCCACGCCGTTGCGATTGTCACGCTCCAGTTGTTCGCCATCGAGTACCGAAACCGCCACCGGGACTTTTTGCAGCGACTCTTCGCGGCGGGTGGCGGTGACCGTGACCGGCTTGAGGGTGGGTTCCTGGTCGTCGGCGGCGAATGCAGCGGGAACGGGCAGGGCGGCGAGCCCCGCCAGTAGCCAACCCAGGTGGGCGCGGCGCCCGGTGGCGGCGCGTATGGATTGCGAAAGTTTTTGAGGTTGCCCCGAATGTGTGTGCATGCTCTGACCGCTCGAAAAATGCCCTGAACCGCTGCCGTTCTGCGACGACAGCGCCGTTGAATCCGTCTTGGGCATTCGCTCGAGCGAGTAGCAGACAAAACGCTTTGGTAGCGCTAACATCGGCATTATTGGTAGGTGCGATATAGAGCGTCAAATACTAAAAAATTAGTTTTATATTCTTTTAGGTTTTTAACAGGATCGTCCCTTGAGCGAAGACAAACCCCGGAAACGCCGTGGTGCCGGCCGCGTCACCTTGAATACCGTGGCGCGCCAGGCCGGTGTGTCAGCGATTACCGTGTCGCGCTATTTCAACCAGCCGGAACAGGTCTCGCCCGAACGCCGCGAACGCATCGCGGCGGTGGTTGCCGAATTGGGCTACGTGCCGAACCTGGTGGCGGGTGGGCTGGCGTCGGCGCGGGGCAGGATCGTCGCGATGGTGATTCCTAACATCTCCGGGCCGATCTTCGCCAATACCATCCAGGGCTTCAGCGATACCCTCAGCCGCCACGGCTACCAATTGCTGCTGGCGTCCAGTTACTTCAGCGCCGAGCAGGAAGAAAATGCAGTGCGCGCGTTTCTCGGCTGGTCCCCGGCGGCATTGGTGCTCACCAGCCGCTTCCATAGCGCGGGCACCGAGAAGATGATCGCCGAGGCGGATATCCCGGTGGTTGAAACCTGGGATTACCAACCCGAGCGGGAGCCGTTGCAGATTGGCTTCTCGCATTACGAGGTGGGCGTAACGGCTGCGCGCTACCTGCATGGCAAGGGTTATCGGCGCATCGCGTTCGTACAGAACAGCGCGCCGGGGGACTTCAGTGCACTGGAACGCCGGGATGGCTACAGCGCGACCCTGATTGAGCTGGGCATGCAGCCGTGGGTGTTTGCCCCGGACGCCGATCGCGCACCGTTTGAGGCGGGCAAGCAAGCGATGCAGGCATTGATGAGTGCCGCCATTCCACCGGACGCAATCATCTTCGCCAATGACAACCTGGCCGCCGGTGGCCTGCTGGCCGGGCAACGGGCAGGTCTGGAGATCCCCAAGGATTGCGCCGTGCTCGGCTTTGGTGATTACCCGTTTGCCGAAATGCTCTTGCCCAGTCTCAGCACCATCAAGCCGCCCGCCCTGGAGATCGGTGTGCTGGCGGCAACGCGGGTACTGGAAAGCCTGGGCGTGTTGCCGGTTGAGGATGAGGTGCAGCGCTTGAACCTGCTGGAGTGCCGCTTGATCGAGCGCGAGAGCGCCTGAGTCCAGTTGCGGCTCATGGCCATGTTGCGTTGACTCTCGGTATTTTCTGATAACGGATTATTCAAGGTCAGGCGCTGAAACATGCGTTTGATTGCGTGCGCTCGTCTCTTTTTTATCAGTGGGTAGTTCTTCTTCGGTGACAAGTTTTAGCGATGGCTAATTGCAATTAGTGCGGTGAGTTTCGCGATTTAAAAAGTGCAATGACTTGGTGGGTTGTTCTTTTGAGTAGTGTCCATGTGATATTGCAAGGTGGCCTATTGAACTGATCATTGATTGCCATTAGGTGCCGGGATAGACCCAGATCTTGCGTGAGGCTGGCGATATTTTCTTGCGCTGATGAACTAAGTTTAAACATGTCAGTCGATGCTTTAAATATCATGTGTACGGTCATGGCTAACTAATGGCGCCTGTTGGTAGTTCTAAAAGGCCATAACTTAAGTGGGCTGTAATACAAAATTTTTTGGTGTAGGGTCCGTACCTTGTCATGACAGCGCTTGCGCTAAAAACCTCCAGCTTAGTGTGGATGCCCTTGTTCCGGCGCGTGCCACGGAACAGGTTTTTAAATAGCCCCTCAGACTTGTGCAGATGCCCCAGCCGATACCGTCAATGCCCATCGATGCATGCCGAATGCAGATTCCGGATGCCGAACAAGTGTGCGCGTGGCTGATGCGAAAAGCCGGTCTGAAAACCGTCGACCTGGAACGTGCTCGACGGTTATCCCAGGAATCCGACGACCCCGAACTGCTCGGCCTGCTGACGCGCCTGGGGCTGGTTTCCGAAGTGGAACTGGCGCGGGCCTGGGCCGATTTGCTCGGCGCGCCGTTGCTGCTGGCCGATGCCGCACCGCCCGTGCTCGACCCGCTGCCGGCGCTGACCGAACGCTTCATGCGCCATTACCAGGTGGTGCCGGTAGGCTGGAGCCACGGTGGTGTGCGGGTGTTGGCGGCCAACCCGGCGCTGCTGTATCCGTTCCAGGCCCTGGCGTACGCGTGCGGCGTGCCGGTGTGGCTGGCGGTCGGGCCGCGCAACGAAGTCGAAACCCTGATCGAGCGTTACTACGGCCAGGGCCGTTCCGCCATGGGCACCCTGATCGAAAACCTCGATGAACAGGGCGGCGCCCTGGAAGACATCGAACACCTCAAGGACATGGCCTCCGAAGCCCCGGTGATTCGCCTGGTCAACCTGATCCTGCAACGGGCCGTGGAGCACCGCGCCTCGGACATCCATATCGAACCCTTCGAAAACCAGCTCAAGGTGCGCTACCGCATCGACGGTGTGCTGCATGAAGCGGAAGCGCCGCCGGCGAGTTCCTCGGCGGCGGTGATTTCCCGGGTCAAGATCATGGCGCGCCTCGACATCGCCGAGCGCCGCCTGCCGCAGGACGGCCGGATCATGTTGCGCATCCAGGGCAAGGAACTGGACCTGCGGGTATCCACGGTGCCCACCAGTTTTGGCGAGTCGGTGGTGATGCGCCTGCTGGACCGCCAGACCGTGCAGTTCGATTTCCAGAGCCTGGGCTTTGACGGCCAGCGCCTGGAAACCTTCCTTGAAGTGCTCGAGCGACCCCACGGCATCCTGCTGGTCACCGGCCCCACCGGCTCGGGTAAAACCACTACGCTCTATACCGCGTTGTCGCGGCTCAATACCGCCGAGCGCAAGATCATCACCGTCGAAGACCCGGTGGAATACCAGCTGGAAGGCATCAACCAGATCCAGGTCAAACCCGCCATTGGGCTGGACTTCGCCGGCGCGCTGCGCTCCATCGTGCGCCAGGACCCGGACGTGATCATGATCGGTGAAATCCGCGACCTCGAAACCTGCCGCATCGCCATCCAGTCCTCCCTGACCGGCCACCTGGTGCTCTCGACCCTGCACACCAACAGTGCCGCAGCGAGTATCACGCGCCTGCTGGACATGGGTGTGGAGAGCTACCTGATCGCCTCGACCGTCAATGGCATCCTCGCGCAGCGCCTGGTGCGCCGCCTCGACCCGGCGACCCGTGAGGCGTTCGAAGCGCCGCCGGAGTTGATCGAGGAACACGGCCTCGACCGCTTCACCGAACAGCGCCCGATCCTGCTTTACCGGCCTCGCGCCAACGCCGCCGGCGGCGGTTACCACGGCCGCAGTGCAATCACCGAATTGCTGGTGATGAATGACGAACTGCGCAGCTTGTTGATGCGCCAGGCCGACGCCGCGACCCTCGAACAGGCCGCCCGCCGTGGTGGCTTGCGCACCCTGCATGAAGAAGGCCTGCGCCAGGCGGTGGCCGGTGTCACGTCCCTTGAAGAAGTGTTGCGCGCCACCCGTGGAGAGGGCGCGTGAGCCTGTTCAAATACCGTGCCCTGGACAGCCAGGGCGTCGCGCAGAACGGCACCCTCGAAGCGAAGGACCAGGCCGCCGCCGTCGCTGCGCTGCACAAGCGTGGCCTGCTGCTATTGCACATCGATGCCGCCGGTGCCCAAGGGCTGCGCAATGCCTTCGGGCGCGGTCAGTTGAATGGCGCGGCGCTGGTCAGTTTTACCCAGCAACTGGCCACCCTGCTGGGCGCGGGCCAACCGCTGGAGCGCTCGCTGGGCATCCTGCTCAAGCAGCCCGGCCAGCCGCAGACCCGGGCGCTGATCGAGCGTATCCGCGAGCACGTCAAGGCCGGCAAGCCATTGTCGGCAGCGCTGGAAGAGGAGGGCAGCCAGTTTTCGCCGCTGTACCTGAGCATGGTGCGTGCCGGTGAGGCGGGCGGTGCGCTGGAGAACACCCTGCGCCAACTCAGTGACTACCTGGAACGCAGCCAGTTATTGAGAGGCGAGGTGATCAACGCGCTGATCTATCCCGCCTTCCTGGTGGTGGGCGTGCTCGGTTCCCTGGCGCTGTTGCTGGCTTACGTGGTGCCGCAGTTCGTGCCGATCTTCAAGGACCTGGGCGTGCCGATTCCGTTGATCACCGAAGTGATCCTGGGCCTTGGCCAGTTCCTCGGCGCCTATGGCCTGGCGGTACTCGCCGGGTTGATCGTGACGGTCTGGGCCCTGGCGGCACGCCTGCGCAACCCACGACACCGCGAGCAGTACGACCGGTGCGTGCTGGGTATCCGCGTTATCGGCCCGCTGTTGCAGCGGGTCGAAGCCGCACGCCTGGCGCGCACCCTCGGCACCTTGCTGAGCAACGGCGTGGCGCTGCTGCAAGCGCTGGTGATCGCCCGCCAGGTCTGCACCAACCGTGCCTTGCAGGCACAAGTGGCCCAGGCCGCCGAGTCGGTGAAAGGCGGCGGCACCCTGGCCAGTGCATTTGGCAGCCAACCGCTGCTGCCGGACCTGGCCCTGCAAATGATTGAAGTCGGCGAACAGGCCGGTGAACTGGACAGCATGCTGCTCAAGGTCGCCGACGTGTTCGACGTCGAAGCCAAGCGCGGCATCGACCGCCTGCTCGCCGCCCTGGTGCCGTCCCTGACGGTGGTCATGGCGGTGCTGGTGGCGGTGATCATGCTCGCGATCATGCTGCCGCTGATGAGCCTGACCAGCAATATATGAAGACCCAAGGAAGCAAGCCGATGCGCCATACCCGTTTCAAACCCGCCCGCCGCCAAGGCGGTTTCACCTTGCTGGAAATGCTCGCGGTGATTGTGTTGCTGGGCATCGTCGCGACCATCGTGGTGCGCCAGGTGGGCGGCAACGTCGACAAGGGCAAATACGGCGCGGGCAAGGCGCAACTGGCCAGCCTGAGCATGAAGATCGAGAGCTACGGCCTGGACGTCGGCTCGCCACCCAAGACCCTCCAGCAATTGGTCGACAAGCCCGGCAACACCGCCGGCTGGGCCGGACCGTACGCCAAGCCCTCAGACCTCAAGGACCCGTTCGGCCATGCCTTCGGCTATCGCTTCCCCGGTGAACATGGCGCCTTCGACCTGATCTTCTACGGTCAGGACGGCCAGCCCGGCGGCGAAGGCTACAGCGCCGACCTGGGCAACTGGGAATAATGCCGGCCCTCCAACGCGGCTTTACCCTGCTGGAGATGCTGGTGGTGATCGTGTTGATCAGCATCGCGGCCGGGTTGGTGGGATTTGGCCTGCAACAAGGCCTGCGGGTAGCGAAAGAGCGCCAGGTGGTCGGGCAGATGGTGGATGCCCTGCGCAGCACACGGGCACGGGCGATTGTCAGCGGCAGGTCGGCCAAGACCGTCTTCGACTTGGCCCGGCTGAGCTTTCAGGCGCCGGGGCAACCCATCAAGCACTGGCCGGCCGATCTGCAAGTGACCCTGCACACCGCCGAACACGCAGGCGCTGCGGTGGAGTTTTACCCCGACGGCAGCTCTACCGGCGGCAACCTGTTATTGGCCAATGGCACGCGGCGCTGGCGCATCGACGTCGGCTGGCTGACCGGTAGCGTGCAGTCCAGGGCATTGCCATGAAGCGTCAGTCGGGTTTCACCTTGCTGGAAATGCTCGCAGCGCTGACCCTCATGGCGATCTGCAGCACGGTGTTGCTGGTCGCGTTCGGCCAAAGCGCGCGCTCGTTGTTGCAGGTGGCCCACAGCGACCGCCTGACCCATACCGCCTTGAGCGTGATGGATCAGGAGGCGTCGGGGCCCCTGGCCAGTGGCGTGCGCCAGGGCGAGCTGGACGGCATTGCCTGGCAACTGCGCGTCGCCCAGCAGCCCACCCGCATCGGTCAGCCACATTTGTTTCGCCTTGATCTCAGCGTCAGCGAAGGTCCGCGCCGCGCAAATTTCAGTACCTTGAAACTGCGCGCCAGCCGCGACGGGTGCCTCCAGTGAAGCAGCAGCGGGGCTTCTCGTTGCTCGAAATCATGATCGTGCTTAGCCTGCTGGGCGTGTTGTTGGCCCTGGTGGGCGGCGCGCTCCTGGGAGCCAACCGTGCAGTACTCAAGGCGCAGCGCTACACCGTCAGCCTGGATGAAAGTCGCGCCGCGCAACAGTTCCTGCGCACTTCCATCAGCGAGGCGCTGCCCCTGGACGTGACCGAGGACGACAGCCAGACCAACGGCTTTTTTGTCGGCGCTCCCCAGCGCCTGCAATACGTCGCGACCTTGCCGGGCGTGCTCGGCGGCGGTATCCAGCGTTTCACCTTGCAGTTGACCGAGCGCGAGTTGCAGGTGGCGTTCGCACGGTTTGAGCCCAATGCCCAAGTGAGCGTGCCGGCCACCCGCAGCGAACCGCAGGTGTTGCTGAAGAACGTCGAGGATCTGCAATTCAGCTATCGCGGCCTGTCGCCCAAGGGCCAGGCCACCGGTTGGATCAGTGACTGGCCGTGGACCAAACGCCTGCCTTATGCGGTACGCATTGCAGCACAAGTCAACGGACCGGTGCCGTGGGTCACCCAAGTGGTTGCCCTGCGGCTGAACCTCTCTAGCGGAGCATCAGGCGAATGAAGCGTCAGCGCGGCGTTGCATTGCTGCTGGTGCTGTGGGTACTGGCGTTGCTCAGCCTGCTGCTGGGCGGCCTGGCCGGGTGGGTACAACTGGAAAGTCGCCAGGCCCTGTGGCATCGCCAGCATACCCAGGCGTTGCTGGCGGCGGAGGCGGGTGTGGCGTTGGCCATGCAGGCCTTGGCCGACCCGCTGCAACGCAAGCAATGGATCGCCGACGGCCGTGAAATGCCCCTGGTATTTGATGACGCACAGCTTCACGTGAGCCTGCACAGCGAGCGCGGCAAGCTGTATTTGAACAGCGCCGAGGCCGCTGACTTTGCCCGCCTGGCCCTGGCCTGCGGCGCCACCCAGGCTCAGGCCGGCCGGCTCGCCAGGGACCTGGAAATGCGGCGCAACGCAGGCCTGGCGCCGTTCCGCGTGGTGGAGGAAGTGCGGCAATTGCCCGGCATGACCCAGGCGCTGTACAGCCGGCTGGCCCCGGAAATCAGTTTGTGGAGTGGCCTCGACCGGCCCGATCCCGCCTTCGCCAGCCCCTTGATGCGCCAGGCGCTGAACCTGCCCCGGCAGAGCGCAGTAGGGGCCGACCCCGGTGACGTGCTGGTGATCGACAGCCGCGCACAACGCCCCGGCGGTTACCACGCCCGGTTACGAACCACGGTTTTATTGAGCCCATCGGAGGGAAGCGCACAACCTTATCGGGTGCTGCGTTGGCAAGAATGAATCCATACCTTTCGGCGCCAGTGGCGCGCCTTCAACAGCTGGCCGAACCGCTCACCCGGCGCTGGCGCGGCAGCTTGCTGCAAGTGGGCTGGCGCCTGTGGCTCAAGGAGCTGCGTGGCTGCCTGCCGGCGTGGCTGTCGGTCCGTGACATCCCCGAGCACCGCTACCACTGGCCGTTGACCGAGCCGGTGGCAAAACCTGCCGACGAGGTGCGCCAGGTGCTGGTGCTCGCGCCCTCGGCGGTGCTGCTGCAAACCCTGCAACTGCCCCTGGCGGTCGCGCGCAACCTGTCGACCGTTATGGGTTATGAGCTGGACCGCTTTACCCCGTTCGAGGCTGAACAGTTGTACTTCGTGGCCCGCCAGGAACGGCGCACCGCCACGCATGTGCAAGTGACCCTGGTGGCCATCCTGCGGGAGCGCCTGGATCAAATCCTGTTGGACTGCGCTGCCCTCGGCTTGCAGCCCCATGCTGTGGATGTGGACGGGCCAATGGGCATCGACCTGCTGCCGGCGCCGTTGCGCCCACGCCAGCGGCCGGCCGGGAAGGGCTTGCAACGCAGCCTGCCCTGGCTGTGCGGCGCCTTGCTGATTGCCGCGATGCTGCTGTGGCTCAACGACCGCCAGCGGGTGCTCGACGTCATGCAGGCGCAGGTGCAACAACAGAAAGCCCAGGTCGCCGAGGTCCAGAGCCTGCGCCAGCAACTGCTCAATACCCGTGGCGCCGCGCAGTACCTGATTCGCCGCAAGTCGGCACAACCGCCGTTGGCGGCGTTGCTCAACGAGCTGACCGCCTGCCTGCCCGCCGATACCTGGCTCGACCAGTTGGACGTCAACAACGGCGCCGACGTGTCCTTCTCCGGGCAAAGCGCCAAGGCGAGTGCCCTGATCACTCGGATCAAGGCGTGCCACAGCCTGGAAAACCCCCAGTTCGAAGGGGTGATCCAACCCGATGCGCAAACCGGCAAGGATCAGTTTTCCCTGCGCGCCCACTTGCACCAGGAGGCCGCCGATGCGCCGACCACTGACACCCCGTGAGCGTCGCGGCGCCGCCTTGCTGGTCCTGGCGCTGGTGCTGGGCGGCGGTTACTGGCTGCTGATCGACAGCTGGTTCGCCGGGCCATTGCGTGCCATGGGCGAGCAGGCCGAACAGCTGCGCGAACAACAGCAACGCTATGCGGGCCTCCTGCACCAGGGCGCCGCCTTGCGTGAGCAACTGGAGCAAGCCCGCCAGGACCCGGCCAGCAGCACCAGCCTGTTGCCGGGGGATGACCCCAGCGCCGTGGCGGCGGACCTGATGCAGCGCATCGCCGACCTGATCAACAGCCGCGCCGGCCTCGGCGGCGGCTGCAGCCTGACCCAGCGCATGCCCATTACTCCGGAGCAGGACGACACCGAGCCCTATCGCCAGGTCAAAGTCAGCCTGACCCTCAACTGCGCCATCGAACCCCTGACCGCGATCCTGCATGAGCTGGAGTACCAGCGACCTTTCCTGTTCGTGGATGAAATGAGCGTCCGTCGCGGGCCGAATGCCCCCGCCAGCGGCGGTGCCGGAAAGCTGGTGGTGCACCTGTTGGTGCGCGGTTATCTGCAACCGGCAGCCGCCACGCAGGCCCGCCGATGATCAATTCATTGCGCCCCCTCGAGTGGGTGTTGCTCGGTGTGGCCGGGCTGCTGGGCCTGCTGATGGTGGGCATCTTGAGCAGCATCGGCGATGCGCCGCAGTGGCTGGATGAGCCTGCCTCCGCCGTGCGCGCCAATGCTTCGGCGAAGGTTCACGTGGCCCCGAGTGCGACCCTGGAAAGCCTCGCCGGCACCTGGCAGGCGCCGCTGTTCAGCCCCGACCGCAGCCCCGATGCCGCCGTTGGCCAGGCCGAGATTTCCAGCCTGTCGAGCCTGAAGCTGACCGGCGTGCTGCTCGACGGCGACCTGCGCGTCGCGCTGCTCAAGCGTGCCGACGGCCCGCCGCTCAAAATCCATCAAGGCCAGACCCTGCCCAACGGCTGGCGCCTGGAACACCTGACACCGCTGCACGCCCGTTTTGTGCTGGATGGCCGCACGCAAACCCTGAGCCTCAGCGTTCCGCGTTTGCCGCCGCCGTCCACCACACCCCCGATTTCCCTTCCTCACGAGCCCGCCCCTTGATCGATACTTCCCCTAGCGCCTTGCGCACCAGCGTGTTTTGCCTGGCCACCGCCGTCGCCCTGGGCGGCTGTGGGTCATTCCCCGATCACCTCGACCCGGACGATGCCTTGCTTCACGAGGCGATGCAGGGCACCGGTTCGCAACGGCCGCCCGTGGACCCGGCCAGCGAGTCGCCTGCGGCCGACAGCCGCCAACCCCAGGTGCCTACGCCGCCCCAGCGCCAGTTGATTCGCGGTAACCAGCAGTTCGTGCGCCAGCCCGCACCTGCGCCGGCGGTCAAGGATGAAGCCAGCGGCGACATCGTGTTCAACTTCGCCGACCAGCCGATTGAGGCGGTGATCAACAGCGTCATGGGCGACCTGCTGCACGAGAACTACAGCATCGCCCAGGGTGTGAAAGGCAACGTAAGCTTCTCCACCTCAAAGCCGGTGAACAAGAAACAGGCGCTGTCGATCCTCGAAACCCTGTTGTCCTGGACCGATAACGCGATGATCCGCCAGGGCCAGCGCTACGTGATTCTGCCCGCCAACCAGGCGGTGGCGGGCAAGCTGGTGCCGGAAATGAGCGTGTCGCAACCCTCCAGCGGGCTCTCGGCGCGGCTGTTTCCGTTGCGCTATATCTCGGCCACGGAAATGCAGAAACTGCTCAAGCCGTTTGCCCGGGAAAACGCGTTCCTGCTGGTGGACCCGGCGCGCAATGTGCTGAGCCTGGCCGGTACGCCGGATGAGTTGGCCAACTATCAGGACACCATCGACACCTTCGACGTCGATTGGCTCAAGGGGATGTCGGTGGGGGTGTTCGGTTTGCAACGGGCCTCGGTGGCCGAGTTGATGCCCGAGCTGCAAAAAATGTTTGGCCCCGACAGCGGCATGCCCCTGGCGGGCATGGTGCGCTTCCTGCCCATCGAGCGGACCAATTCGGTGGTGGCGATCTCGTCCCAGCCGCAGTACCTCAGTGAAGTTGGCGACTGGATTCACACCATCGATGAGGGCGGCGGCAACGAGCCGCAGATGTACGTCTACGACGTGCGCAACATGAAGGCCACGGACCTCGCCAAATACCTGCGGCAGATCTACGGCACCGGCGCGATCAAGGACGATGCGCCGGCCAAGGTGGCGCCGGGGCTGCGCACGGCGACCTTGTCGTCACTCAACACCAGCGGCGGCACCTCCGGTGGCTTGAACAACAGCAGCAATAGCCCGCCCGTCAGTGACGATGAGGACCAGGCCCCGGCCGCCAGCGAAGACGGTGAAAATGCAGAGCCGGGCGCTGCCAAAAGCCTCGACGCCGGCACCCGGATCACCGCGCAAAAAAGCAGTAACCAGTTGCTGGTACGCACCCGACCGGTGCAGTGGAAGGAGATCGAATCGGCGATCAAGCGCCTCGACAACCCGCCGCTGCAAGTGCAGATCGAGACGCGCATCCTCGAAGTCAAACTCACCGGCGAACTGGACCTCGGGGTGCAATGGTACCTGGGCCGCCTGGCGGGCAACTCCACCAGCACCACGGTAGCCAATACCCCTGGCGGCCAGGGCGCCCTGGGTGGCGGCGGTGCGGGATTGGGCGCGGATTCGCTGTTCTATTCCTTCGTCAGCTCCAACCTGCAAGTGGCCTTGCACGCCCTGGAAACCAACGGCCGCACCCAGGTGCTGTCGGCGCCATCGCTGGTGGTGATGAACAACCAGCCGGCGCAGATCCAGGTGGGTGACAACATCCCCATCAGCCAGACCACGGTCAACACCGGCAACGCCGACAGCACCTTGAGCAGCGTCGAATACGTGCAGACCGGGGTGATCCTCGACGTGGTGCCGCGGATCAACCCGGGCGGCCTGGTGTACATGGACATCCAGCAACAGGTCAGCGACGCCGAGAACCAAACCACCAACAGCAGTGACACACCCAACAACCCGCGCATCTCCACACGTTCGGTGTCGACCCAGGTGGCGGTGCAAAGCGGCCAGACCGTGTTGCTCGGCGGGCTGATCAAGCAGGACAACGCCGAGAGCGTCAGCGCCGTGCCGTACCTGGGGAAAATCCCCGGGCTGCGCTGGTTGTTTGGCAACACCAGCAAGTCCAAGGATCGCACCGAACTGATCGTGCTGATCACACCGAGGGTGATTACCAGCAGCAGCCAGTCGCGGCAGGTGACGGATGACTACCGCCAGCAGATGCAGCTGTTGCGACCGGCCAACTGAAGGACCTTTCAGCCCTTGCGTTGCAGGGTGTGATAACCCAGCGCCGCCCGTGCTTCACGCAGGGATTTGCCTTCATCGAGCAGCGCCCGGATACGCGCTTCCACCGCTTCAATCGAGCGTGCACAGGCTGCCACTTCATGGGCGCGCTCGCGCGGCACGATCACCACGCCGTTGGCGTCGGCGACCACGATGTCCCGGGCGCACACCCGGGCCTGGCCGATGGACACCGGCTGGTTTACCGCTTCCACTTCAACCCGGTCCTTGCCCGTGCGCATGAACCGGCCCTTGGTGAACAGCGGGTAGCCGTCGCCCAGGGCCTTGCTCACGTCGCGGCACACGCCATCGATCACCGTCGCGGCGATCCGCTGGCTGCCGGCGTACTGGGTCATGATGTCGCCCCACACCGTGCAGTCGGTGCGTCCGTCGTTGTCGATCACCACCACATCGCCTTCGGCCACGTCATCGATAAAGTCGCCTACGGTGCCCGGCGGGGTGCTGGCGCTGACGTAGCGCACCGTGAAGGCCGGGCCGACCACCACCTGGCGATAGTTGTCCAGGGGCATGATTCCCAGGCATTGGCCGGGCAGGCCGAGTTTGTCCAGGGCGTCGGACACGCCCGGGGTGTCCAGGCCGGTAAACAGGGCAACCAATTCTTGGTCTTGGGGTGACATGGATAACTCCTCGTGGTGGTGACAAATCAGGTCGGGTGGCTGGAGGCCGGGCGGGGCTCGGCAATGGTCAGCAAAATGATGAAGCTGATGAACGAGCCGATCGCCAGCCAGGCAAATACGTAGTTCCAGCCGTAGTTGTCCAGCAGCAGGCCGGTGATGAAGGGCGTGGCGGCGGCGCCCAACTGGCCGATCATGTTCACGATGGCGTTGGAGATCGGGAAGGTCTTCTTGGTGGTCAGGCCCATCGGGTAGACCATGTAGGACGAGAAGCCGAGGCTCAGCACCACGCCGGTCAGCATCAGCAGCAAGCCGTAGGGCAGGGGCTCGGCCGGTGAGTTGATCAGCAGGTACATCATCAACGAGGTGCCGACCGCCGACAGCAACATGCCCGGCTTGCGGCGCCCGCCCATCAGGCGGTCCGAGCAGAAACCGCCCAGCAGGTTGCCCAGCACCGCGCCCACCCAGGGCGCTGCCGAGACCAGGCCCATGTTCATGATCGAAAACTGCTTGACGGTCATCAGGTAGGTGGGAATCCACGCCAGCAGCACGCTGGAGACACCGAGCTGGAAGCAGTAGCTGGTGGCGCACCCCCAGATATTCCATGAGGTGAAAACCTGACGGTTGGTTTCCAGGGGCTTTTCATCGCGGGTGCGGATCACCCGGTCGAGCTTTTTCACCCACGCCGGCGTCTTGTGCACACGGGCGGTCTGGGCGATTGCGGTGTCTTCGACGATGTATTGAAGTTCGGCCTGGTTGACGAAGCGGCTGCGGGACGGATGGTCGGTGACCAGGAAGTACCAGACCACCGCCAGCACGATGCCCGGGATCGCAAAGAAGTAGAAAATTTCGCGCCAGCCCCATACCGAAATGATCACGGCACACAGCGGCGGCACGATCACCGGTCCGAACTTCACGGCCGACAGAAAGATCCCCGACGCGGTGCCTTTTTCCCGTGCCGGAAACCAGTTATTGATGGTGGTGGTCATGCTGATGGGCAGCGGGCCTTCGGCGATACCCAGGCCCAGGCGATAGAGTTTCAGCGCCAGCAGTGAGCTGGCGGTGCCCACCAGCCCGGTCAACAGGGAGGTTAGTACCATGGCCCCCGGCAGGATCCGGCTGACGCCAAAGCGCCCGAAGGCAAAGCCCGACGGCAGTTGTGCCAGGGCGTAAGCCAGCAGGAACAGGCTGACCAGGCCACCGGCCTGGGCGTTGCTCATTGCAAATTCCTGGCGAATGAACGGCAGCGCCACGCCGAGGTTGGCCCGGTCGGCGGCGGCCACGGTGTAGATCAGGAAAATCAGCGCAGCAACCACCCAGCGGTATTGGCTGCGCACAGCGGGTTTTATGACTTCAGGCATAGACATGGGGGCGGACCTTGTTGTTGTGAGTGTTGTCCTGTTCGGCCTTAATCTTAAGAAGGGGCGCACGCCACCATTAGCGATATTTATCTATGTGAACTCATCACTTTTATTCTTCTGCCAGCAAGCTGCTGCAGAAGCCGCGGATTGCCTCGCACGCCTGGCGCAACGACTTGTCATCCAGGGCATAGGCGATGCGGATGTACGGCCCCAGGCCGAAGGCGCTGCCATGCACCACG
Organism: Pseudomonas sp. D4002; assembly: GCF_013385665.1. Lineage (NCBI taxonomy): Bacteria > Pseudomonadati > Pseudomonadota > Gammaproteobacteria > Pseudomonadales > Pseudomonadaceae > Pseudomonas > Pseudomonas sp. D4002. The sequence goes on from NZ_JACAPN010000038.1 coordinate 39,452, forward strand.
GCTACATTGGCCTCATCCAGCAGCGCCAGGGCCACGTCTTCATCGCTGCGCAGCAGCCGCCCGCCCGCCGAGGTGCGCCCGATCAGCACGGCGCATGAGGCGAACGCGTAGAACGCGCCGGCGGGGCTGATGCACGTCAGGCCTGGCGTGTCGTTCAGCAACTGGACCATCAAGTCCCGGCGCGCCTGGAACACCCGGCGGCTGTCGCGGATGAAATCCCTGGGGCCTTCCAGTGCCGCGAGGGCCGCCTGTTGCGAGATCGAACAGGCGCCGGAGGTCTGCTGGCCCTGGAGTTTTTCCATGGCCTCCAGCAGCCAGCGTGGGCCGGTGGCGAAACCGATGCGCCAGCCGGTCATGGCGTAGGCCTTGGACACGCCGTTCATGGTCAATGTGCGTGGTGCCAAACGCGGCTCAACCTGGGCCAGGGTATGAAAGGCCTGGCCGTCGAAGATCAGGTGCTCGTAAATGTCATCGGCCAGGATCAGCACCTGCGGGTGGGTCAGCAGCACCTCGGCGAGTGCCCGCAAGTCGTCTTGGCTGTACACCGCACCGGTGGGGTTGGACGGTGAGTTGAGGATCAGCCAGCGCGTCTGCGGGGTCATTGCAGCAGCCAGGGCCTCGGGTGTCAGCTTGAATCCACTGTTGGCATTGCAAGTGACGATGCGCGCCTCGCCGCCGCACAGTTGCACCATCTCCGGGTAACTGACCCAGTACGGCGCGGGCACGATCACCTCGTCGCCTTCATTGAGGGTGGCTGCCAGGGCGTTGTAGATCACCTGCTTGCCGCCGTTGCACACGAGGGTATCCTGCCAGGACACGTCCAGGCCGTTTTCGCGCCGGAACTTCGCCGCCACCGCCTCCCGCAGGGCCCGCGCACCGGCCACCTGGGTGTAGCGGGTATGCCCGGTTTCAATGGCCTGGATCGCGGCTTCGCGGATATGCGCCGGGGTGTCGAAATCCGGTTCGCCGGCGCACAGCGAGATAATCTGCGCGCCTTGCGCCCGGCGTTCGGCGACGCGGTCCATGATGCGATAGGTGGCAGACGGTTGTGCGCTGGCCAGGCGCGGGTTCAGCCGCTGGATATCGGTACTCATCGGCTGATCGCCTCAAACTGTGCGTCGTGCATCACCTCGACCACAGAGCGCCCACTGCGCACGGCCTGCACCATGCCGTCCTGGCGGCGGGCAATGCGCTCGCCCAGGTCCAGGACCTTTTCGATCACCGCCTGGGCCACGAATACCGTGCCGCAGGTATCGGCAATCACGTAGTCGTCCTCGCTGACGCTTACGCCAGCAACGCTGAGGGTCACGCCGGCGTCGAGCTGCACCACGCGGTTGCGCGCGCTGATCATGGTCACGCCGCGTCCGTACACCGGATAGCCGATGGCTTCGCTGCCGTCGATATCGCGGCTGAAACCATCAATCACCGTACCGCGTATGTGTTTGCGCAACGCCGCGTTGGCGATGATGTCGCCCCAGCAGGAAATGCCCTCGATACCGCCGGCAATCACCAGCACCCGGTCGTCTGTCGCGACCTGTTCGATCACCGGGGTGATCAAGTGCACGGTCGGGGCGATGTCGGACTTGGGGCCGAGCAGTACGGTACTGGCGCGGCCAACGATCTTCGGGCAGTTCCACAATGGGCGCAGGCCCACGGTGGCGCCGGGCAGGCCGAGGAAGTCGAGGGCGTCGGACACGGTGTTGGTGTCCAGTGCGGCCAGGCGGTCGAGCAAACGGTCAGGGGTCATGGGCAAGCCTCGGGTGACGGAGGCGGCCAGTGTCAGGCAGTGCCTATGATAGGTATATTACGAAGTACAGAAGCCTTGCATACGCTTAACCTATGGATAAGACCATGATCAACTTTCGCCTGATTCGTCACCTCTGGTTGTTCCTGGCCGTGGCTGAAGAGCAGAACTTTGGCCGTGCGGCCAAGCGCCTCGGCATGTCCCAGCCACCGCTGAGCGAGCAGATCCAGGTGCTGGAGCAGGCGCTCAAGGTCAAGCTGTTCGACCGCTCCCGACGGGGGGCCAAGCTGACTCCGGTGGGCGCGGCGATCCTGCCGGCGGTGCGCAAGTTCGCCGAGCAGCTGGAGCGCCTGGAACTCGCCGTGGAAGAAGCGGTGGCGGGGCAGTCGGGGATGTTGACCATCGGCGCGATTTCCACGGCGATGTTTGATGTGCTGCCGGGGTTGATCGAGCAACTGAAGCTTGATTACCCGCAGCTCACGGTGTCGGTGCGGGAAATCGACAGCGTCGAGGCGTTGCCGGCGCTGGAGGCCGGGGATATCGACCTGGCGTTTGCCCGGCTGGATGGTGACCTTGGGGCTTCGGTGCAGTCATTGCCGCTGACGGAGGACCGGCTGGTGGTGGCGCTTCCGGCGGATCACCCGTTGGCGAGTCGTACGCGGATCAGTTTGTCGAGCCTGGCGAATGAGCCGTTGGTGATGTTTTCGCGCAACGTCAGTCCGGTGTATTTCGACAATTTGATCGCTACCTGTCGTGCCAGCGGGTTTTCGCCTCGGGTGCTGCATGAAGTGCGGTCGGTGGCTTCGCAGATCGCGTTTGTCAGCTATGGGCAGGGTATTGCGTTGGTGCCGGCGTCGTTGAAGAAGCTGGCGCCGGCTAATGTGGTGTTTCGTGGGTTGAGTCAGAAACTCAATGTGGTGACTACGGCTGTCGCGTGGAATACCCAGCGGCCGAATCCGGTGGTGGAGGCGGTGATTGCGCGGTTTCGCTAGGGGTTGGGGTTGAGTACATATCCGTTATTTAGGTAACGGCGGCTTATGGTTCCGCTCTTACAGCGGGTCACTTTTGGCAAACGCCCCAAAAGTAACCAAAACGCTCTTGCCCCACCACTCAGCACCTCGCTTAGG
>NZ_JACAPN010000039.1:0-49288 GCF_013385665.1 Pseudomonas sp. D4002
CGGGCCGGAGTGCGGGCATGCCGAGCCTAAGCGAGGCACCGAGTGGTGGGGCAAAGACCTTTTGGTTACTTTTGGGGCGTTTGCCAAAAGTGACCCGCTGTAAGAGCGGAACCATAGGTGGCCGTTACCTAAATAACGGATATGTACACATACCCAGAAACAATTCCCCCCGCACTCCGCCGCTACCAAAACTGTTCCCATGACGCGCACGTAACCCCCGCCTGTGACCTTTCTCTACGGCAAGGTGCCATCACCGCAAATGCAGTTACCCGCCTACACACTTAAACTCGGAAAAATCACGCACCCTTTTCGCGCATGCATTTCCTACACTGCCCTTTCCTGGATCAGAATCCACGGCGAAACCACCACCGCCCACAAACTCGGGTCCCGCTCAACCAGGTCCAATGCCCGCGTCGCAGACACCTCGCCAAGACTCCCCGCAGCCAGCCAGGCAGCGACTTTCTCACGGTTATCCTCAGCCATGCCCTCGGCGGCCTCGATCAAATCCAGCCCGGCGTCGACCCACAATAGGGCACCCTTGGCAAAGAACGGCTCAAGCTCCTTCCAGGAAATTTCGGCAGTTTCACCAAGCAGCTTGGCATAGAGGGTGCTAGGTTCTTGCGTCATGGGAGTTCACCTGAAGAAAAAATCGGCGCAATCATACCGTCGAGCCCCAGGCAGAAAAACCCAGTTGCAAATGAGGCACCGAACGAAAGTGTCAGGAAAGCCAAGGATTGCCCGAAACTCTGGCATCACCCCGCCGCAATTCTGTCTTTTTCTTTCATTTAAGCGACATACCCGGGTTTTGCCCCCAGCAGCCAGCTTTTCAAGCGATCAACCGGCGCTCTACACTGTACCGGTACAGTTGCCAGGCCGCTGCCGGGGGATATCCGAGATATCTGATCCGGTTCTGCAGCTCACAAGGCCGCTAGAACTATAAAAAATACAACAGTAAGAGTGGAGCACTATGAATAAGGCTACTAAGCAGATTTCCAAACTGTTTGCCGCTATGGTCCTGGCCGGGGTTGCCAGCCATTCGTTCGCAGCTGACACCATCAAGATCGGTATTGCCGGCCCTAAAACCGGCCCTGTGACCCAGTACGGCGACATGCAGTTCATGGGTGCCAAGCAGGCCATCGCCGACATCAACGCCAAGGGCGGCGTAGATGGCAAAATGCTCGAAGCCAAGGAATACGACGACGCTTGCGATCCAAAACAAGCCGTGGCCGTAGCCAACAAAGTGGTCAACGACGGCGTCAAGTTCGTGGTCGGTCACCTTTGCTCCAGCTCCACTCAGCCAGCATCCGACATCTACGAAGACGAAGGCGTGATCATGATCACCCCGGCTGCCACCAGCCCGGAAATCACGTCCCGTGGCTACAAGCTGGTCTTCCGCACCATCGGCCTGGACAGCGCCCAGGGCCCTGCCGCCGGTAACTACATCGCCGACCACGTGAAGCCGAAAGTCGTAGCCGTTATCCACGACAAACAGCAATACGGTGAAGGCATCGCCACCGCCGTTAAACAAACCCTCGAGAAGAAAGGCGTGAAAGTTGCCCTCTTCGAAGGCATCAACGCTGGCGACAAAGACTTCGGTTCGCTGATCCAGAAGCTCAAGCAAGCCAACGTCGACTTCGTCTACTACGGCGGCTACCACCCTGAGCTGGGCCTGATCCTGCGCCAAGCCAAGGAAAAAGGCGTGAACGCCAAGTTCATGGGCCCTGAAGGCGTCGGCAACGACTCCATCTCGCAAATCGCCCAGAACGCTTCCGAAGGCCTGCTGGTTACCCTGCCGAAATCCTTCGACACCGATCCTGCCAACAAGGCAATCGTTGAAGAGTTCACCAAGAACAAGCAGGACCCAACCGGTCCGTTCGTGTTCCCGGCCTACTCGGCTGTTGAAGTGATCGCCGGCGGTATCGCTGCCGCGAAGAGCGAAGACACCGCCAAGGTGGCAGCGGCCATCCACGCCGGTACCTTCAAGACCCCGACCGGCGACCTGAGCTTCGACGCCAAGGGCGACCTGAAGGACTTCAAGTTCGTGGTCTACGAATGGCACTTCGGCAAACCAAAAACCGAAGTTTCCCCTCAGTAAGCCAGGCGTTACTGGTCAACAAGCCCACTGTGCAAGCAGTGGGCTTTGTTTTACGAGGTTTATGGGCCTGTCACCCGCGATCCGGGCGCTGGCTCACCTGAAAATCTTAAAACCGTCACCAGCGGTTCGCTGGCAAACGCTTTGTGCAACCTGATCACAGAACAGGGCACCGAGCCGGAAATTGACTCCACCAGTGAAATGCGTATCGGGTTTTTAGGAGCGCTGTAATGCCTGAGATCTATCATTTTTTCCAAACGCTGGTTAACGGCATGACCGTTGGCAGCACCTATGCCTTGATAGCCATTGGCTACACAATGGTTTACGGCATCATTGGAATGATTAACTTCGCCCATGGCGAGGTGTACATGATTGGTTCCTACGTGGCCTTCATCGCCCTTGCCGGGCTGGCCATGCTGGGTATCCATTCCCTGCCGCTGTTGATGACCGCTGCATTCCTGGCGTCCATCGTCGTAACCAGTGCCTATGGCTACAGTATCGAACGCGTTGCGTACCGCCCCTTGCGTGGCAGCAACCGCTTGATCCCGCTGATCTCTGCGATCGGCATGTCGATTTTCCTGCAGAACACCGTATTGCTGTCCCAGGATTCCAAGGACAAATCCATTCCCAACCTGATCCCGGGGAGCTTCTCCTTCGGCCCAGGTGGCGCACAAGAAGTGCTGATTTCCTACATGCAGGTCCTGGTCTTCGTCGTCACTCTGGTGGCAATGCTCGGCCTGACCCTGTTCATCTCTCGCTCCCGTCTGGGGCGCGCCTGCCGGGCCTGCGCCGAAGACATCAAGATGGCCAACCTGTTGGGCATCAACACCAACAACATCATCGCCCTGACCTTCGTCATCGGTGCCGCACTGGCGGCCATCGCCGCTGTATTGCTGAGCATGCAGTACGGCGTGATCAACCCCAACGCCGGTTTCCTGGTGGGCCTCAAGGCCTTCACCGCAGCGGTATTGGGCGGCATCGGCAGCATTCCGGGTGCGATGCTCGGCGGGCTGGTGCTGGGGGTGGCTGAAGCCTTTGGCGCCGACGTATTCGGTGACCAGTACAAGGACGTGGTGGCATTCGGTCTATTGGTTCTGGTGCTGTTGTTCCGGCCGACCGGCATTCTGGGCCGTCCGGAGGTTGAGAAAGTATGAGCAGATATCTTAAATCGGCGTTTTTCAGCGCCTTGCTGGTCTGGGCCGTGGCCTTCCCGGTACTCGGGCTCAAGTTGAGCATTGTCGGGATCAACCTCGAAGTGCATGGCACCGGTCCCGTGACGTTGACCATCATTGCCCTGTGCTCGGTGCTGATGTTCCTGCGCGTGCTGTTCACTCAGCAGGTCGGGGCACTCCTCAAGTCCAACCGTGGCCCGTTGGTATCGCCCAAGGTCAGCCAGTTCCTGACCCTGCCGCGCACCCAGCGCTACATCATCATCGGCCTGATCGTGGCCGCGTTGATCTGGCCTTTCTTCGGCTCCCGTGGTGCGGTGGATATCGCGACGCTGATCCTGATCTACGTGTTGCTGGGCCTGGGCCTGAACATCGTGGTGGGTCTCGCCGGCCTGCTCGACCTGGGCTATGTGGGCTTCTACGCGGTGGGTGCCTACACCTACGCGCTGCTCTCGCATTACCTGGGCTGGGGCTTCTGGATCTGCCTGCCACTGGCCGGCATGGCGGCGGCCACATTTGGCTTCCTGCTGGGCTTCCCGGTACTGCGCTTGCGCGGTGACTACCTGGCGATCGTGACCCTGGGCTTCGGTGAAATCATCCGTCTGTTCCTGCGTAACCTCACCGATATCACCGGCGGCCCCAACGGCATCAGCAGCATTCCCAAGCCGACGTTCTTCGGGCTGACGTTCGACCGCACCGCGGCCGAAGGCATGCAGACGTTCCACGAGTACTTCGGGATCGACTACAACCCGGTGAGCAAAGTGGTGTTCCTGTACCTGGTGGCCCTGCTGCTGGCACTGGCGGCGCTGTTCGTGATCAACCGCCTGCTGCGCATGCCGATCGGCCGCGCGTGGGAAGCGCTGCGCGAAGATGAAATCGCCTGCCGTGCACTAGGCATGAACCCGACCGTCATCAAGCTTTCGGCATTCACCCTCGGGGCGACCTTCGCCGGTTTTGCCGGCAGCTTCTTCGCCGCTCGCCAAGGTTTGGTGACGCCGGAGTCGTTCACCTTCATCGAGTCGGCAATCATCCTCGCCATCGTGGTACTGGGCGGCATGGGCTCGCAGCTCGGCGTGATCCTCGCGGCGATCGTGATGATCCTGCTGCCGGAAATGATGCGTGAATTCAGCGAATACCGCATGTTGATGTTCGGCGCCATGATGGTGCTGATGATGATCTGGCGACCTCAAGGCCTGCTGCCCATGCAACGTCCCCACATGGAGCTGCGCAAATGAGCCGCGAGATCCTGAAAGTCGAAAACTTGAGCATGCGCTTCGGCGGTTTGCTGGCGGTCAACGGCGTGGCCCTGACCGTGCAAGAGAAACAAGTCGTGGCCCTGATCGGCCCCAACGGCGCCGGCAAGACCACGGTGTTCAACTGCCTGACCGGCTTCTACAAGCCGGCTGGCGGCACCATCCTGCTGGACGGCCAGCCGATCCAGGGCCTGGCCGGCCACGAGATCGCCCGCAAGGGCGTGGTGCGGACCTTCCAGAACGTGCGGTTGTTCAAGGACATGACGGCGGTCGAGAACCTGTTGATCGCCCAGCATCGCCACCTGAACACCAACTTCTTTGCCGGCTTGTTCAAGACGCCGTCGTTCCGCAAGAGCGAGCGCGAGGCCATGGAATATGCAGCGTACTGGCTGGACAAGGTCAACCTCACCGAGTTTGCCAACCGTCCTGCCGGCACCCTGGCCTACGGTCAGCAACGGCGCCTGGAAATCGCCCGCTGCATGATGACCCGCCCGCGGATCCTCATGCTCGACGAACCGGCCGCCGGCTTGAACCCGAAGGAAACAGAAGACCTCAAGGCGCTGATCAGTGTGCTGCGTGAAGAAAACAACGCCACCGTGCTGCTGATCGAACACGACATGAAACTGGTCATGAGCATTTCCGACCATATCGTCGTGATCAACCAGGGCACGCCACTGGCCGACGGTACGCCGGAGCAGATCCGCGACAACCCGGAAGTGATCAAAGCCTATTTGGGGGAAGCGTAAAATGCTGCAATTCGAAAACGTTTCCACTTTCTACGGCAAGATCCAGGCGCTGCACAGCGTCAACGTGGAAGTGCGCCAGGGCGAAATCGTTACCCTGATCGGCGCCAACGGTGCCGGTAAATCCACGCTGCTGATGACCCTGTGCGGTTCGCCCCAGGCTCACAGCGGCAGCATCCGCTACATGGGTGAGGAGCTGGTGGGCCAGGCCTCCTCCGAGATCATGCGCAAGAGCATTGCCGTGGTTCCGGAAGGCCGCCGGGTATTTGCCCGCCTGACCGTGGAAGAGAACCTCGCCATGGGCGGGTTCTTCACCGACAAGGGCGATTACCAGGAGCAGATGGACAAGGTGCTGCACCTGTTCCCGCGGCTCAAGGAACGCTTCAGCCAGCGCGGCGGCACCATGTCCGGCGGCGAACAGCAAATGCTCGCCATCGGCCGCGCGCTGATGAGCAAGCCCAAGCTGTTGTTGCTGGACGAACCGTCCCTGGGGTTGGCGCCGATTATCATCCAGCAGATCTTCGACATCATCGAACAGCTGCGCAAGGACGGTGTGACGGTGTTCCTCGTGGAGCAGAACGCCAACCAGGCGCTGAAGATTGCCGACCGCGCCTACGTGCTGGAAAACGGCCGCGTGGTGATGCAGGGCAGCGGCGAACAACTGCTGACCGATCCGAAAGTACGTGAGGCTTATTTGGGCGGTTGATGCCCATCTGGTCAAATGTATGAGCGGGCTTTTGTGGGAGCGGGCTTGCTCGCGAAGGCGGTGGATCAGCCAACTTGTTTGGTGACTGACCCACTGCCTTCGCGAGCAAGCCCGCTCCCACATTTGCTTGGTGTGAACCAAAGACTTTGGCGAAACCTGAAATTATTTTCCCCGGCTTTGTAACGAATCCCTTCCCCCTTTCTCTAGTGGTGTAAGCAGGCGAACATGCTTGCCAACTCAACCCACTGCTGGAGATACACCATGACTACCAAAACCCGCTCGCTGTCCGCCGCCACCCTCGTCCTGGCCCTGGGTTCGGCCCTGAGCCTGTCCGCCCTGACCACCACCGCCCACGCCGCCGATGACATGCAGAAATGCTTCGGTGTAGCCGAAGCCGGCAAGAACGATTGCGCTGCAGGCGCGGGCACTTCCTGCGCGGGCACCTCGAAGGTCAAGGATCAGGCCAACGCCTGGAAACTGGTCCCGGCCGGTACCTGCCTGAAAACCCCAAGCACCACCTCGCCAACCGGCTTCGGCCAGGAAGCTGCCTTCACCGCCAAGTCCTGAAACCCTGCACAGCCTGAGTACTGACGATGACGCTCTCATTCACCCACTCCATCTCCCAGGCTCAGGCGCCCGGCCTCCCCCCTCGGGCCGGGCTGGGGCTCAAGAACGAGCACTTCAGTGAAGTGCTCGAGACGTCCCCCGATATCGGTTTTTTTGAAGTCCACGCCGAAAACTACATGGTGGCCGGCGGGCCTTTCCATCACTACCTGGGCTTGATCCGCGAACAGTACCCGCTGTCGCTGCACGGTGTAGGCCTGTCCATTGGCGGCGAAGGTCCGCTGAACGACGAGCACCTGGCGCGCTTGGCCACGCTGATCGAACGCTATCAACCCCACTCCTTTTCCGAACACCTGGCCTGGTCCAGCCACGGCCCGGTGTTTCTCAATGATTTGCTGCCGCTGGCGTATGACGATGAAACCCTGAAGCGGGTGTGCGAACACATCGACCAGGTACAAACCCGCCTGCAGCGGACCATGCTGCTGGAGAACCCGTCGACCTATCTGCAATTCCAGTGCTCCACCCTGGAAGAGACCGACTTCATCAGCGAAGCGATTCGCCGCACCGGCTGCGGGCTGCTGCTGGACGTGAACAATGTGTATGTGTCGTGCATCAACCATCAGCAAGACCCGCTGAAGTACATCGAGGCCTTGCCGTTGCACGCCGTGGGCGAGATTCACCTGGCAGGGTTTGCCGAAGACACCGACAGCCTCGGCGACCGTTTGCTGATTGACGATCACGGCGCCCCCATCGACAACGCGGTATGGCAGCTCTACCAGCACGTGCTCAGCCGCACCGGGCCGGTCGCCACGCTGATCGAGCGCGACAACCAGGTGCCGGCGTTCAGCGTGCTGCACGCTGAAGCACGCGAGGCCGACCGGTTTCTGCTGGAGGTGTGTGCATGAGCCGCCAGGACGTCTTTAGCCGCGCCCTGCTGTCCCCCGAGGAAAACTGCCCGCAAGGCTTGTTCAGCCGCAACGGCGCCGATCCGGCCGGTCGTTTTGCGGTGTATCGCAACAATGTCCATAGCTCGCTGATCAACGCGCTGGCCGCCGGCTACCCGGTCACCCTGCAACTGGTGGGCGATGAGTTTTTTCGGGCGATGGCCGGTGTGTATGTCCAGGGTTTCCCGCCGACAAGCCCTCTGATCAATGAATACGGCAGCGACCTGGCGGACTTTATCCAGGGCTTCGCCCCCGCCGCCAGCGTGCCTTACCTGGCTGACGTGGCGCGCCTGGAGCGATTGCGGGTGAGGGCCTACCACGCGGCGGACGCACAGCCACTGGATCAACAGGAGGTCATCGCCACCCTGCAACAACAGTCGGACCTGGGCGAACTGCGCCTGCAACTGCATCCATCCCTGGCCACCCTGAACTCGGCCTACGCCGTGGTGGCTTTATGGGCGGCGCATCAGACCGGCGAATCCCTCGCCACCCTCGACCCCTTCCATGCCCAAAGCGCGCTGGTACTACGCAATGGCCTGCACGTGCAGGTATTTCACATCGACAGCGGCTCAGCGACGTTTATCAACAGCCTGAACAACGGTTGGCCATTGGAAATGGCCGTGGCCTACGCCCTCGATGCGGCCGCCGAATTTGACCTGCACCAATGCCTGGCCCTGCTGATCGGTCACGGCGCCATCACCCACTTGCACACAGAACCCAAGGTATCGCCATGAACACCACCGCTCCGGGGCTGATCCAACGGATCATCCAGTGCTTCGAGAAAATCCCCTACAGCCTGATCGCCTTTGTCGCACGCTTCTCTATCGCAGCGGTGTTCTGGAAATCCGGCCAGACCAAAGTGGAAGGCCTCGCCGTGGACCTGATCGGCGGTACCTTCCAACTGGGCTGGCCGCACTTGGCGCCGTCCACCCTGCCGCTGTTTCGCAGCGAATACCACGTGCCGCTGCTGTCTGCGGAAGTGGCGGCGCACATGGCTGCGTTCGCCGAGCATTTCTTCCCGGTGCTGATCCTCGTGGGGTTTGCCACGCGATTCTCGGCGCTGGCGCTGCTGGGCATGACCCTGACCATCCAGCTTTTCGTCTACCCGGACGCCTACCCGACCCACGGCACCTGGATCGCATTGCTGCTGCTGTTGATGGCCAAGGGGCCGGGCAGCTTCTCGATTGATCACCTGATCGCCCGGCGCTACCGCTAAAGGCGATCGAGGGCTTCGCCGCTGCGCTTGAACCAGCCCACCAGATAATCTGCGAGTACCTGGGTGCGGCGCGGCAGGCCGCCCTGATACGGATGGACCAGGTACATCGGCATGCTGCGGGTCTGATAATCCCGCAGGAGCCAGCGCAGGCGACCGTCAGCCAATTCCGCGTGCAGCACGTAGGACGGCAAGCGCGCGATGCCCGCCCCCACCAGTGCAGCCTTCTTCAACAAGTTGTAATGGTTGGAGGCAAAGGTCCCGGATACCCGAACCCGCAGCAGCTCATGCTGCTGGTGATACAGCCACTCTTCACGACCACTGTAGTGGCTGTTCAGCAAGCAGTTGTGGCCCACCAGTTCCGCCGGCGTCAGCGGCTCGCCGTGCTGTTCCAGGTAAGCCGGGCTGGCGCAGGTCATCTCGTGCCAGGCGAGCAACGGCTTGGCGACCAGACGCTCGTCGTTGGCGACCTCCGAACGTACCGCCAGGTCGAAGCCATCCCGCGCCAGGTCCCGGTACTGGTTGTTGAGTTCCAACTCGATCTGCACCTGTGGGTACTCCCGGGAAAACTCCAGCAACAGACCGTCGAAGAAGGTTTCGCCCAGGGACACCGGAACCGTCATACGCACCGGGCCGACGAGATCATCCTTGAGCCTGGCCAATGCCTGACGTGCCCGCTCCACCTGGACCACCAACGCCTGGGCTTGCGGCAACAGCGCCGCACCCGCCGCCGTCAGGCTCAGGCGGCGGGTGGTGCGATGCAACAACACCACCGAAAACTGCGCTTCCAACTGGCTGATGCGCTTGGACAGTTGCCCTTTGCTGCAGCCCAGTTGCTGGGCCGCCAAGGTAAAGCTGCCGGCTTCGATCAACACGGCAAACGCGGCGAGGTCATCCATTTCGCTCATGGATTGTTTCCAATTGAAAACCAAAGGTTGCCTATTAGTGCACTTATCCGCGCAAAAAATCACTCTAGACTGAAACCTCACCTACACATCTGGAGGAAGGCACGATGAAAATCCTGTTGATTGGCGCAAGCGGTACCGTGGGTTCGGCGGTGAAGGCAGAACTGTCCCAACGGCATGAAGTGATCAGCATCGGTCGCAAAAGTGGCGACTTCCAGGTCGATATCAGCGACAGCGCCTCGATCCGCAAACTGTTCGAGCAGACCGGCAAATTCGACGCACTGATCTGCGCCGCCGGCAGCGTCAACTTCGTGCCCCTGGGCGACATGAGCGAAACCGATTTTGACCTGGGCCTGCAAGACAAGCTGATGGGCCAGGTCAACCTGCTGCTGATTGGCCGCGAGTTCGCCAATGACGGCGCGTCGTTCACCTTCACCAGCGGCATTCTCAACCGCGATCCGATTCGCACCGGTGCTTCGGCTGCCCTGGTCAACGGCGCGCTGGATGCATTCGTGAAAGCCGCTGCGATCGAACTGCCCCGCGGCCTGCGCATCAACTCGGTCAGCCCTACCGTCCTGCTGGAAGCCATGGGCAGCTACGCGCCATACTTCCGTGGGTACAAACCGGCTCCGGGTGCAGAAGTGGCGTTGGCCTACGCGAAAAGCGTGGAAGGCTTGCAGACCGGGCAGACGTTTATCGTAGGCTGACCAGCCTGAAAAGCCGTCACCGTTGAACCCAGGGCATCCATTTACGGAGCATGTCCTGGGGGACGGAAAACTGTATTTCTCGTGTGTTCAGCACACCCATGACAGTGGCGCCATCACTCACGTTGTAGCCGTCTACGTATGTCGAAACCTGCTTGTTGTAAGCCAGTAACGTAATTGCAGCCGTGCGGGCCCTGGCCTCCGGGCTCAGCGTGACATTGACCGAAATAAAGTCCGGGCTACTGTCAGGCGTCCTCTTCACGGTGATCGAGATCTCGGTAAAGTCAGTGGCAGAGGAGTACTCCAGCCGCGCCGGTTCACTGCCCAGTGCAGAACCCGTCACCAGTAACAGCCCCCACAGATTCCATCGAATAGTCATCGCGGCTTTCCGAATAAAAGAGAAAGACGTTCCCATGACCGTTCAGATCCCTCTATAGGAAAAGTCCCAGCAGGGATGATCGCCCCCGGCACACCTTATTCAACCTGTGTCCCGGGCTTGTGATGCACCGCCAGCCTGCGTAACGTGGCGGCACTTATCAGGAGACCCGATAATGCGTGCCGCCCGTACCCTAGCCTTGTTTGCCCTGTTGCCCCTGTTCGCCGCCTGCCAGATGTTCGATAACGAGCCGGCCAAGCCCTCTCTCGCCGGGATGACCCGCATGCAGGGCGAGTTGACGGCCCAGGGTGACAAACTGCTGTTCCAGCCCTGCAACGACAAACGCAACTACGTGGTCAACGACACCGGTGGCACCAGCATCCTGCAGGAGGCCGCCTCCCTGGCCGGCCAGCAAGGCGCACTGTTTGCCGACCTGCGTGGCAAGTTCTCCGGCGTCGCCAGCGGCACCCAGGGCACGGTGGACCTGCAACAGGTGTACCGCGTCGAGCGCTCGACCTCGGCCTGTGATGACCCGGACTTCAAGCGCATGATCCTGCGGGCCAACGGCCACAAGCCGGCCTGGGCGATGAACGTCACCGCCAAGGGCATGGTGCTGGAGCGTGAAGGCCAGCCACCATTGGCCGTGCCGTATGTGGAAGAGCAATCGGGCGACGGACGGTTCAACCTGATGACCGAAGCGAATAACCAGCACATCGAACTCTGGGTGGCCCCGCAACGCTGTGTCGACAGCGCCAGCGGCAGCCTGCAGCACATGTCCGCTGAGCTTCGGGTCAACGGCCAGGTGCAACGCGGTTGCGCGTCGTTCGGCGGTTCGCGAGACGACTGATTGCGCCCTGCGCTGTTTTAGCATGACGGGAAACCGCTGTTGGGGCTTATAATCGCCGGTTTGCAAAACAGCCGGCCTCTTTGCCCGCCGCCTACCGGATTCCTGTCATGTTACGAATCACCGAACTCAAGCTGCCCATCGACCATCCCGAAGAAGACCTGCGGCCTGCCATTGTGCAACGCCTGGGCATCGCCAGTGATGACCTGCTCGATTTCACCCTGTTCAAACGCAGCTACGACGCCCGCAAGAAATCGTCGGAGCTGTGCTTCATCTACACCATCGACCTGGAAGTCAAAGGCGAGGCGGCCCTGCTGCTCAAGTTCGCCGACGACCGCAACGTCAACCCGGCGCCGGACATCAGCTACAAGGTCGTGGGCCATGCGCCGGAAGGCCTGACCGAGCGGCCGATCGTCGTCGGTTTTGGCCCGTGCGGGATCTTCGCCGGGCTGTTGCTGGCACAGATGGGCTTCAAGCCGATCATCCTCGAGCGCGGCCGCGAAGTGCGCCAACGCACCAAGGATACCTGGGGCCTGTGGCGCAAGAATGTGCTGAACCCGGAATCCAACGTGCAGTTCGGTGAAGGCGGCGCCGGGACCTTCTCCGACGGCAAGCTCTACAGCCAGATCAAGGATCCGAAATTCCACGGTCGCAAGGTGCTGCACGAGTTCGTCAAGGCCGGTGCGCCAGACGAAATCCTCTACGTCAGCAAGCCGCACATCGGTACGTTTCGCCTGACCGGCGTCGTGGAAAACATGCGCCAGCAGATCATCGCCCTGGGCGGTGAAGTGCGCTTCGAGCAGCGGGTCACCGACGTGCTGATCGAAGACGGCCAGTTGAATGGCGTGGTGGTGGATGGCGGCGAGCAGATCCTGTCCAAGCACGTAATCCTGGCCCTCGGCCACAGCGCCCGCGATACCTTCCGCATGCTGCATGGTCGTGGCGTGTACATGGAAGCCAAGCCGTTCTCGGTGGGTTTCCGTATCGAACACCCGCAGTCGCTGATCGACGCTGCACGCCTGGGCAAGTACGCCGGCCACCCGAAACTCGGGGCCGCCGATTACAAACTGGTGCACCACGCCAAGAACGGCCGTTCGGTGTACAGCTTCTGCATGTGCCCGGGCGGTACCGTGGTCGCGGCGACATCAGAGCCGAACCGCGTAGTAACCAACGGCATGAGCCAGTACTCGCGTAACGAACGCAACGCCAACTCCGGGATCGTGGTGGGCATCACCCCGGAAGTGGATTACCCGGGCGGCCCGCTGGCCGGGATCGAGTTGCAGGAACGCCTGGAATCCCACGCGTTCATCCTCGGCGGCAGCAACTACGAAGCACCGGCGCAGCTGGTGGGTGATTTCATCGCCGGCAAGCCGTCCACCGCCATCGGTACCGTGGAGCCATCCTACAAGCCCGGCGTAGCCCTGGGTGACCTGGCGCTGGCGTTGCCGGAGTT
The DNA here is from genome assembly GCF_013385665.1 of Pseudomonas sp. D4002. NCBI lineage: Bacteria > Pseudomonadati > Pseudomonadota > Gammaproteobacteria > Pseudomonadales > Pseudomonadaceae > Pseudomonas > Pseudomonas sp. D4002. The sequence continues at coordinate 12,967 of NZ_JACAPN010000039.1, forward strand.
TGCCATCGAAGCCATCCGCGAAGCGTTGCCGGCGTTCGAGAAGCAGATCAAGGGCTACTCGCTGCACGACGCGGTCCTTACCGGGATCGAGACCCGCACTTCTTCGCCGCTGCGGATTACCCGTAACGAGTCGATGCAGAGCCTGAACGTGAAAGGCCTGTTCCCGGCGGGCGAAGGTGCCGGTTATGCCGGTGGGATTTTGTCGGCGGGTGTCGACGGGATTCGGATTGCCGAGGCGCTGGCGCGGGATATGTTGGGCCTGGAGGCTTAACCACTGCGCTGAAAACGCAGCAGATCAAATGTGGGAGCGGGCTTGCTCGCGAATGCGGTGGATCAGCCGAATCATGTATTGGCTGATCCACCGCATTCGCGAGCAAGCCCGCTCCCACATTGGTAATGCGGTGTTTCAAATATTGGCGCGCAGGATGCTTTCCGGCAACGGTTGCCCCCGCTCGACACTCGCCGCAACGGCCGCAATCAAACCCTCCAACTCATACCCCTGCCCTGCCAGCCAGGCCTGATCGTAATAGGTCGTGGCATAGCGCTCACCGCCGTCGCACAAGATCGCCACGATCGAGCCCGACTCCCCTGCCGCCTTCATCTGCTGCGCCGCGATCAATGCACCGATCAGGTTGGTGCCACTTGAGCCGCCTACTCGCCGCCCCAAGCGCTGCGCCAGGTAATGCATGGCCGCCAGGGACAGCGCATCCGGCACCTTGACCATCGCATCAATCACTTTCGGCAGGAACGACGCCTCAACCCGTGGCCGGCCAATGCCTTCGATGCGCGAGCCACAGTCCAGGCGCAGGCTGGCGTCGCCGCTCAGGTAGTAGTCGAAAAACACCGAACGCTCCGCGTCCGCGCACAACACTCGGGTGCAGTGCTGGCGATAACGCACATAACGCCCCAACGTCGCCGTGGTGCCACCCGTGCCGGGGCTGGAAATCAGCCAACTCGGCTCCGGATAACGCTCAAAGCGCAGTTGCTGGAAGATCGATTCAGCGATGTTGTTGTTCGCGCGCCAGTCAGTGGCACGTTCGGCATAGGTGAACTGGTCCATGAAATGGCCACCGCTTTCCTGCGCCAGGCGCTCGGATTCGGCGTAGATCTGCGTCGGATCCTGCACCAGATGGCTCTTGCCCCCGTAGAACGCGATCTGCGCAATCTTTTCCTGGGAAGTGGTGGCCGGCATCACCGCAATAAACGGCAAGCCCAACAGCCTGGCGAAGTACGCCTCGGAAATCGCCGTGGAACCGCTGGAGGCTTCGATCACCGGTGCACCGGGCTTGAGCCAGCCGTTGCACAACGCATAGAGGAACAACGAACGCGCCAACCGATGTTTCAGGCTGCCGGTGGGATGGCTGGACTCATCCTTGAAATACAACTCGATACCCGGCAAACCCTGCATTGGCAAGGGGATCAGGTGGGTGTCGGCGCTGCGCTGGAAGTCCGCTTCAATAATGCGAATGGCTTCGCGGGCCCATTGGCGGTTGTCGCTCATGATCGGTTTCTCTAAGGATTTCAGACCTGATCTTAGGATGTTTCCTACACTCCACACAGATACAGTCATGACTCAATTGGACACACAATTTTCGGGGTCTGGCGCGCAAGTGATCAGACCGATTCCTTATAACAAATAAGAATATAACTTTTGTTTTAACAACTAACGGTACGGGTTAGGGTACCCACCTATTGAACTTTGATTGGAGAGCATCCCTTGCCTCTGCGTAGCACTTTCACCCGTTTCTTCCAGCTGGAAGCCGCCAGCGGTCTGCTCCTGATCGCTGCTGCCGCTTTGGCGCTGATCATCAACAACTCACCGCTGTCGCACCTCTACGCGAGTTTTCTCGACGTGCCGGTGGTCGCACAAATCGGCGCCCTGAAAATCGCCAAGCCGGCGCTGCTGTGGATCAACGACGGCCTGATGGCCCTGTTCTTCCTGCTGATCGGCCTTGAGGTCAAACGCGAGTTGCTCGACGGCCAACTGTCCAAGCCTTCGCAAGTGGTACTGCCGGGAGCGGCAGCCATCGGCGGCATGGTCGTGCCGGCGCTGATCTATTGGGCGCTGAACAAGGACAACCCGGCCGCCCTGGGTGGCTGGGCAATCCCCATGGCCACCGACATTGCCTTCGCCCTGGGCGTATTGGCCCTGCTGGGCAAGCGCGTGCCGGTTTCGCTGAAGTTGTTCCTGATGACCCTGGCCATCATCGACGACCTTGGCGCAATCATCGTGATCGCCATCTTCTACTCCACCGACCTGTCCGGGGCGTCATTGGCCGGCGCAGCGGCGTGCCTGATCGCCTTGATTGCGATGAACCGGCTGGGTGTCGTCAAGCTGGGGCCCTACATGATTGTCGGGCTGATCCTGTGGGTCTGCGTGCTCAAGAGCGGCGTACACGCCACCCTGGCGGGCGTTACATTGGCGTTCTGCATCCCGCTGCGCACCAAAAACGCCGAACCATCGCCGCTGCTGACCCTGGAACACGCCCTGCATCCCTGGGTGGCCTACGCGATCCTGCCGCTGTTTGCCTTTGCCAATGCCGGCGTCTCGCTGGTGGGCGTCAACCTGGAAAGCTTCACCCACCACGTGCCAATGGGCATCGCCGCCGGCCTGCTGCTGGGCAAGACCGTTGGCGTACTGGGCTTCACCTGGGTCATGGTAAAAACCGGCCTTGCCGCACTGCCCGCCGGCGCCAACTGGGGCCAGGTGCTGGGCGTGGCGGTCCTGTGCGGCATCGGCTTCACCATGAGCCTGTTTGTCGGTTCCCTGGCGTTTGTGCCGGGCAGCAGTGAATACGCGGGTATGGACCGGATGGGCATCCTGACCGGGTCGATACTGGCGGCGCTGATCGGGTATGCAGTGACGGCGATGGCCAGTCGCAAGCAGGCGCTCGTACAAGCCTGACCGTTAAGAACAATCGCTCCCCCAACAAAAAACCCCAACCGGCCACCCGGTTGGGGTTTTTCTTTTCCTGCAACCTTACCCTTAGCGAGTAACGCGGCTGGTTCCGTCCACCGTCATGATGCGGACGCGGTCGCCGATGCGGAAGATTTCGTTCTCTTGAACCGCCTGGACGTAGGCGCGCATGCTGCCATCATCTTCGCGGACGGTGATTTCAACACCCTGGGTGCGGGTCAGGCCTTCCTCGGTGGCCGAGCCCAGCAGGCCGCCGGCGACTGCGCCGATAACGGCGGTCACGATGCTGCCACGGCCGCCGCCGATGGCGCTGCCGCCAACGCCGCCGATGACTGCGCCCGCAGCGCCGCCGATTGGGGTCTTGGTGCCTTCGATTTTCACCGGACGCAGGGATTCGATGGTGCCCATGCGAACAGTCTGTACACGACGAGCTTCGTCACGGGAGTACGAGTCGCCGGTCAGACTCGAGGCGCAGCCACCCAGCAGCAGCGACAGGGTGGTAAAGCAGGCAACTAGTAAAACGGACTTACGCATAGCATCAACTCCAAAGGACAGGTATCCATTAAACCGCTGTGGCTTGCCGCCTGTCACGGCATGCCGGGCAGAAAATTGTTTTCATTCAGCCTTAGTACAGAGAACCTGTACCGAAAAACTCGACGAACGGTAGCGTTCCCACCTCCCTCAGGATCTTGATGGACGCTGTCATCATTGTAGCTAACGGCCGCATAACGCAGCGCAGCGCTACCCATCCAAGGCCTCTGACTAGAGACTTCGGCGTGCAGCGCTACATTCAGGCGAGGTGACGAAAGGTGGGCTCAGGGCGCCAGGCGCTCACGGGTCCAGTCGGCCCCCTGCAAGCGGAAGTTCAAGCGGTCGTGCAAACGACTCGCGCGGCCTTGCCAGAACTCGATGCGCTCCGGCAGCAGGCGGTAACCACCCCAGTGTTCGGGGCAATCAGGCTGGGTATCGCTGAAGCGTTGTTCGGTGGCCTTGAGCAGCGCCTGCAACTCTTCGCGGTCCCTGATTACCCGGCTTTGCGGTGAAGCCCAGGCACCCAGGCGGCTACCCAGGGGACGGACCTGGAAGTAAGCATCCGACTCCTCGGGCGAGACCTTGACCACCCGACCTTCGATGCGCACCTGGCGCTCCAGGGTCGGCCAGAAGAAGGTCATGGCGGCAAACGGTCGCGCCGCGAGTTGTTCGCCCTTGGCGCTCTGATAATTGGTGAAGAAGGTAAAGCCCTGTGTATCCAGGCCTTTGAGCAGCAGGATCCGGCAGTGCGGGCGACCGTCCTGGTCCACCGTAGCCAGGGTCATGGCATTGGCCTCCACCGGTGGCTGTTCGGTTTTCACCGCGTCGGCGAACCACTGGTGGAACAAGGCAAACGGTTCATCCGGGGCCTGGGCCTCGCTCAAACCGTCCCGTGTGTAGTCACGGCGCATATCGGCCAGTGCCTGGGTCATGCGGCTTTATCCTTCTTGCTCAAATAATCAGTTCTTCGCCTGGTCGTTGGTAGCAGCTGGAGCGGCGGCCTTGGCAGGTGCTGGCTTTTTAGCGGCAGGCTTGGCCGGGGCCTTTTTGGCAGCCGGCTTGGCGGCAGCTTTCTTGGCGACGGTTTTTTTCGCCGGAGCGGCAGCTTTTTTGACCGGAGCAGCGGCTGGAGCAGGAACGTCCTGCACAGCGACCATTTCAGCCTTCGGCGGGTTGGCCGAGTTGTACTTGCTCAACAGGGCCAGCATGGTAGTGCGCTGGGTGAACATGATTTCCATGCGACGGTTCAGGGCGCGGCCCTGGTTGCTGTCGTTGGCGGCACGCGGCATCAGGTCACCCATGCCACGCAGCATCAGGCGGTCCTGCTTCAGGCCGCTGAGGCTGAAGATCGAAGCGATGGACTGTGCACGTTCCTTGGTCAGGGCCTGGCTCACCGGCTCGGCACCCGAGGTATCTACATGGCCCAGGACCAGTACGGCGGTCTTCGGATCGCCTTCAACGGCCTTGGCAACACGGGTGAACGGACCCAGGGTCACGGGCAGCAACATCGCCGGGCGTTTCGGGTTGTAGGAGCCATCAACCGGGGCAATCACCACCAATACGTTGTCACGGCGTTCCAGTTGCAGGTTGCTGTCCTTGATCGCGAGACGCAGGCGTGGCTCGTAGTCGTCCAGCCAGGCCTGGGTGATTTTTGGATCAGGCATCGGGATGTTGGCGACGTCGACCTTGGCCAATGGCTTTGGCTTGCTTTCGAACGGCCACCACCATTTGGTATCGGTATCCGTCTTGGCAACGGCAGGTGCAGCGGCCGGTGCATCAGCCGGGGCGCCGGAGGCAGGCGTTGCCGCCTTGAGGTCGGCCTTCAGGTCTGCCTTGGCGTCGTCGGCTTTCGACGAGAACGGCCACCAGCTCGAGCCGGTATCCGCCTTCGCAACCGGTGCAGGTGCAGCAGCCGGTGCTACCGGCGCTGGCGCCTTGGCCGCGACCGCCGGCTTGGCATCCGGTTTGGAGTCGGCCTGGCTCACTGCGTCCTTGGTAGCAGCCTTATCGGAGCCAAATGACCACCAATGCCCGCCCTCGGCATCATTTTGTGGGGTTTGTGCACAGCCAGTAATAGTGAGGCATAGCGCCAGTGCCAAGGACTTGTTCGATAACATGAGATATCCACAAAATGAGAAAAAACCAGGGGCCTGAATGACCCGTTAAACAGACGCTTTTGGAACATTAAAGTTACAACATTTTGCCTAGCGTCTTTTTGTATGTGCCTTTGTAACAAAAAAACGCAAGACAGCAAGCTATTTACAGACAACCGGCCAATATTCTTACCAACTTTTGCGCCCGCGGGTCCATAAGTACATAGGGGCCCAATGTATTGGTCACAAAACCAAAGGCTACATCATGTTCCGGATCGGCAAACCCCACCGAACCACCGGCCCCGGGATGCCCAAAGGCCCGTGGGCCAAGGCCGAACGTGGCGTTCGGCACGTGCGGTTGATCCAACATGCAACCCAGCCCGAACCGGGTTTGTGTCAATAAGGTTTTATCCGGGCCGATACTGTGTTCGCGGGTCAACTCTTCGAGCATATCGGCTTCCAGCAAACTACCGTCGAGCAGCCCACTATAAAAACCCGCCAGACTTCGCGCATTACCGTGACCATTTGCCGCTGGCTGCTGCATACGCCGCCATTCGGGTTTATTAGTGCTGGTCAGAATAGACGGTGGATTGGTAAATGCACGGGTAGTCATCGCCGTCGGCTCGCGCATCGTTACTTGAAGTAAACGTTGTGCCGCCTCATCGCCAACATTGCCCTTGCCTCGGGCTATATGGGCAACTCGATAAAACTCTTCATCTGCCAACCCCACATGAAAATCCAGGCCCAGTGGCCGTGCAACCCGGGCCACGATGGACTCGCCCGGCCCACGACCGTCGGCGCGGCGCAGCAACTCGCCCACCAGCCAACCATAGGTAATCGCCGCATAACCGTGCCCTTCCCCGAGCTTCCACCATGGCGCTTCGGCGGCGAGGGCGTCGACCATCATCTGCCAGTCGTACAGGGCTTCGGCGGGCAGCGTTTCACGCAGGGCCGGCAACCCGGCCTGGTGACAGAGCAGATGGCGCAGGGTGATGGCTTCCTTGCCCGCGGCAGCAAACTCCGGCCAGTACTTGGCGACCGGCGCATCCAGCTGCAACTTGCCTTCGGCCACCAGTTGCAGCGCCGTGACGGCCGTAAAGGTCTTGGTGCAGGAGAACAGATTGGCAATGGTGTCGCTGTGCCAGGCCTCGGCACCGTCCTTGTCGGCGGTACCGGCCCACAAGTCGACGACGGTTTCGCCGCCAATCTGGATGCACAGCGCGGCACCACGTTCCTGAGGGTCGTCGAACAGCGCGGCGAAGGCTTCACGCACCGCTTCGAATTGAAGCTCGTAATGACCCTGAATCTGCACCTAAGCCCCCTTGGAAAAGTACTACAGAAAGTGGCCGACATTGTTCCAGCCATTGAGCGATTTGGGAACCCGCTCTCGTCGATCAGCCCCCATCAATGACCTTTGCCGGAATGCCCGCCGGAATGCTCTGCACCCGGCGCTGCTGCATTGCCTTCACGCCCGGGCTTGCCGCCCTCACCGGCGTGGACCGCTGCGGCAGCCTTGGCCTTTTCGGCCTCCTTGCCCAGCTGATCGACGGCAGCCAGGTTACTTTTGCGCACACTGTCGACAAACCCCTGGAACGGCACATCGGTGATGCCGACCAGGCCGAAGTGGCCGTTTTCGCCATCAAGCAAACGGCCGGTAACCGGCTGGTCCAGGTACTGGAACCAATGCACGCCGACGATCGACGGCTCGGCCATGGCCTGCTTCAGGAAGTTGGCGTAGGCAACCCCACGATCCTCTTCCCGGGCCAACTGCGTCACGCCGCCCCAGAACGGGCCGCGGTCCGCCGAGCCGAAGTTGAATTCGGTGATCAGCACCGGCTTGTCCAACGTCCGCAGGGCCGCAAAGTCGTAGCCGTCCTGAGGCTTGAGGGTGTACATATTGAAGCTCAGCACATCGCAATATTGCGCGCAGGACGCCACCGCTTCCGGCGTGCTGACCGCGTATCGGCCACCCAGCAACAGCTGGTTGGGCGCATGCCATTTCAATGCATCGGAGATGGTCTTGAAGTAGGCGTCGGCAAAGGTCTTCTGGAAGTACTTGAAGTCCGCTTCGATTTCCGGGTGCTCCGGGCTTGGCATTGGCGGCACAAAGCCCGGGTCTTCCATCAGTTCCCAGGCGGGCAGCTCGATGCCCCAGGCCCTGGAAAGCCCCTCCTGGTTGCGGTACTTATCGCGCAATTGCTTGAGAAACGCGCGCTTGGCCGGCACGTCGGTGGTCATGCGCAGGGTGCCGTAGGCCAGGGCGTAGCGGGATTTCGCATCATCACCGGGACCGGCCCAGGCCAGTTCGTTGTCGGCAAAGAAGCCGATCAGCCACGGGTCGTCGCGATGGTCACGGGCGGCAATTGCCACCGCACGCTCGGTGGCCATGGCGAAGCGCGGGTCGAACGGGTCGGGCATGCCGCCCCACCAATCGGTGCCGGTGCTGATGCTCGCGTAATCACCGACGATCGACAGTGGCAAGGTGTAAGGCACGCGGTCGGCGGTCGCCAGCTGCGGCGCACTCCAGTTGCCGACAGTATTGAAACCCCAGGCCCGCAGGCGGTCGAGGGTGTGGCTGACCCAGCGTTTCTGGTCGAAACCTTCCGGAGCACAAGGTGCCGGCGGCACGCACGGCTGGCCATAGGTACGCTGCAGGTTGGCGCCATAGAAGTCGTACCAGCGGCCGACATTAAAGCTGCGCCCCTGATCGGCACCATTGCCGCTGCGGCTGTCACCGCTGCCGTAGTATTTGTCGAAAGGCTCGCCGGCCTTGGGCAGCGCGGCAAACATCCATTCGCGGCCCGCCACGTAGGTCTGGCTGTTGTCCGGGGCGACGGTGTTGACGCCCAGGGAGTAGAACTGATGGCCTTCCGGTGTCACCAGGTACCAGCGCCCGTCGCGCTTCTCGGTGCGGAAGAAGCCGCTGGCGTCAAAGGCCGGGCCCTTGTTCCAGCCGCCGAATTTGTCCAGGGAGGCCTTGTCGCGCTCGGCCAGCCAGCCCTTGAGCTGTTGCTGTTCCTTGACCGCTGCGGCCCTCAACTGCTCGTCGCTGCTGACTTTCTCCGGCCACCGGGCGCGGGTGGACTGCCCATAGGCGTCCACCAGATCGCTGTAGGTAGCCTTGAGTACCGGCGCGATGTCCTGCACGCCAAAGCGTTCGAGCAAGATGCTTTGGGCAACGTTCGGCTTGATCATCGACAGGGTCACCGACACGATCTGGCTGCGGTCGATCTCCCCTTCGCTGCTGGCCAGCAGCACGCGCTGGCCATCGACGGTGATCGGCATCGGCGGGCCGGCCTTCATCCCCTGGCTCAGGGGCGAATTGGCTTGCAGCGGAATCAACAGCGTTTGCGCGGGACCGGCTGGCAGGTCGATACGGCTGAACAGCGTTCGGCCGTCATTGCTCTGCACCTTGACGTACAGGGTCAGCGCCCAGTCCATCGCACTTTGAATCCGCAGGCTCATGGCACCGGATTGCGACCAGTCCCAGGCGCCGGTCTGCGGGCTGAGCACCAGGCTCGGTTCGGCCGCCGGGTTGAAGGTGATACGGCGCAGCACTTCGCCTTCAGCGGTTTGTTCGGCGTTGTATTGCGGCAGGCTGGCGTCCTGGGTCGCCACCTTGACCACATCGGCGGGCCGTACAAAGTTGAACAAGGTTTGTTGCCCGGCAGGCGCAGCCAGCAATGGCGCGGCAAACAACAGGGCAAAAACAGCGGGCAGCGTGCGAATCATGTGAACAAGGTTCTCCCAAACGGCCGGTGACTGGCCTGATGACGTGAAGCGATGGTGAGATAGACCACAAAGTGGGCGAATTCGCCCACTGGGCCTTAAGAAATTTCCCGCCGAAACGGCGGTAAAGCATTCAGGATAGCTTTCCCATAGCGCTGGGTAACCAGACGCCGGTCAAGCAAGGTGATGGTGCCGCGATCTTCTTCGGTACGCAGCAGGCGGCCGCAGGCCTGGACCAGTTTCAAGGAAGCGTCCGGCACCGAGATCTCCATGAACGGATTGCCGCCCCGGGCTTCGATCCATTCGGCCAACGCGGCTTCCACCGGATCATCCGGCACCGAGAACGGGATCTTGGCGATCACCACGTGTTCGCAGTAGGCACCGGGCAAATCCACACCCTCGGCGAAACTCGCGAGGCCGAACAGCACGCTGGAATCGCCGCCATCCACCCGCGCCTTGTGCTTGTTCAGGGTTTCCTGTTTCGACAGGTTGCCCTGGATAAACACCTGCTTGCGCCAGTCACGGTCGAGGCCGTCGAACACGTCCTGCATCTGTTTGCGGGACGAGAACAACACCAGCGTGCCCCGGGAACCCTCTACCAATGAGGGCAGGTCACGAATGATCGCCGCCGTATGGGCCGGCGCATCCCGTGGGTCGGCCTTGAGGTCCGGTACCCGCAGCACACCGGCGTCGGCGTGATGGAACGGGCTGGGCACCACGGCGGTGACGGCCTTTTTCGGCAGCCCGGCGCGCATGCGGAAGCGGTCGAAGGTGCCCAGGGCCGTCAGCGTAGCCGAGGTGACCAAGGCACCGTAGGCCACGTTCCACAGGTTGCGTCGGAGCATTTCCGCCGCCAGGATCGGGCTGGCGTTGACCTCGATATCGAACAGCGCACCGCTTTCCGACAGGGTCAGCCAACGGGCCATGGGCGGGTTGTCTTCCGGGTCTTCGACGGTAAAGGCGGTCCACAACTCCCAGTTGCCCTGGGAACGGGACAGCAGGCTGCCAAACAGCGGGTACCATTCTTCAGCCTGGTTGCTGGCGATGCCGATATTGACCTCGCCATCCATGCCTTCCTTGAGCAAATCGGTGAGACGGGTGAACAAGTCGGTCAGGCGCGAAAAGCCCTTTTTCAGCTCGACGCCCATTTCGCGCATGTGCTCGGGGATCAGCCCGCCAACGAAACGATGGCGCGGCCGTTCGCGGCCTTCCACGTCTTCGCCGGGCTTGAAGTCTGCCACCTGCTCGCAGGCGCTGAACATGAATTGCTGCTGGGTCTTGATCTCCCGCGCCAGCTCCGGCACCTGCTCGATCAACTTGCCCAGGTCGCCCGGCAGCGGGTGCTGGGCGAGCAACTTGGTGAGGTTCTTGGCCGTGGTTTCCAGCCAGTCGGCGGTGGAGCGCAGCCGCGTGTAGTGAGCAAAGTGGCCGATGGCCTTGTCGGGCAGGTGATGGCCTTCGTCGAACACGTAGAGTGTGTCGCGCGGGTCGGGCAACACGGCGCCGCCCCCCAGGGCCAGGTCGGCGAGGACCATGTCATGGTTGGTGACAATAACGTCGACCTTGCCCATGCCCTCCCGGGCCTTGTAGAAGGCGCACTGGCCGAAGTTGGGGCAATGACGGTTGGTGCACTGGCTGTGATCGGTGGTCAGGCGTGCCCAGTCGGCGTCTTCCAGGGCATTGGGCCAGCTGTCGCGGTCGCCGTCCCATTTATTGCCCGCCAGTTTCTCGATCATGCTGGTAAACAGCTTCTGACTGACCTCATCGACTTCGATCTTGAAGCCTTCTTCTTCGAACAGCGAGGCAGTGGCGGTTTGCGCGTGGCCTTCCTGCAACAGCACGTCGAGCTTGGACAGGCACATATAGCGCCCACGGCCCTTGGCCAGGGCGAAGGTGAAATTCAGGCCGCTGTTGCGCATCAGGTCGGGCAGGTCCTTGTAGACAATCTGCTCTTGCAGGGCGACGGTGGCGGTGGCAATCACCAGGCGCTTGCCGGCGGCCTTGGCGGTGGGGATCGCCGCCAGGCTGTAGGCCACGGTTTTACCGGTACCGGTGCCGGCCTCGACGGCCACCACGGCGGGGTCGCCACTGCGCCGACCTTCGTCGTCGGTATCGATATCCCCGAGGACCTTGGCGACTTCGGCGATCATCAGGCGCTGGCCGTACCGCGGCTTCAAGCTCTTGGCTTCGAGAAAACGCGAGTAGGCGCCCTGGATCGTGGTTTTGAGTTCAGTGCTGATCATGGATAGTCGGGCGCAAAAAACGCTGGATAAATTTTCAGTGGTTCGGATCGGCCGCTATCATACCCCGCTAATTAATCCCGCGCAGAACGGAGTACCCCAATGACCGTCTTTAGCTTCGCTTACACCCTGCATGTACTGGCCGCCCTGACCTGGGTCGGCGGTATGTTTTTCGCCTGGATGATCCTGCGCCCCGCCGCCGTGGCCGCGCTGGACGGGCCGGCCCGGCTGAAACTCTGGGTAAATGTGTTTCAACGTTTTTTCGTGTGGGTCTGGGTGGCGGTGCTGGTGTTGCCGATCAGCGGTGTCGGCCTGCTGCAACTGCGCTTCAGCGGGTTTGAGACCGCGCCGCGTTATGTACAGGTCATGATGGGGTTGTATGTGGTGATGACGGCGCTGTTTATCCGGATTCAGGCGCTGAAGTTGCCGGAGCTGCGCGTGGCGGTGGCGGCTGAGGATTGGCCGGCCGGGGCTGCGGCCTTGGGGCAGATTCGTAAATTGGTGGGGATCAACTTGATTGTGGGGTTGGTGCTGGTGGCGATTGCTTCGGCACGGCCGATGTTCTGAAGCGCCTAGTAGACCGCTTTCGCGAGCAAGCCCGCTCCCACATTTGGAATGCGTTTCAAATGTGGGAGCGGGCTTGCTCGCGAAAGCGTCAGGCCAGTCGCCTCAGAGCCTCTGAATGGTCACAGCACCCGCAGGCCCCGCTGGCCCCGGCTGCCCTTCCAACCCGGCCCGGCCCTTTTCGCCGCCATCCGCGCGGTACACCAGGCACCCCTTGGACTGCCCGCCTTTACCCGGCTTGCCCGCCGTGCCCGCCAAACCACCGGCTCCGCCGTCCACCCAGACCTTGATTTTCTCGCCCGGGAAGTCCTGCGGCAATTCCACACGAACCTGCGCGCCCGCCGCGCCCGGCAGCCCGTCGCCGCCGTTGTCGCCATTGGCACCGCGCCCGGCCGAACCCCAGGTGCAGCCAGGGTCTTCGCCGTTGGCACCATCCAGCCCGGCATAACCCTGGGCACCCGCGCCACCGCGGGCATCCACCGACAGCTCATCGGCCGTCAGCGAGTTAATCCGCAACACCAGGTCACGCCCCGCCTTGGCCGGGCGCTCATGGGTACCGGGAGCGCCGCGTGAGGTGATCTGGCTGCCCTGCTCCAGCTGCGCCTGACGCACCTGCAGTTGCAACGTGGTGCTACCAGGCACGATGGCGATTCGCGCGTCGCGGCCCAGGTGCAGTTCATCCACGGTCACCTGGGTGATATTGGCGGGAATCAGCAAGGTGCCGTAATCCGCCACGTCCAGTCGCTCCAGTTGCAACACACCACTGCTATTGGGCAGGCGCATCAAGGAGTTGGTCTCGACGCTGACGCTCTGGGCCAGGGCAATGGGGCTGACCAGCAGGGCCAACAGAAAAACCTTACGCATGATTGGCCTCCTTGTTTACATCATTAGTCGGTGTCGGCGTCGAAAAGCTCTGCACATGGAACATACCCACCAGCAGGATCTGCAAGCGGTCACGCCAGGGATGGGCACGGGTTTTCACACTGCCGTTGAACAACAGCAGTTCCAGAACATGGGTCAGCAACAACAGGCTGCCGGCCAGGTTGACCAACAGGTGGAACGGGTTGATCAGCGGTGTGATCAGGTTGACCACCACCACGACCCAGAACAGCAACGTCAATAATTTACCCAGCCCCCAAAACACCTTCATCCCGCACGCTCCCCTTGCACATTATTCTTTGGGCGCACAGTAACGACTTCTACAGGCGTTGTGCCAGTGAAGGATTAAAAAATTGATGAAGGGGCCCCTGGGGATTCCACAGGGGCCTTGAGGCGGGGTCAGCGGTTGATCTGGATTTCCACGCGGCGGTTCAGCGCGCGGCCATCAGCGGTTTTGTTATCGGCTACGGGGTGGCTTTCGCCGGCGCCGGTCACGGAGACAAAACTGCTGCGCGGGATGCCGGAACTGACCAGGTAGTCGGTCACCGAATGAGCGCGTCGTTCAGAGAGTTTCTGGTTGTAGGCATCTTTACCGACACTGTCGGTATGCCCGCTGACGCGCAGCTGCGCACTCGGGGCCTCTTTTTTCAGGCGGGTGGCAATCACGTCGAGCTTGGTTTTGTCGGCAGCCGTGAGCTTCGCGGAGTCGAACTCGAAGTGCACGTCACGAATCACGATGGTTTCTTCCTTGACCACCACCACTTCCTCTTGAACCACCGCTACCGGCACCGGAGGGCAGCCATTGGCGTCGACCTGCACGCCTTTTGGCGTGCCAGGGCACTTGTCGCGGCTGTCCGGTACGCCATCGCCGTCCTCGTCACCGTCGCCATGCACCCAGCAATAGGCGCCAGCCATGCCGCCAATCAGCAGTGCGCCGTAGCCTGCATAGGACGAGCTTTGGGTCGCACCAATGGCAGCACCGGTCACACCGCCGACGGCGGCACAGGTGGGCCAGTCGGTTTTTTGCAAGCCTGCGCAACCTGTCAATACTCCGGTTAGCAGAACCAAGGGTAGAGCTGTCCGCATGATGCTCATCTGACTTTCTCCTGAGGGGATCGGCGGGGGCCGACGAGTGGAGTAAAGACGGCTCTTTTCATCTGCGCCAGCGTGTCACACCCCAGTATTCATTGGGCCGAGCGGTTTATTCTCGCCGCCCGCTCTAGGCCCGCACGCTCAGGCAGGCTAGTCTCTACGGTCCTGATGTGAGGATCTTCGATGACTGCCGGTATTTCTTCCCGTACACCCCAGCAAGCGCTCGCTGCGCTGCTTGATCTTCACGCGCCCAAACGCCTGCTGTTATTGGGCGCCAGCCAGTTCCCGGCGCTGGATGCCTTTAAGGAAGAACACCCGGATACCGTGGTGTCCTTCGCCGAGCCCGGCCCCTTGCCCACCGACCTCGCGGCCCAGCGTTTTGACCTGGCGCTGGTGGTCGGTTGCCTGGAACACCTGTCAAAACCTGCGGGCCTGACCTTGCTGGGGGGCATTCGCAACCTCAATGCCAGTCGCATTGCGGTGCTGGTGGACCTGGAGGCCTGCCACTGGAAAGACACCGATTTCTTCTCCCTGGCCCTGCAAGCCAGCGAGCGTTTCCAGCGCGACGATCAGGTTTTGACGCTGTTTACCTATGATCTGCTTGACTATAAACAGGTGCCGGATTGGCTGAACGCCCGCTTCTGGGCCAACCCGCAAAATTTTGGAAAGTATTGGTGGTAACCCGATGAGTACATCCATTTGCCCCTGCGGCAGCGGCAACCTGCTGGATGCCTGCTGCGGTCATTATCACGCCGGCCACCCGGCCCCCTGCGCCGAAGCGTTGATGCGTTCGCGCTACAGCGCCTATGTGCTGGGCCTGGTGGACTACCTGGTGGCCACCACCCTGCCTGCGCAGCAAGCCGGGCTGGACACCACCGCCATCGGCGCCTGGAGCGCCCAAAGCACCTGGCTGGGCCTTTCAGTGGAAAGCTCCGAGGTGTTCGGCGGCCAGCCGGAACACGCCTTCGTGACCTTTACCGCTCGCTGGCATGACAGCACCGGCGAACACAGCCACCGCGAGCGCTCATCTTTCGTACAGAACAATGAGCACTGGTACTTTATCGACCCGACGGTGGACGTGAAGGCCGGGCGTAATGACGCCTGCGTGTGTGGCAGCGGGCAGAAATTCAAGAAGTGCTGTTCCGGCTACCTCTGACATTCATTGATACCCGACAGGCTCTCGCTTGCTATGCTGACTCTTCACACGGAGTAACGGCATGGTTTCTCAGGCGCGGGTATTCAGGACTTACAGCCTTCTGCTGGCATTGATGCTGGGGCTCTCCGGCTGCGCGTCGTGGTTCGCCGACGATACGCCCGCCCCCGAGGTGCGACTGGTCAAGATCGATCCGGTGCGGGTCAAGTTGCTGGAGCAGAAGTTCAAGCTGTATTTCCGCGTGGATAACCGTGACGACAACGACCTGACCGTACGCGGCCTGGTTTACAAGGTCAGCCTCGGCACGATGGTGCTGACCGAAGGCGAGTCCAACGAATGGCTGACCGTGCCACCCCACAGCCACGCTTTTTTCCGGGTATCGGTGCGCACCAACCTGTGGCCGCAGATCCGCGATGTGGTCGACATGCTGAAAAATCCGCGCGATCCCGTGCCCTATCGTCTTGAAGGCGAGTTGAAAACCGGTTTATTTATCGGGAACGACGTGCAGGTGTTGCGCAATGGCGAGATAATCCCCGGCGATTTTATTCCGGAGCGACATCGATGACTCAGCAACCCCATGTCCATGGTCCCGACTGCAACCACGATCACGATCATCATGATCACGACCACGGCCATGTCCACGGCCCGAACTGCGGCCACGCTCACCAGGAGCCGGTGCGCAATACGTTGAAGGACGTGGGTCGTAACGATCCTTGCCCGTGCGGCAGCGAGAAGAAATTCAAGAAGTGCCACGGGGCTTGAGTTAAGAAACCCGATTCTCGAAACACTGCACATCCAAATGTGGGAGCGGGCTTGCTCGCGAAAGCGCAGTGTCAGTCAACCTCTCTGTTACTGATACACCGCTTTCGCGAGCAAGCCCGCTCCCACATTTAGCCTGTATTTCAAGGCCAGGATTTGCGCTGAAACTCCAACACCACTTCCAATCCCCCACCCTCCCGATTGCTCAAGCTCAACCGCCCGTCATGGGCACTGGCGATCGTATGCGCGATACTCAACCCCAGCCCGTAACCACCGGTTTCCACATTGCGTGAGCCTTCCACCCGGTAAAACGGCTCCATCACCTGTTCCAGTTGCTCCTGGGGAATCCCCGGCCCACGGTCGCTGATGACGATCTTCAAGCTGTCCGCCTTGTCCTCTACCCGCACCACCACCTCGGAGCCATAACGCACCGCGTTCTCCAGCAGGTTCTGCACACAACGCTTGAGACTGCGGGCATACCCCGGCAATGGCTGTTTGGCCCGCCCTTCTATCGTCACCGTCTCGCCCACGTCCTGCAGGTCCGCCTGCAAGCTTTGCAGCAAGGCGTTGATGTCGATGTTCTGGCGCTTCTCGTTGATTTCGCCGCTGCTGACGAAGTCCAGGGTGCTGGAAACCATGTGCTCCATTTCTTCCAGGTCGCTGCGAAAACGTTCTTTGGTGCGGTTGTCGTCGAGCATTTCCGTACGTAACCGCAGGCGCGTAATGGGCGAGCGCAGGTCGTGGGAAATCGCCGCCAGGAAGCGCGTGCGCTCGGCGATATTGGCGATCAGCCGCTGCTGCATGGCGTTGAACGCCTGGGCGGCACGGCGCACTTCGGTGGGCCCATCGAGGGCCAGCGGTGGCCGCTGGATGTCCCGGCCCAAGGCTTCGGCAGCCTTGGCCAGGGCGTTGAGCGGGCGAATGGCCAGGCGCACCGCCACCAGGGCAATGATCACCAGCACCAATACCCGCAGCAGATAAATGCGCATCACGTAATCGAACAGCAAGTCCATCGGCGAAGTACTGGTCCAGCCTTGTTCTTCGGTGGCCTGCACCTGCAGCCAGCGCCCGTCCGGCAAACGCAGGTCAATCAGGAATTGCCCCACCACAGGCCTGGAGCTGAGCAGAGTCGACAGCCCGGCATGCTGGCCCTCGGCATCCAGCAACTTGAGGCTCAACAGATGCAGGTTCTGGGTGTAGCCGGTTTTCTCCGAGAGCACTTTATTCAGCAAGCGCTCGGTGGCCTGGTCGCTGTCGCTGATGCTGCTTGTCACATCACTGGCCTGGTCACTCAGGGTCAGGCGAAAGCGCGGCGTATCAAGCAGCTTGATCAGCAGATCCGCCTGCGCCGGATCGCTGTGTACCAGCCGCACCACGTCCGCCAGCCGCGTGGCGATCAGCCGGCTGGGGATTTCCAGCACCTGGCCGTGGCGCATGTCGTACCAGATGCTGCTGGTCAGGGCCTGGGCCGCGAGCATGCCGCTGACCAGAATCAGCACCAGCCGGCCGAACAGCGAACGCGGCAGCAGTTTCACGATTGCAGCGCCACGTCGTCGGCGGTGAGCATGTAACCCTCGTTGCGCACGGTCTTGATCAAACCGGCCGGCAACTGCGAGCGCAGTCGGCTGACGCACACATCAATCGAGCGGTCGAACGGCGTGCTGTCTTTGTCGAACACGTGGTTGAGCAAAAAGTCGCGGCTCAGCGGCCGGTTGGGATGCTGCAACAACAGGCGCAACACCCGGTAATCGGAGTTGCCGAGGCTGACCACCACGCCTTCCGGCGAAAGCAATTGGCGGGCCCGGGTGTCCAGCTGCCAGCCGGCAAAGCTGATGCTCGGTGCTTCATCGAGCCGCGCCCGGTCCGGAAAACTCTGCACCCGGCGCAGCACCACCTTGATCCGCACCAGCAACTCCCGCGGGTCGAACGGCTTGGGCAGGTAATCGTCGGCGCCGATTTCCAGGCCGACGATCCGGTCGATCAGCGTGCCCTTGGCGGTGAGCATGATCACCGGCGTGTTGGAGCTGACGCGCAATTCGCGGCACAAACTCAGGCCGTCTTCGCCGGGCAACATCAGGTCGAGGACGATCAGGTCGATGACATTCAGCGCCAGGCGGCGGCGCATTTCCTTGCCGTCGCCGGCGGTGGACACCTGGAAGCCGGCGTCACTCAGGTAGTCGCACAGCAATTGGCGGATTTGCGGGTCGTCATCAACGATCAGCAGGTGGTCTTGCTTGGCCATGGGGCAATTCGTCCGAAACTCAAAAGGCAGGAGATAGCCGAAACTTCAGCCAGGAGTACGCGCAAATGTAATGGAATGTTGTGGGAAGCGGTAATCACGCATCCACATTACAAAGCCACGGCATGGCGGCCGGTATCGGTCTTTAGACTACCGAATCTAAATGAGATTAATTGTAATTTAGCCTAGGTCACTCCGAATGCCATTGCCTACCCCGCGCGCCCTGTCGCTGCAATCTACCCTTGCGCCGATGTTCGGCCTGCTTGCCGCCGGCAGCGTTTCTCCCACCGCCTGGGCCGATGCGCCGGTGGCGGCGTCGAATGATTCAGTGCTGAGCCTGCCGGAAATCAAGATCGACGGTGAAGCCACTTCCGCCTTTAAAGTCGACCGGGTGACCTCGGCAAAAATCAGCCAGCCGCTGCTTGATGCCCCGCAAAGCGTAACCATCGTCCCGCAGCAAGTGCTCAAGGAGCAAAACGCGCAGACCTTGCAGGAAGTGTTGCGCAACGTGCCGGGCATCACCTTCATGTCCGGCGAAGGCAACCTGGGCTGGGGCGACCTGTTTTCGATTCGCGGGTTTTCCTCGGAGCAGAGCCTGACCGTCGACGGTGTGCGCGATGCCGGCCAATCGACCCGCACCGACACCTTCAACCTGCAACAGGCAGAAGTGTTCAAGGGCACCGGCTCGATCGAATCCGGCGTTTCCGCGGTAGGCGGCAGCGTCAACCTGGTGAGCAAAGAGGCGCATCTGGGGGATGCCAACAAACTCTCGGCCGGCATCGGCACCGACAGCTACCGCCGCCTCACCGGCGATTTCAACCAACAACTGAATGACACCACCGCCCTGCGCATCAACCTGATGAAGCACTACAACCAGGTGGCCGAGCGTGACGACGTGGACTACGACCGCTGGGGCATCGCGACCTCCCTCGGCTTCGGCCTGGGCACCGACACCCGCCTGTTTATCGACACCTTCTACCAGAAGGACGACAACACGCCGGACGGCGGTGTGCCGATCCAGCGCGGCACCGACGGCGACCGCATGCCGGGAGTCAAGCGCTCCAACTGGTATGGCGACTCGCACCTGTACACCCAGCAGACCAAAACCACTTCGCTGACCACCCGCTTCGAGCATGATTTCGACTGGAACGAAGCGACCCTGAAGAACCAGACCAAGTGGGAGCGTACCGACAACTTCGCGGTGCTCTCGCCCGCGCGCTTCTTCGCCGCCAACGGCAATGGCCAAAAAACCTGCACCGGCACGCGCTGTGCGACCTTGGGCTACACCGGCGTAGGACCGATCAGCCAAGTGCCCGGCAGCACGGTAAATGCCTACCCGGGATACGCCAACAGCGGTAACACCGCCTACGGTATTTTGCGAGGGAGCGACTTCGGCCAGTCGACGCGCTATACCATCCTCGACAACCAGACCGACTTCGCCTTCAAGCTCAATACCGGCGGGCTGGAACACGCGGTGGTCAGCGGGCTCGAGTTCTATCACGAGACCTACGGCGGCCTGAAACGCAACGCCGAAGTGCCAGCCGGCGACCTGTTCTTCGACATGAACGACCCGAACCACAGCTTCGCCAGCAACGAAGTGACCAAGGGTGAAGGCCAGCCACGCTCAGTGATCGACAACGCCGGCATCTACCTGGGCGATACCGTCACCCTGAATGAACAGTGGCAAGTGCTCGGCTCCCTGCGCTACGACAACTGGCAGGCCAAAACCACCCAGCGTGGCCAAGCGTCCATCGACAGCACCGACGGTGCCGTGAGCGGCCGGGTCGGCGCGGTGTACAAGCCGTTGCCTAACGGCAGCATCTACGTGTCCTACAGCGAAGCGGCACAACCGTCAGCCCTGGGCGCGTCGACCAACAACCAGATCTACGGCGCCGCGAGCACCAGCAACTACACCCCGGCCAAGTCGAAGACCTACGAGATCGGCACCAAGTGGGACATTGCCCACGACCTGCTGAACGTCACCGCCGCGATCTTCCGCACAGAACTGGACAACTCCTGGGAATACCAGGACGGCGAAAGCGCTCCGGTACGCGCCCTCCCCGCCAAGCGCGTAGACGGTGTGGAACTGGGCCTGCAAGGCAATATCAGCCCGCGCTGGACGGTGTACAGCGGGTTCTCCGCGCTGAAAAGCACCCAGACCAAAGGGGCCAACAAAGGCGAGGAAGCCAAGAACGTTCCCGACCTGACCGCCAACCTGTGGACCACCTACGCCGTCACCGACGACCTGAGCCTGAGTTACGGCGCGCAATACGTAGGACGCCGCCGCTACAGCGACAACAAATACGTCGGCGGCCTGAACAACAACAGCAGCTACGCCACCGGCCCGTCCGGCGTGTACGCGATCTACACCCGTGACCACGAAAAGGCCCCCGGCTACTGGCTCAACAACGTGGCTGCGCAATACAAAGTGACCAGGCAAACCACGGTCAACCTCAACCTGAACAACGTGTTTAACAAGTTCTACTACAGCCAGATCGGCGCGTCCCTGGACGGCTTCCAGCTCTACGGCATTCCGGGCGCCGGGCGCACGCTCACCGCCAGTGTCGACTATGAGTTTTAAGCCGTGCTGATCGAAATCCCCGGCCTGTTGAGTGCCGAAGAAGTCGCGGTGGCCGTCGCCACCCTGCTCGATCAACCGTGGGTCGACGGCAAGGTCACTGCCGGGCAACGCTCGGCCATGGCGAAAAACAACCGGCAGCTGTCGGAAGACGCGCCGGTAGCGATTCGCCTGGGTGAGCAGATTCTGTCGCGGCTGTCGGACAACGCGCTGTTCATGTCCGCCGCCCTGCCGAAGAAAATCTACCCGCCGCTGTTCAACCGCTACAGCGGCGGCGAAGCCTTCGACTGGCATATCGACAATGCGATTCGCGGCCTCAAGGGTGTGCGCGAACGGGTGCGCACCGACATCTCCGCCACCTTGTTCCTGGCTGATCCGGCCAGCTACGACGGCGGCGAACTGGTGATCCGCGACACCTTCGGCGAGCACGCGGTGAAGCTGCCCGCCGGGCACCTGCTGATTTATCCCGGCAGCAGTTTGCACAAGATCAACCCGGTCACCCGCGGCGAGCGCATCGCCAGTTTCTTCTGGATCGAAAGCCTGGTGCGCGAAGACAGCCAGCGCCAACTGCTGCTGGACATGGACGTGGCGATTCAACGCCTCACCGCGCAACACGCCGACGACCACGCATTGCTGCAACTGAGCGGCGCCTATCACAACCTTTTGCGGCGCTGGAGCGATGTCTGATGCGCCGCCTTCACCTGGAGTTCTCGCCATGTTGAAACCCCGCAACTTCCTCAAGCTGGGCGCGCTGTTTGCCGTGCTGATCCTCGGCCACGCCGAAACCGCCGCCGCCCATGAAGTCACCGACGTGCTGGGCCGCAAGGTCGAAGTGCCAGACCACGTGCAGCGCGTGGTGCTCGGCGAAGGCCGGCTGATTTCGGCCTTTGCCTTGCTGGACAAGGACGCGCCATTCCAACGGATTGTCGGCTGGCAGAATGACTTGAAACTGTTGGACGCCCACACCTATAACGCCTACGTGGCGAAATTTCCGACGGTAAAAGACATTCCGCTGATTGGCCAGGCGTCGGAGCAAAGCGTCAGCGCCGAGGAAATTCTTTCGCTGAAACCGGACCTGGCGGTGTTCAGCATTTCCGGCCATGGCCCGACTGAACACAGCCCGGTGGCGGACGTGTTGGCCAAGGCGGGCATTGCAGTGTTGTTCGTCGACTTCCGCATCAACCCGGTGCAAGGCACCCACGCCAGCATGACCGCCCTGGGCCAGGCCCTGGGCCGGGAAACCCAGGCCAAGGCGTTCCTCGACTTTTATGACCAGCACATCAAGGTGATCACCGACGCCGTCGCCACCTTGCCGGCCGGGCCGCGCCCGAGCGTGTTCCTGGAATTGCTCGCCGGCGCCTGGCAGGCACCGGGGCACACCACTGGCAAGAGCGGCATGGGTGAAGTGATCAAGCTGGTGGGCGGGCGCAACATCGCCGCCGACGTGGTGCCGGGGGCGCTGGGAGATATCAGTGTCGAGTACGCGCTGAAGTCTGACCCGGATGTGTATGTGGCCACCGGCAATCACAAGCCCGGGTTGATTCTGGGTGCTGGCGTGAGCAACGAAGACGCGCGTGCCGCGTTTGACGCCGTGCTGGCCCGCCCTGAGTTTGTGAACCTTCGGGCGATTCGTGAGGGCAATTCCCACGGTCTGTGGCATGACTTCTACAACTCGCCGTACAACCTGCTGGCGATTGAAGCGCTGGCCAAGTGGGTGCATCCGGAATTGTTCGCCAAGCTGGATCCCAAGGCGACCATGGAAGCGATGAACCAACAGTTCCTCGGCATGCCGCTGCAGGGTGCTTACTGGATTGATGGCAAGGCCAAGTAACTAAGGCTCACAACCCATTCCCTGCCTGGACACGGTTCCTGTGGGAGCTGGCTTGCCTGCGATAGCGGTGTTGGATTCACCAACGCCATCGCAGGCAAGCCAGCTCCCACACTGACCGTGTACCGGCAGGGATTTTCGTCGTTTTCAAGGCTGCGAATCCAATGACCACTCAAACCCTCGACCTCGCCACCGCCAGCCAAGGCTATCGCCGCCTGCTCGCGCGTCGTTGCTGGCTGCTGGCCCTGCTGGGTGGCGCGCTGATGTGCGCGATCCTCGTGGACCTGGCCAGCGGCCCGTCGGGCATGGGCCTTGGCGCCCTGCTCGATGGCTTGCTGCACCCGGCCCACCTGAGCGCCACCGACCAGGTGATCATCTGGAACGTGCGCCTGCCCTACGCCTTGATGGCGGTGTTGGTCGGTTGCGCGCTGTCGCTGGCGGGCGCCGAGATGCAGGCGATCCTTAACAACCCGCTCGCCAGTCCATTCACCCTGGGGGTTTCCTCGGCGGCGGCGTTGGGCGCGTCCCTGGTGATTGTGTTTCCGGTGACGACGCTGTGGGTGTCGGTCAATACGGCGATTTCCATTTCAGCCTTTGTGTTTGCCGCCGCCTCGGTCTTTTTGCTGCAAGCCATGTCGCGCCTGCGCGGTGCCGGGGTGGAAAGCCTGGTGCTGTTCGGGATTGCCCTGGTGTTCAGTTGCAACGCGGTGGTCGCCCTGTTGCAACTGGTCGCCACCGAAGATGTGCTGCAACAACTGGTGTTCTGGACCCTGGGCAGCGTGACCCGGGCCAACTGGGACAAGCTGGGCATCCTCGCGTTGGTGGTCGCCGTGGTCATGCCCTTTTCCTTCGCGGCCGCGCCACGCCTGACCCTGTTGCGCATGGGCGAAGACCGCGCGCAAAGCTTCGGTGTCGATGTGAAGCGCCTGCGGTTTTTCTCGTTGTTGCGTATCAGCCTGCTGTCGGCCACCGCCGTGGCGTTTGTGGGAACCATCGGATTTATCGGCCTGGTGGGTCCGCACATCGCGCGGATTCTGGTGGGTGAAGACCAGCGCTTCCTGCTGCCGGCCAGCGCGCTTGTCGGCGCGTTACTGTTGTCGCTGTCATCCATCGCCAGCAAGCTGATCATGCCCGGGGTGATCGTACCCGTGGGTATCGTCACCGCGCTGGTGGGCGTGCCGATTTTCGTGTTGCTGGTGTTCAAGCGCGGGAGGCAGTTATGAGCAGCGGGCTGTCGATTCAGAACGCCCAGGTCAGCTATGGCCGGCGCCAGATTGTGCATGACCTGAGTTTGCCAACCTTGGCCCACGGCAGCCTGACCGCGTTGATCGGGCCGAACGGTGCGGGCAAGTCGACGTTGCTGCGGGCGGTGGCGGGGCTGGAAAAGATGCAGGGCGTTGTCAGATTGGGTGACCTGGACCTGACGAAAATGTCCGTCGGTGACCGCGCCCGGCGTGTGACCTATATGCCGCAAAACCTTCCGCCGGGCTTGAGCCTGAGTGTGATGGAAAGCGTGATCGCCGCGCTGCGGGTGGCGAACGTCGAGGGCATTGCGCTTTCAAGCGACGCGTGCATGCGCGAGGCCTTTGATGCGTTGCAAAGGATTGGCATCGCTCATCTGGCGGATCAGCTATTGAGCACATTATCCGGCGGCCAGCGGCAACTGGTCAGCCTGGCGCAACTGATTGCGCGCCGGCCACAGGTGATGCTGCTGGATGAACCCACCAGTGCGCTGGACTTGAACTACCAGTTGAAGGTCATGGATTGCGTGCGCGACCTGGTGCGGGAACACAACCTGATCGCCGTGGTGGTGCTGCACGACATCAACCTCGCGGCGCGCTATGCCGACCATATCGCGGTGCTGCGCCAGGGCCGGCTGTACGCCAGTGGCGCGGCGGATGACGTGCTGGATACGGCGCTGTTTGCCGAAGTCTATGGTGTGCGGGTACGCATCGAGCGATGCTCACAACAAACGTTGCAGGTGTTGGTGGACGGCGCGGTGGCTTAGATCCTCTGTGGCGAGGGAGCTTGCTCCCGTTGGGCTGCGTAGCAGCCCCAAAATCTGTGCACGCGCGTCTTCAGGCGGACTGAGGTGAGGCACTCGGGAGCGCTTCGCACTGGAGCTCCAGCCTGGTCCAGCGGGAGCAAGCTCCCTCGCCACAACGGTCACTCCAGCAACTGTTTGGAGGAAATCACTGTGGCGTACTCGCCGTGCAGGTTGCCCAACGACATGGCATGTACCGCCTGCGCCGAATGCATCTGCCCGAAAAAGTCCGCCTTGTCGAAGGTGTAGCAGGCATCTTCGATAACCCACGTCTCAAACCCCAGGTTGCCGGCACTGCGGGCCGTGGCCTCCACCGAGTTATGGGTGGCCACGCCCACCAGCACCACTTGCCGAAGCCCGGCCTCATGCAACCTCGCTTCCAGCCCCGTCCCACAAAATGCGTCCGGCACCCGTTTCTGGATCAACTGCTCACCCGCCTGCGGAATAAATGCATCCTGAAACTCCACCCCCGACTGCTGCGGCCAGAACACCGATTCCGGCGAATGAGACAGATGCTGCACATGAATCACCGGCCAGCCTTCGCGCCGCCAATGCGCCAGCAACGCCTGCATGCGCGCCTCGGCGTGCGGATTATTGCGCCGTCCCAGCCTGGGATGGTGAATGCCTTTTTGCTGGTCAATCAGAATCAACGCTGCGCCCGCACGAATTTCCATATCGATAGACCCAAATGTTTCATTGAATTTTCGTCACCCTAACATCACCTATACCTACAGGCATTCGCTCAAGCATCACCACCCTTGGAGAGCTTCATGATCGACCTGTATTACTGGACCACCCCCAACGGTCACAAAGTGTCGTTGTTCCTGGAAGAAGCCGGCCTGCCTTACGAGGTACACCCGATCAACATCGGCCAGGGCGATCAGTTCAAGCCCGACTTCCTGAAGATCGCCCCCAATAACCGCATCCCGGCCATCGTCGATCAGAACCCGACCGACGGCGGCGCGCCGATTTCCCTGTTCGAATCCGGTGCGATCCTGCTGTACCTCGCGGAAAAAACCGGCAAGTTCATTCCCCAGGACCTGCGTGGTCGTCAGGAAGCGCTGCAATGGCTGTTCTGGCAAATGGGTGGCCTGGGGCCGATGGCCGGCCAAAATCACCACTTCAGCCAGTTCGCCCCGGAAAAGATTCCCTACGCGATCAAACGCTATGTGGATGAGACCGCCCGCCTGTATGGCGTGCTGGACCGGCGCCTGGCCGACCGCACGTTCGTGGCCGGCGAGGAATACAGCATTGCCGACATGGCGATCTACCCGTGGATCGTTTCCCACAAGTGGCAGAGCCAGAAGCTGGAAGACTTCCCACATGTAGAACGCTGGTTCAACCACATCAAGCAACGCCCGGCGACGGTGCGTGCCTATGAGCTGGTGCAGAAGGTCAATCCGCCAAAATCCTGAAGGTCAACGGGATCAAAATGTGGGAGCGGGCTTGCTCGCGAATGCGGTGGATCAGCCACAACTCTTTTAGCTGATACACCGCATTCGCGAGCAAGCCTGCTCCCACACTGATTTGTGCCCGACTGGAAACCTTACGCAAATCCTGAAATAAGCATCGCCTCCCGCTTGCGTCGTTTCGCCGCGCTCACTAACGTAGCGCCTTTACTGACGCTACCCCCCGCAGGAGCTTTGCCATGGCCTCGCCAGCCCTCTCACACTTTCTTCCCCGGTTCGGCGTTGCCGCGGCAATTGCCAGTGCCTTGGGCCTGGCCGGTTGCCAGTTACAGAGCACCCAAGACACCCTGCCTCCGGTTTCCGGCGTACAGCCGATCAAGGGCCTGGCGCAGAACGTTTCGGTGCGCCGCAACAGCCAGGGCATCCCGCTGATTGAAAGCAGCACCTTCCACGATGCGCTGTTCACCCTGGGCTACGTGCACGCCAGCGACCGCATCACCCAGATGGTCGCCCTGCGCCTGCTGGCCCAGGGCCGCCTGGCGGAAATGTCCGGGCCGGATGTGCTGGATGTCGACCGTTTCATGCGGGCGGTCAACCTGCGCAAAAGCGCCGGCGAGCTTTATAACGCCTCGTCGCCGCGCCTCAAGCGCTTCTTTGAGGTGTATGCGCGCGGGGTCAACGCCTACCTGTTCCGCTACCGCGACAAGCTGCCGCCAGACCTGGCCCAGACTGGCTACAAGCCTGAATACTGGAAGCCGGAAGATTCGGCGCTGCTGTTCTGCCTGCTGAATTTCAGCGAATCGACCAACTTGCAGGAAGAGCTGTCGTCATTGGTGCTCGCGCAAAAAGTCGGTGCCGAAAAACTCGCCTGGCTGACCCCGAGCTACCCGGATGAACCGCTGCCAGTGGCCGAGTCCGACAAGCTCAAGGGCATCAACCTGGGCCAGATCCCGGGCCTCGCTGCGCTGACCAGCCTCAGCGAGCACCTCGGCACCCTCAACACCCTGGGCACGTCCAGCTCCAGCAACTGGGCGATCGGCCCGCAGCGCAGCCGCAGCAACAAGAGCCTGCTGGCCAATGACCTGTCGACCTCGATGCAGGCCCCGTCGCTGTGGAACTACGTGCAGATCCGCTCGCCGAAATACCAGGCCGCCGGTGTGTCCATCGCCGGTTTGCCAACCCTGCTTTCCGGCTTCAACGGCAAGGTGGCCTGGAGCATGAGCCAGGTCTCGGGTGACACCCAGGACGTATTCCTGGAGAAGGTCAAGCGCCAGGGCAACGCGCTGTACTACGAAAACAACGGCAAATGGCTGCCCGCCATCGTGCGCAATGAAACCTACTTCGCCAAGGGCCAGCGGCCGATTCGCGAAGCGGTGTACGAAACCCGCCACGGGCCGCTGCTCAACAGTGCCCAGTCGCTGACCAGCGGCTACGGCCTGGCGTTGCAAACCGCCGATTTCAAGGACGACAAGAGCCTGGACGCGTTCTTCGACCTGTCCCGTGCGCAAACCGCCGGTAAAGCGTCTGACGCCACCCGGGAAATTCGCGCAATTGCCTTGAACATGGTCTTCGCCGACGCCAGCAGCATTGGCTGGCAAGTGACCGGGCGGTTCCCCAACCGCCGTGAAGGCGAAGGCCTGGTGCCATCGCCGGGCTGGGACGGGCGTTTCGACTGGGATGGCTACGCCGATGCGATGCTGCACCCCTACGATCAGGACCCGGCCCAGGGTTGGATCGGCACGGCCAACCAGCGCACCATTCCCCGTGGCTACGGCATGCAACTGTCCAACTCGTGGGCCGCGCCGGAACGCGCCGAACGTATCGCGCAACTGGCCGGCAGCGGCAAGCATGACAGCCGCAGCATGATTGCCATGCAGTACGACCAGACCACCACGTTCGCCGCCAAGCTCAAGAGCATGTTCCAGGCGCCGGGCATGGCCCAGCCGCTGAAACAGGCGATCGATGGATTGCCGGTGGCAGACCAGGCCAAGGCGCGGGAAGCACTGGGCCGCCTGATGGCCTTCGACGGTCGGCTGGCATCCACCTCCGCCGACGCGGCGATTTATGAGTTGTTCCTGCAGGAAAGCGCCAAGCAGATTTTCCTCGACGAACTCGGTCCGGAAAACAGCGCCACCTGGAAAGCCTTTATCGGTAACGCCAACCTGTCGTACTCGGCGGTGGCCGACCACCTGCTGGGGCGCGAAGACAGCCCGTTCTGGAATGACGCCCGCACCGGGCAGAAAACCGACAAGCCGGCGATCCTCGCCCGTAGCCTGGCCGCCGCGATCACCGCAGGCGACAGCGCGCTGGGCGCCGATCACAAGGCCTGGCAGTGGGGCAAACTGCACAGCTACACCTGGAAGAACACCAGCGGCCAGGCCATTCGCGGCCCACTGGCCGCGGGCGGCGATCACAACACCCTGAACAGCGCACCGTATAGCTGGGGCCAGAGTTTCGACACGACCCAGGTGCCGGCGCTGCGGATGATTGTCGACTTCGGCCTGGCGGAACCGATGATGGGCCAAAGCGGCATCGGCCAATCCGGCAACCCGGCCAGCCCGAACTATGCCAATGGCATCGACCCGTGGCTGAAGGCGCAATACCTGAGCTTCCCGATGCAGCCGCAGAACTTTGACGGGGTGTACGGGAAGACGCGGTTGACGCTGGTGCCGGGCAAGTAACCCGGTTTCCCAGCCTCAACCGGATCAAAATGTGGGAGCGGGCTTGCTGTGGTGAGCGGGCTTGCCCCGCGTTGGGCTGCGAAGCAGCCCCATCAATCTGTGGTGAACCCGACGGGGGACAAGCCCCCTCACCACAGCAAGCCAGCTCCCACATTTGATTGCATGCATTCCGATAGAACTTCTCCACCCGCCCTCGCCTCATAATTAACAAGCCCACCTCCACGGCACGCCCATGGACCTTGTTATCGCCCGGCCCGAAGGCCTCTACTGCCCCGCCGGGGATTTCTACATCGACCCCTGGCGCCCGGTGGAACGTTCGGTCATCACCCACGCCCACGGCGACCACGCCCGCACCGGCAACCAACACTACCTGGCCGCCGCCCCCGGCGAAGGTATCCTGCGCTCGCGCCTCGGCCAGGACATCAACCTGCAAACCCTGGCCTACGGCGAAAGCCTGCGCCACCACGGCGTCACCTTGAGTTTCCACCCCGCCGGCCATGTCCTCGGCTCCGCCCAGGTGCGCCTGGAATACCAGGGTGAAGTCTGGGTCGCCTCCGGCGACTATAAAGTCGAGCCCGACGGCACCTGCGCGCCGTTCGAACCGGTGCGCTGCCATACGTTTATCACCGAATCGACCTTCGGCCTGCCGATCTACCGCTGGCAGCCCCAGGCGCAGATTTTTGCCGGGATCAACGACTGGTGGCAGGCCAATATCGCCGCCGGCAAGGCCAGCGTGTTGTTCTGTTATTCCTTCGGCAAAGCCCAGCGGATTCTCCACGGCATCGACGCCAGCATCGGCCCGATCCTCAGCCATGGCGCGGTCGAACCCTTGAATCGGGTGTACCGCGAAGCTGGCATCTATATCCCTGAAACCCTCTACGCCGGCGACTTCAAAAAGACCGACCCTTTGTTGCGCCAGGCCCTGATCATCGCCCCGCCCTCTGCCGGTGGCAGCACCTGGATTCGCCGCTTCGGCGACTACAGCGACGCCTTCGCCAGCGGCTGGATGCGCCTGCGCGGCACCCGGCGGCGGCGCGGCGTGGATCGCGGCTTTGTGCTCTCGGACCACGCCGATTGGCCCGGACTGTTATGGGCCATTGAGCAAACCGGTGCCGAGCGGGTAATGGTCACCCACGGTTCTGTGGGCGTATTGGTCAGGCATCTGCGGGAAAAGGGCCTGGATGCCCAGGGATTCACCACCGAATACGGCGATGACGAAGAGGAGGCCACGTCATGAAAGCCTTCGCCGAGCTGTACGCCAACCTCGACGCCACCACCTCCAGCAACGCCAAGCTCGCCGCCTTGCAGGCTTATTTCCTACAGGCGCCCGCGGAAGATGCGGCATGGGCGGTGTACTTTTTATCCGGCGGCCGGCCCCGACAACTAGTACCCACCCGGTTGCTGCGGGACATGGCCACCGAAGCCGCGAGCATTGAGCCGTGGCTGTTCGAAGAAAGTTATCAGTCGGTAGGCGACCTGGCGGAAACCATTTCGCTGCTGTTACCGGAATCGCCCCACACCTCGGACGATGGTCTGGCCGTGTGGCTGGAAGAAAAACTCCTGCCCTTGCGTGGCCTGCCGCCAGAAGAACTGGCAGAACGCCTGCCCGCGTTGTGGGCACAGCTGGATCAGCCGAGCCTGATGCTCTGCATCAAGCTGATCACCGGCAGCTTCCGGGTCGGTGTGTCGAAGTTGCTGGTCACCCGCGCCCTGGCCGCCATGGCCGGGCTGGACAGCAAACGCGTGGCCCAGCGGCTGGTGGGCTACACCGACCTGTCGAACCGTCCGACGGCCGAAGGCTACTTGAAGCTGATTGCCGCCGAATCGTCCGACGAACACGCCCAGCGTGGCGGGCAGCCTTATCCGTTTTTCCTGGCCCATGGCCTGGCCCAGCCGGTGGAGCAGTTCGATGCCTTGCTCGGCTCCCCTGCTGACTGGCAAGTGGAATGGAAGTGGGACGGTATCCGCGCACAACTGGTCAAGCGCGAAGGCCGCTTGTGGGTCTGGTCTCGGGGCGAAGAACTGGTCACCGAGCGCTTTCCGGAGCTTCATGACCTGGAAAACAGCCTGCCCGATGGCACGGTGATCGACGGCGAAATCGTGGTGTGGAAGGACTCGGTGCAACCCTTCGCCCTGCTGCAACAGCGCATTGGCCGCAAGACCCTGGGCAAGAAAATCCTCGAAGACGCGCCGGTCGCCGTGCTCGCTTATGACCTGCTGGAACACCACGGCGAAGACTGGCGCAACCACACCCAGGCCGAACGCCGGGCGCAACTGGAGCTGGTGGTCAGCGACTGCGACCAGCCAACATTGCGCACGTCGCCATTGCTGATCGGCGATAGCTGGCAAGACTTGGCAGAGCAGCGTGAGGCGTCTCGCAGCCTGGGCGTGGAAGGCATGATGCTCAAGGCCCGGGACGGGCTCTACGGCGTGGGCCGGACCAAGGACATGGGCGTGTGGTGGAAGTGGAAAGTCGACCCGTTCAGTGTCGATGCCGTGCTGATCTATGCCCAGCGCGGCCATGGCCGGCGCGCCAGCCTGTACAGCGACTACACCTTTGCGGTGTGGGACGGCCCGCCCGGTACTGAGCGTACGTTGGTGCCGTTCGCCAAGGCGTATTCGGGGCTGACCGATGAAGAAATGCGCAAGGTCGACGCCATCGTACGCAAGACCACCGTGGAGAAATTCGGCCCGGTGAGCAGCGTCACGCCGAGCATGGTGTTTGAACTGGGTTTTGAAGGGATTGCCCTGTCCAAGCGGCACAAGAGCGGAATTGCGGTACGTTTCCCGAGGATGTTGCGCTGGCGCCAGGACAAGGCCGTCGAGGAAGCCGACAACCTGGCGACCCTGCAGGATTTACTGGCCTGACACGTCTCTCACGAACGCCACCGATCAATGTGGGAGCGGGCTTGCTCGCGAATGCGGTGTGTCAGTCAATACATGTACCGACTGATCCACCGCCTTCGCGAGCAAGCCCGCTCCCACATTTGAAAACCTCACACGCCCCAAAATAATGCATAGATTGATCAATGCCCATTTTCGGGCATTTCCTACTGGCACAACTCCTTAATCTCACCTTTTAAAACGACCATTCGGAACTATGGTGCAGAAATTGCTACTTGAGTCCGGTCTGACACCGTTCAGTAACAGTCCTAACCGCGCCACAAGCGCTTATCTTGGTTTCCAGGGATTACATAATGAAAAAAGCATTGCTGACCCTTTCTGCACTGGCTCTGTGCATGGCCGCCGGTTCCGCGCTGGCCAAGGAATACAAGGAATTGCGTTTTGGTGTCGATCCGTCCTACGCGCCATTTGAGTCTAAAGCCGCTGACGGCAGCCTGGTGGGCTTCGATATCGACCTGGGCAATGCCATCTGTGCCGAGCTGAAGGTCAAGTGCAAGTGGGTCGAAAGTGATTTCGACGGCATGATTCCAGGCCTCAACGCCAACAAGTTTGACGGCGTGATTTCCTCGATGACCGTGACCGAAGCCCGTGAAAAGGCGATCGACTTCTCCAACGAGCTGTTCTCCGGCCCAACCTCACTGGTGTTCAAAAAGGGCGCGAACTTCTCCACGCCTGAGTCCCTGAAGGGTAAAAACGTGGGCTACGAGCAAGGCACCATCCAGGAAGCCTACGCCAAGGCCGTACTGGACAAGGCCGGTGTCACCACCAAGGCCTACGCCAACCAGGACCAGGTGTACGCCGACCTGACTTCCGGCCGCCTGGACGCTTCCGTGCAGGACATGCTGCAAGCCGAACTGGGCTTTTTGAAGTCGCCAGCCGGTGCTGACTACGAAGTCAGCAAGGCCATCGACGATCCACTGCTGCCGTCCAAAACTGCGGTCGGTATCAAAAAAGGTAACAAAGACCTCAAGGCCTTGTTGGATAAAGGTATCAAAGCGTTACACGATGATGGCACCTACGCCACCATCCAGAAGAAACACTTTGGCGATCTGAACCTGTACAGCGGCAAATAATGCCTGGGGCGCCCTTCCTCTGGAGGGGCGCTTTTTTATCGCCATAGGTCCTGATTTATGTTCGAAGATCTTTTGCAAACCCTGGGGCTCAGTGCCTTCAGCTTGAAGGGTTTCGGCCCGCTGTTGCTGCAAGGCACCTGGATGACCGTCAAGTTGTCGGTGTTCTCCCTGGCCGTCAGCGTATTGCTTGGCCTGCTCGGGGCTACCGCCAAACTGTCCAGCCTGCCGTTCCTGCGGATTCCCGCGCAGATCTACACCACCCTGATTCGCGGCGTGCCCGACCTGGTGCTGATGCTGCTGATTTTCTACAGCCTGCAAATCTGGCTGACCAGCTTTACCGACTTTATGGAATGGGACTACATCGAGATCGACCCATTCAGCGCCGGGGTGATCACCCTGGGCTTTATCTACGGTGCGTATTTCACCGAGACCTTTCGCGGCGCGATCCTCGCCGTGCCCCGTGGCCAGTTGGAGGCCGCCACGGCCTACGGCCTCACGCGTGGCCAGCGGTTTCGTTTCGTGACCTTCCCGCAGATGATGCGCTTCGCCCTGCCGGGCATCGGCAATAACTGGATGGTGATGCTCAAGGCCACCGCCCTGGTGTCGATCATCGGCCTGGCCGACCTGGTCAAGGCCGCGCAGGATGCCGGCAAGAGTACTTATCAGCTGTTCTATTTCCTGGTGATCGCCGCGTTTATCTACCTGTTGATCACCAGCGCGTCCAACTTCGTCCTGCGCCGCCTCGAACGGCGCTACTCCGCAGGCTCCCGGGAGGCAGTGCGATGATCGAACTTATCCAGCAATACTGGCGCCCCTTCCTTTATAGCGACGGCCAGCACATCACCGGGCTGGCCATGACGATGTGGCTGCTCAGCGCGTCGATCTTCATCGGCTTCCTGGTATCGATCCCGCTGTCCATTGCGCGGGTGTCGCGCAATCGCTGGGTGCGCTGGCCGGTGCAGTTCTACACCTACCTGTTTCGCGGCACGCCGCTGTATATCCAGTTGCTGATTTGCTACACCGGGATCTACAGCATCGCGGCGGTTCGCGCGCAGCCGGTGCTGGACGCGTTCTTTCGTGATGCGATGAACTGCACGATTCTCGCCTTCGCCCTCAACACCTGCGCCTACACCACGGAGATTTTTGCCGGGGCGATCCGCAGCATGGCCCACGGCGAAGTCGAAGCGGCGAAAGCCTACGGCCTCAGCGGCTGGAAGCTGTATGCCTACGTAATCATGCCGTCGGCCCTGCGCCGCTCGCTGCCGTACTACAGTAATGAAGTGATCCTGATGCTGCACTCGACGACGGTGGCCTTCACCGCGACCATCCCGGATATCCTGAAAGTCGCCCGGGACGCCAACTCGGCCACCTACATGACCTTTCAATCATTCGGTATCGCTGCGCTGATCTACCTGACCGTGACCTTTGCCCTGGTCGGTCTGTTTCGTCTGGCGGAGCGTCGCTGGCTGGCCTTTCTCGGCCCCAGCCACTAAGGAGCCTTCATGCGTCATCAGATTCATCCACTTGTGGCGCCGGTGCCGGGCACGGAGCGACAAATCCACAGTTTCCACTTCGGGCCGGAGCAGGCCGAAGGCAAGGTCTACATCCAGTCGTCACTGCACGCCGACGAATTGCCGGGCATGCTGGTGGCCTGGCACTTGAAGGCGCGCCTGGCGGAGCTGGCTGCGGCCGGCCGCCTGCGCAGCGAGATCGTGCTGGTGCCGATCGCCAACCCGACCGGCCTGGAACAGGTGTTGATGGACATCCCCCTGGGCCGCTATGAGCTGGAAAGCGGGCAGAACTTCAACCGCCTGTTTGTCGACCTGTCCGACGAGGTTGGCAATCAAGTCGAAGGCCTGCTGGGAGATGATCCTGCGCACAACGTCGAACTGATCCGCGATGCGCTGACCATGGCCCTGGCGGCGCAAACGCCCGTCACACAACTGGAATCCCAACGCCTGGTGCTGCAACGCCTGGCGTGTGATGCCGACATGGTGCTGGACCTGCACTGCGACTTCGAAGCCGTTGCACACCTGTACACCACCCCCGAGGCGTGGCCGCAGGTGGAGCCGCTGGCGCGCTATATCGGTTCGGAAGCCAGCCTGTTGGCTACCGATTCCGGTGGGCAGTCGTTCGATGAGTGTTTCACGCTGGTGTGGTGGCAATTGCAACAACGGTTTGGCGAGCGCTTCCCGATTCCGATGGGCAGCTTTTCCGTCACCGTCGAGTTGCGCGGCCAGGGCGACGTCAACCACGGCCTGGCCAGCCTCGACTGCCAGGCGATCATCGATTACCTGATTCACTTCGGCGCAATCAGCGGCGAGCCGGCACCGCTGCCGGAATTGCCCTACCCCGCCACACCGCTGGCGGGCGTCGAGCCGGTGGCCACACCCGTGGGCGGCTTGCTGGTATTCAGCGCGCTGCCTGGGGAATACGTGGACGCCGGGCAACTGATCGCCGAAATCATCGACCCCATTTCCGACCGCGTAACGCCAGTGCATTGCCGCAATGCCGGGCTGCTTTACGCTCGTTCGCTGCGGCGCATGGCCACTGCCGGGATGGTCATTGCCCATGTCGCCGGCACTGAAGCCTATCGCAGCGGCTACCTACTTTCGCCTTGAGGATGCACGCCCCATGTACAAATTGACCGTTGAAGGCCTGCATAAAAGCTATGGCGACAATGAGGTGCTCAAAGGTGTCTCGCTCAAGGCCAGGACCGGTGATGTGATCAGCTTGATCGGCGCCAGTGGCTCGGGCAAGAGTACCTTTTTGCGTTGTATCAATTTTCTTGAACAGCCCAATGATGGCGCGATGACGCTGGATGGGCAGCAGATTCGCATGGTCAGTGACCGCCATGGGATGCGCGTGGCGGATGATGCTGAGTTGCAGCGCCTGCGTACGCGGTTGGCGATGGTGTTTCAGCATTTCAACCTGTGGAGCCACATGAGTGTGCTGGAGAACATCACCATGGCGCCGCGCCGGGTGCTGGGTTGCAGCAAGAAGGACGCCGAGGATCGTGCTCGCCGGTATCTGGACAAGGTGGGGTTGCCGGCGCGGGTGGCCGGTCAATATCCGGCGTTTTTGTCGGGTGGCCAGCAACAGCGGGTGGCGATTGCCCGGGCGCTGGCGATGGAGCCGGAGGTGATGCTGTTTGACGAGCCGACTTCGGCGCTGGACCCGGAGTTGGTGGGTGAGGTGTTGAAGGTGATCCAGGGTTTGGCTGAGGAAGGCCGGACGATGATCATGGTGACCCATGAGATGAGCTTTGCGCGCAAGGTGTCGAGCCAGGTGCTGTTTTTGCACAAGGGGTTGGTGGAGGAACAGGGTGCGCCGGAGGATGTGCTGGGTAATCCGAAGAGCGAGCGGTTGCAGCAGTTTTTGAGTGGGAATTTGAAGTAGCCCGCAGGGGTTGGGTGTATATCCGTTATTTAGGTAACGGCCACTTATGGTTCCGCTCTTACAGCGGCTCACTTTTGAACAGCGCAAAAGTAAGCAAAACGCTCTTGCCCCACCACTCGGCACCTCGCCTAGGCTCGGTGTGCCCTCACTCCGGCTTTGGACCGTGGGCCGCCGTCATGGGCCATCCTTGGCCCAGGACGGCTAACCTGG
>NZ_JACAPN010000004.1:0-31488 GCF_013385665.1 Pseudomonas sp. D4002
GAGTGAGGGAACGCCGAGCCACAGCGAGGCGCCGACAGGCGGGGCAGAGCCCTTTGCTTACTTTGGGGCTTTTCCAAAGTGAGCCGCTGTAAGAGCGGAACCATAAGCAGCCGTTACCGCAGCAACGGATATGTACTCAAGATCACCCCCGGTCCAAGGCCACCCCCTCCCGAGCCTTGCGCCTGTTCTTGATCCCATAACAAACCCACATAAACACCACCCAAACCGGAATCGCATACACCGACACCTGAATCCCCGGAATCAGCAGCATCACCCCAAGAATAAACACCACAAACGCCAGGCAAACATAATTCCCATACGGATACCAAAGCGCCTTGAACAACGGCACCTGCCCCGTCCGATCCATATGCTGCCTAAACTTGAAATGCGAAAAACTGATCATCGCCCAGTTGATCACCAGGGTCGCCACCACCAGCGACATCAACAACTCCAGCGCATGCTGCGGAATCAGGTAGTTCATCAACACCGCCACCAGCGTAATCGCCGCCGACGCCAGGATCGACCGCACCGGCACCCCGCGCTTGTCGATCTTCGCCAATGCCCGCGGCGCGTCACCCTGCTCGGCCATCCCCAACAGCATCCGGCTATTGCAGTAAGTGCCGCTGTTGTAAACCGACAACGCCGCCGTCAGCACCACAAAGTTGAGAATATGCGCCGCGGTATTGCTGCCCAACATCGAAAACACCTGCACAAACGGACTGCCGCTATAGGCGTCCCCGGAGGCATTCAGGGTCTCCAGCAAGCTGTCCCAAGGCGTCAACGACAACAGCACCACCAACGCGCCGATGTAGAAAATCAGGATCCGGTAGATCACCTGGTTGATCGCCTTCGGAATCACCGTGCGTGGCTTGTCCGCCTCAGCCGCAGTAAACCCGAGCATCTCCAGGCCGCCAAACGAGAACATGATGATCGCCATGGCCATCACCAAACCACCCACGCCATGGGGAAAGAACCCGCCGTGCTCCCACAGGTTGGTCACCGAGGCTTGTGGCCCACCGGTGCCACTCACCAACAGGTAACTGCCCAGGGCGATCATGCCGACAATGGCGACCACCTTGATGATCGCAAACCAGAACTCGGCCTCGCCGAAGACCTTGACGTTGGAAAGATTGATCACATTGATCAACACAAAAAACGCCGCCGCCGACACCCAGGTCGGGATTTCGGGCCACCAGTAGTGCACATATTTGCCAACCGCCGTCAGCTCCGACATGCCCACCAGGATGTACAAAATCCAGCAGTTCCAGCCCGACAGGAAGCCGGCGAAACCGCCCCAATACTTGTGGGCAAAGTGGCTGAAGGAACCGGCCACCGGCTCTTCGACGATCATCTCGCCCAGCTGGCGCATGATCATGAAGGCGATAAAGCCGCAGATGGCATACCCGAGGATCATCGACGGCCCGGCGGATTTCAGCACGCCGGCCGACCCCAGGAATAACCCGGTGCCAATCGCGCCCCCGAGGGCGATCAGTTGGATATGGCGATTTTTCAGGCCGCGCTTCAGTTCGCCTGAATGCGAGTTGGCTTCACTCATGGAAAGGGTCTCACGCAAGGTTTGAGGGTGCTCATGGAGGGGTGCTGCTTTGGTAACGGGCTACAGCAGCGCCGATCAAACCCCGGTCCAGCGTTTTTTCTTACGGTCATACGTCACCTGTTGTTTTTATCTGTGACGAAATCGAACCCGACGGGCTTGTGGCCAGGCGGAATGAACAAGGCGGATAGCCCTGAGAGAGTGGGATCACAGTAAAACGCGGCGCATTGTACACCGCCAAACCTGTCTGGGCTGACAGGATGCGGTGCGGCAGATAGGAGGGACATCAGGAAAATTCTTTCAGATAACGAGAAGTTGACGAAAGGACGATTCCTACAAAACGATGCAACCAACTCTCTGTTTCATCGACATAAACCAAATCGCCATCAAAACGGAATAAAAAATCCAAATGGAACCGTGTCAATAAAAATTTTGCAATCCCAAACACTCTCTTCTAGGTTCATCCACTTGCCCAGCGCAGCAAGCTGGCAAGCTCGTTCTCAAACAACGTCATCTAGGAGATTCACCATGCAAGCACTGGAAAATGACCTGGAAACCGAACTGCAACTCGACGATTGGTTTGAAGCGCCGACCCATGAGGCCGCCGTTGAAATGATGCAAGCCGATGCCGTCGTGCCGTTCGGCACCGCGATGTGGCCTTTCTAATCTGATCAGGCACCCCGGCAGGTGCGGGACGCCGCACCTGCCACTGCTCCTACCGAAGGCTTTGAAGGAAGGACGTCATGGACAAGGCCCGCGCCGTCGAACATTTTCTGTATTACCTCGCCCATCACCCGGCCCTCGCCGGCCTGCACCGCCCCACCATTTTGCTTGGCCATACCGAACGCTACGACGCCATCGCCCAGTCGATCATCCAGGGCTGCGCTGCCCGCTTCGACTTCCAGGTACAACGCCTGGACCAAGCCCCCAGCGAAACGCTGGCCAAGGCCATCGAAGGCTGTGACCTGTACATGTTTCTCTACGATTCCTCGACCTTGCCCAACCCACGCGCCGAAGGCCCGGACTTTATCCGCGCACTGCAGGGCGTGATGGCCGAGCACTGGAAAAAGTCCCTGCTGCTCAAGGACTACGGCGACTATTTCTACGACACCTTCAGCGTCGCCCCACAGCGGATTGCCGACCTCAACGCCACGTTGATCCGGCGCATGTCCCAGGCCCGCGTGCTGAGCTTCACCGACCAGCATGGCTCACGCCTTGAAGCGCCCATGAGCAGCATCAAGAAGTGGACCAATATCAACGGCATCGGCAACCACGACCTGGCGCCCGGCGAGATCGCGACCCACAGCGAGGCCATCAATGGTCAGGTGCGTTTTGTGGGCACCTTCCTCAGCACCATTCCCTTTGCGCGCAAATACGGCGTGCTGCAATCACCGCTGGAACTGTGGATCGAGAACTCGACCATCTGCACCGTGGCCAGTGAAGTGCCGGGGCTGGCGGATGACTTCAACAAATACCTGAATGCCAACTCGTCCAATCGCCGGGTGGAGGAACTGGGCATTGGCACCAATGAAGGCGTGAAGGATTTGTATGCGCGCAATGCCGGCTTTGAAGAGCGCCATTGCGGGCTGCACCTGGGCTTGGGTGGCGGGCAGAAAGGCAGTCATCATCTGGACCTGATCTTCGCCAGTGGCGTGCTGGCCCTCGACGATAAACCCGTGTTTGATGGGGCTTTCATGTTCTGACCCGGTCGTCAAAACAATGGAGATCAACTGTGGGAGCGGGCTTGCTCGCGAATGCGGTGGGTCAGTCACTGGATGTATCAACTGATACACCGCATTCGCGAGCAAGCCCGCTCCCACAATGGACCTGCTTTGCTCATAGAGCAGGTTCCAAATCCAGGCCAAAAAAAACGCCAACCCAAGGGTTGGCGTTTTCATGCAGCGCTTAACGAATCACTGCGGCTTCTTGCGACCAAAACCTGGACGCTGGCCGGAACCGGCCGGTGCACCACGACGCTTGCCCGATGGCGCGTCATCGACCAGCTTCAGGCCCGGGCGCTTTTTCGGCGATGGCTTGGCTGGGCGTTTGGTGCTGGCGCTGTCGTCGGCACGGCCCGCAGCCGGAGCACCACGACCAGACTCGCCACGGTTACCGCGACCGCCGGCAGGTGCATCACCACGACCGGCTGGACGCGGTGCGCGCGGCGCACGTTCGCCATCCTGACGGGCCGGTGCCGAAGGACGACGCTCGCCTTCGATGTGCGGCTCGCGGGAGATGCGGCCGCCCGTGGCCGGTGCATCCAGCGCAGGGCGCAGGGTGCGGGCAACACGGTCGGTACGCGCCACCGGACGCGACGATTTACGCTGCATACGCTCAAGCTTGTCTTTGCTCTTGGCGTTCATCTGCGGCATGGCCACCGGCGTCAGGCCGACTTCGGCACTGAGGATGTCGACTTCGTACTGGCTCATTTCGCGCCAGCGGCCCATCGGCAGGTCGGAGTTGAGGAACACCGGGCCGAAACGCACGCGCTTCAGGCGGCTGACCACCAGGCCCTGGGATTCCCACAGGCGACGTACTTCACGGTTACGGCCTTCCATCACCACGCAGTGGTACCAATGGTTGAAGCCTTCGCCGCCCGGCGCCTGCTTGATGTCGGTGAACCTGGCCGGGCCGTCTTCCAGCACGACGCCGGCTTTCAGGCGCTCGATCATTTCGTCATCGACTTCGCCACGTACACGCACCGCGTATTCACGGTCCATCTCGTAGGAAGGGTGCATCAGGCGGTTGGCCAGCTCACCGTCGGTGGTGAACATCAGCAAGCCGGTGGTGTTGATGTCGAGACGACCGATGTTGATCCAGCGGCCTTCTTTGGGGCGCGGCATCTTGTCGAATACGGTTGGACGGCCTTCCGGGTCGTCACGGGTGCAGATTTCGCCATCAGGCTTGTTGTACATGATGACGCGGCGCACCGATTCGGCGGCCTCTTCACGCTTGATGACCTTGCCATCAATGGTGATGGCATCGTGCAGGTCGACGCGCTGGCCAAGGGTGGCTTCAACGCCGTTGACCTTGATGCGCTTCTGGGTGATCCAGGCTTCTACGTCGCGGCGCGAGCCTACGCCGATACGGGCGAGGACTTTCTGCAGTTTTTCGCCTGCGGGGCCGATTTCCTGGGTGTCGTTCTGGTCTTGGTCACTCATCTTAAGCACCTCCCGGTGTGTCGATTCAGGCTTGGCCTGAAGATAGTAAAAGCTGGGCTTTTGGCGAACGCATCGCCAAAGGGTCGCGAATCATACGCTCATGGCGCGCGTTGCGCATCAGAGACTAGTCGATAAGTGCGGGCTCATTTGCCTTTCCGCCGACCGGTGGCACCCAGCGCCAGCAGGCGCAGCTCGGCTTCGGCGAGTACCGTGCGCTTGTCGACCTTGTCGAGTTTCTTCCAGGCACGGATCTCGCGCTTGCTGCGCCCGCAGCCCACGCAGATGTCATCGGTGAATTTGCAAATGCTGATGCAGGGGTCTTTGGTGGAGCTCATTTGAGTTCTCCTTGCTGGCGACAATCCAAATGTGGGAGCGGGCTTGCTCGCGAATGCGGTGGGTCAGCCAAGCATCCGGCGACTGGCCCACCGCATTCGCGAGCAAGCCCGCTCCCACATTTTGTTCTGCGTCAGTCTTCGAATTGGCGGCGCTCGTT
The DNA here is from genome assembly GCF_013385665.1 of Pseudomonas sp. D4002. Taxonomy (NCBI): domain Bacteria; kingdom Pseudomonadati; phylum Pseudomonadota; class Gammaproteobacteria; order Pseudomonadales; family Pseudomonadaceae; genus Pseudomonas; species Pseudomonas sp. D4002. The sequence goes on from NZ_JACAPN010000004.1 coordinate 5,207, forward strand.
TTCGATGGCTTCGGCCAGGGCGCGGGCTTCGTCTTCTTCGTCGCTCAGCGGCGGTTGTTCGAGCGCTGCGACGGCGGCCAGCAGTTTGGCACGCGCTTCGGCGACGCCGAGGATGTCCTCCTCGGGTTCAGGCTCGGGCTCATCTTCAACTTCGACTGGCAGCTCAACCTCAACGTTCAGTTGCAACGCAGGCTCCTGCTCACCGTCACTGACCGCACCATCACGCAGCAAGTCATCGAAGTCAGTCTTGATGCCCTGCTCCATGTCATCCAGTTCCAGCAACAATGTGTGGAAACTGGTTTCGTCCTTCGGCTCTTCCGGCTCGGCGCTGGCGTCGGCCAGCTCCTGCAACCCGGCGGGCACCGGTGCGTCGTCGAAATCCAGGACCGGGTCCGGCTCCATCTCCCGCAGCTCGGCCAGCGGCGGCAAGTCGTCGAGGTTTTTCAGGTTGAAGTGATCGAGGAACACCTTGGTAGTGGCAAACATCGCCGGCTTGCCGGGCACGTCGCGGTAGCCAACGATCCTGATCCACTCCCGCTCCAGCAACGTCTTGACGATATGGCTGTTGACCGCCACGCCGCGCACGTCTTCGATCTCGCCCCGGGTGATCGGCTGGCGATAGGCGATCAGCGCCATGGTTTCCAGCATCGCGCGGGAATAGCGCTGCGGGCGTTCTTCCCACAGGCGGCCAACCCACGGCGAAAACTTCTCGCGAATTTGCAGGCGATACCCGGAAGCCACTTCCCGCAGCTCGAAGGCACGGCCGTCGCAGGACTTGCGCAGAATCTCCAGGGCCTTCTTGAACACCGGCGGCTCAGGGCGCTCGGCTTCTTCAAACAGTTCGAACAGGCGCTCCAGGGATTGCGGCTTGCCCGAGGCCAGGAGAAAGGCTTCCAGCAGCGGAGCCAGTTCGCGGGGTTCAGTCAGATTCATCGATTCAGCTCTTTATTCGGCTCGCGCCCGCACGTGGATAGCCGCAAAAGGCTCATTCTGGACCAGCTCGACCAAGGATTCCTTGACCAATTCGAGGATTGCCATGAAGGTCACGACTACCCCCAGGCGCCCTTCTTCTTTGGTAAACAGTTCGACAAAAGGCACAAACCCGCCGCCCTTGAGGCGGTCCAGCACATCACTCATGCGCTCGCGGGTGGACAGTGCCTCGCGGCTGACCTGGTGGCTTTCAAACATATCGCCACGGCGCAGTACCTCGGCCATGGACATCAGCAACTCTTCCAGGCTCACGTCCGGCAGCAGCTTGCGCGCCCGGGCTTCCGGGGCGTCGAGCTTGGGCACCACCACATCGCGGCCGACCCGGCTCAAACCGTCGATGCCTTCGGCCGCGGCCTTGAAGCGCTCGTACTCCTGCAGGCGGCGGATCAGTTCGGCGCGGGGGTCATCCTCTTCCGCCTCGATAGTCTCCGAGCGCGGCAGCAGCATGCGTGACTTGATCTCCGCGAGCATCGCGGCCATCACCAGGTATTCGGCGGCCAGTTCCAGGCGCACGGTCTGCATCAGTTCGACGTAGCCCATGTACTGGCGGGTGATTTCCGCCACCGGGATGTCGAGGATATTGATGTTCTGCTTGCGGATCAGGTACAGCAGCAAGTCCAGCGGACCTTCGAAGGCTTCGAGGAAGACTTCCAGCGCATCCGGCGGGATGTACAGGTCCAGCGGCATTTCCATGACGGCCTGGCCGTAGACCATGGCAAATGGCAGTTCCTGCTGGGCGCCCGCCTGGCTGTCGACGGTTTCCACGGCCGACATTCAGGCCTCGACCATGAACGGTGCCGGGTCGCCACACCCCACACGCACCACTTCCGGCTCGCCATCGGCCAGGTTGATCACGGTGGAGGCCTTGTTGCCGCCGTAGCCGCCGTCGATGATCAGGTCGACGTGTTTTTCCAGCAGCCGGCGCATTTCATAAGGGTCGTACAACGGCTCTTCTTCCCCCGGCAGGATCAGCGACACACTCATCAGCGGCTCACCGAGTTCGGCCAGCAGCGCCAGGGCGATCGGGTGTTCCGGCACCCGCAGGCCGATGGTGCGCTTCTTCGGGTGCAGCAGCAGGCGCGGCACTTCGCGGGTGGCGTTGAGGATGAAGGTGTAGGGCCCCGGCGTGTGCGCCTTGAGCAGGCGGAAGGTGCCGGTGTCGACCTTGGCGAACAGCCCCAGCTGGGACAGGTCGCTGCAAATCAGTGCGAAGTTGTGGTTCTTGTCCAGGTCACGCAGGCGTCTTACGCGCTCGACCGCATTCTTGTCGCCGATCTGGCAACCGATAGCGTAGGACGAATCCGTGGGGTAGATCACCACGCCACCGGCACGGATGATCTCCACGGCCTGTTTGATCAGGCGCGCCTGCGGGTTTTCCGGATGAATCTGGAAGAATTGACTCACGTGTTCTACCTGTTCAGACGGTGGCAATAATGGGGTCATGTTTGAAGCGACACCAAAGGGGCGGCAAATCTTCCGGAACGGCGCGGTACTCGCCAATCTCGGACCAGCCGCCGGGGCCATGAAAATCACTGCCGGCGCTGACCAGCAGACCAAATTCACGGGCAAGAATCGCCAGGCTGCCTACCTGCTCGGCGGGTTGATGCCCGTTGACCACTTCGATTGCGTGGCCGCCCGCTCCAATATAGTCGCCAATCAGCTTGCGACGCTTGCTGCGGGTGAAATCGTAATGCCACGGATGCGCCAGGCTGACCCAGGCACCTGCTGCCCGCAGTGTGCCAACGGTGTCTTCCAGGGTTGGCCAGTGTTGCTTGACGTCCCCCAGCTTGCCGGCACCCAGCCATTTGCGGAACGCTTCGGCGCGATCCTTTACAAAACCTTCACGCACCATCCAGTCGGCAAAGTGCGGGCGGGCCGGGGCGTTGCCGCTGTCACCCAGTTCCTGCTGGATGGCGCGGGCGCCTTCCAGGCCGTTGGGCATGCCCTTGAGGGCCAGCTTGCGGCTTATTTCTTCGGACCGCAGCCAGCGGCCATCGTGCAATTTGGCGATGGCCTCCACCAGCGGCGGCGCGTTGACGTCGAAACCGTAGCCCAATACGTGGATGGTTGCGCCGCCCCAAGTGCAGGACAATTCAACTCCGTTGACCAGTTGCATGCCCAACGCATGCGCCGCCTCGCGGGCCTCTGCCAGGCCTTCGAGGGTGTCGTGGTCGGTCAACGACAGGACTCGCACGCCTTTTTCAAACGCACGCGCAACCAGGACCGCGGGCGCCAGGGCGCCGTCGGAGGCTGTGCTATGGCAGTGCAAATCAACATTCACGGGAGTGTGTAACCTCAAGTCAGCTGGCGCTTTCGCTACCAAGGATGTTTGTTATTATGCCGCCACATCCAGCTTCTGGCTCTTACTGTGAAACAATTCATCGACTTCATCCCGCTGTTGCTGTTTTTCATCGTTTACAAAACCGACCCTCGCGTTATCGATCTTGCCGGCCACGAACTGACCCTCGGCGGCATCTACAGCGCCACGGCGGTGCTGATCATCAGCTCCGTGGTGGTCTACGGCGCGCTCTTCATCTCCCAGCGCAAGCTGGAAAAAAGCCAGTGGCTGACCCTGGTCGCCTGCCTTGTGTTCGGCAGCCTGACACTGGCCTTCCACAGCGAAACCTTCCTTAAATGGAAAGCCCCGGTGGTCAACTGGCTGTTCGCCCTGGCCTTTATCGGCAGCCACTTCATCGGTGATCGCCTGCTGATCAAGCGGATCATGGGCCACGCGCTGACCTTGCCAGACCCGGTGTGGACCCGCCTGAACATCGCCTGGATCGTGTTTTTCCTGTTCTGCGGCGCCGCCAACCTGTTCGTCGCCTTTACCTTCCAGAGCTACTGGGTGGACTTTAAGGTGTTCGGCAGCCTGGGCATGACCGTGCTGTTCCTGGTCGGCCAGGGTATCTACCTGTCGCGCCACCTGCATGACACCGACCCTACCACGCCGAAAACCGAGGACTGACATGCTCTACGCCATCATTTCCACCGACGTCGCCAACTCCCTGGAAAAACGTCTGTCCGTACGCCCGGCCCACGTCGAGCGCCTGAAACAGCTGCAAGCCGAAGGCCGCCTGGTACTGGCCGGCCCGCATCCTGCGGTAGACAGCAACGACCCGGGAGACGCCGGCTTCACCGGTAGCCTGGTGGTTGTCGAGTTCGCCTCCCTGGCGGCGGCACAAGCCTGGGCCGATGCTGATCCGTATGTAGCGGCCGGCGTCTACGCCCAGGTGCTGGTCAAACCGTTCAAGCAAGTCCTGCCTTGATTCGTTGCGCGCTGAACCAAATGGCTTCAGCGCACTCCTAAACGCTCATTATTCCCGGTAACCTGCCGACAACGTTCTGAATATTCGTGTGGAATCAGGAGTTCCGATGCGCTTACGTCAGTTGTGTCTGTTGGCAGTGTTAATGATCGGGGCTACGGCCCACGCTGAAGAAACCTCGAACACCGGCAGTTCCACGCCCCTGTCCTTGAGTGCCGGCAGCCAGATCACCGATTTGCAGCAACGTTTGAAAGAGAGCGAACGCCAGCGCGATGAGCTGAGCAAGCAATTGCAAAGTGCTGACGCCACGCGGGAAAGTACCCAACTGAGTAAACTGCGCCAGGAGAACCAACGCCTGGTCCAGCAACTCAAAGAAGCACAGGGCAGTGCCTTGCCACGCTGGCTTACCGAGCAACAACAATGGTTCGTGACCGGCGGGGCAGTCGCGCTGATCGCCCTGTTATGCGGGATCTTCGCCAGTGGCGGGCACCGGCGCCGTCGACAATGGCTAAATTGAGTGAGTCATGAGCGAGCTGTTACTGATAGATGATGACCAGGAGCTCTGTGAGCTGCTGACCAGTTGGTTGAGCCAGGAAGGTTTCCAGGTGCGCGCCTGCCATGACGGCTTGAGCGCCCGCAAGGCATTGGCCGAAGCCGCCCCGGCGGCCGTGGTGCTCGACGTGATGCTGCCCGACGGCAGCGGCCTGGAGCTGCTCAAGCAATTGCGCAGCGACCACCCGGAACTGCCGGTGCTGATGCTCTCGGCCAGGGGCGAACCCCTGGACCGGATCCTCGGCCTGGAACTGGGCGCCGACGACTACCTGGCCAAACCCTGCGATCCTCGTGAACTGACCGCGCGCCTGCGCGCCGTGCTGCGCCGCAGCCACCCGGCCGCCGTGTCCACTCAGCTGGAGCTGGGCGACCTGTGCTTCAGCCCGGTGCGTGGCGTGGTCACTATCGATGAACAGGAATTTGCCCTGACCGTGTCCGAAAGCCGCCTGCTGGAAGCCTTGCTGCGTCAGCCCGGCGAGCCGCTGGACAAGCAGGAACTGGCGCAAATCGCCCTGGGCCGCAAGCTGACCCTGTATGACCGCAGCCTGGACATGCACGTCAGCAACCTGCGCAAGAAAATCGGCCCGCACCCGGATGGCCGGCCACGGATCGTGGCGCTGCGTAGCCGCGGCTATTACTACAGCCTCTAGCCCGCGTAGCAGCTGTCGAGCCTCGGCGAGGCTGCGACAGCATCTCCTCGGTACAGGTGTCAGACCGCAGCGCCTGCCTCGCAGCCTCGCCAAGGCTCGACAGTTGCTACGGTCGCCAATAGTTTTGTCAGCCCCGCCCAAAATCCTCTTTACCCAAGCTTTACCGTCCCCTGACTGCCGCTGACCTTGATCTCCGTAATCTACTCACATCCGGACTCACCGGAATAGAGACAGGAGAATCACCATGCGCAAGACCCTTATCGCTTTGATGTTCGCTGCTGCCCTGCCAACCGTTGCCATGGCCGCTGCGCCAGAAGGCCCAGGCCCGATGGGCGGCCCTGAAGGCCACATGATGGGTGGCCCAGGTCACGGCGGTGAACACGGCATGCGGGGCAAAGGTGGCCCTTTCAGCCAGCTGGACCTGAGCCCTGAACAGCGCCAGCAGATCGGCAAGTTGATGGGCCAGCAATGGCACGCTCGCAAAGAGTTGGTGCGCAAGTACCTGGACAAACTGCCAGCCGCCGATCAGAAAGCCATGAAAGACGAAATGGCGGCCGCCAAGCAGAAAACTCAGACCGACATCCGTGGCGTGCTGAAACCCGATCAACAGAAGAAATTCGACGAGATCGTGAAGAAACAAGCCGAGCGCCGCGCCGAGTGGAAGGAATTCCAGGCCTGGAAAGCCCAGCAGCCGCAAAAAGCGCAATAATGATCTAGCTTCACTCCCAGCCCAGTGGCCACCGCCGCTGGGCTTTTCCTGTTTGAGGATTTCTTGTGCGTTCATTGTTCTGGCGCGTCCTTGCCAGCTTCTGGCTGGCCATCGCCCTGGTTGCCGGGTTGTCGATCCTGCTTGGGCATATGCTCAACCAGGACGCCTGGATTCTCAGCCGCCACCCCGGGCTCAATAACCTCGCGCAGGAATGGACGCAGCTTTACGAGGCCCAGGGCGAGGACGCCGCCCAGGAGCTGCTGCAGCAGCGCAAGCGTCAGTACCACATTGACGTGCAAGTGCTTAACGAAAGCGGCGAGCCTGTGGTGCGCGGCACTTTCCCGCGCCGCGCCGCCGCCCTCGAAGCCCGGCAAAACGACAGCCAGGACCGCCACCTGCCCTGGCGCCGGCTGACCGCCGAGTACACCAGCGAAAAAACCGGCGACACCTACCTGCTGATCTACCGCATTCCCCACCCGGAACTGGACGCCTGGCACCGCAGCAGCCTGCTCTGGCCGTTAAGTGCCCTGGCGATTGCGCTGGTGGTGCTGACCCTGTTCAGCCTGTTGGTGACGTTGTCCATCACCCGCCCCCTCAGCCGCCTGCGCGGCGCAGTGCACGACCTGGGCCAGACCACCTATCAGCAGAACAGCCTGGCGCGGCTGGCCAACCGTCGCGATGAATTCGGCGTACTGGCCACCGACTTCAACCGCATGGGCGCCCGCCTGCAAAGCCTGATCGGCAGCCAGCGCCAGTTGCTGCGGGATGTGTCCCACGAACTGCGCTCGCCCCTGGCCCGCCTGCGGATCGCCCTGGCCCTGGCAGAACGGGCCACGCCCGAAGCGCGGGAAAAACTCTGGCCGCGCCTGACCCGCGAATGCGACCGCCTGGAAGCGTTGATCAGCGAAATCCTGGTACTCGCCCGGGTGGACGCTGATAACGCCAGTGCCGAAGACATCGACCTCAACCCGTTGCTCCGGACCCTGCAAAAAGACGCCTTGCTCGGCGCGCCGGACCAACCCGTGCAGCTGGATGCCGAGGCCGGGCTGCACCTCAAGGGCTGGCCGACCATGATCGAACGCGCGGTGGATAACCTGCTGCGCAACGCCCAACGCTTCAACCCGCCCGGCCAACCGATTGAAATGGAAGCCAGACGCCAGGGCGAACGCATTGTGATCAGTGTGCGCGACCACGGCCCCGGCGTGGATGCCGAACACCTGAGCCAACTCGGCGAGCCGTTTTACCGCGCCCCGGGGCAAACCGCCCAGGGCCATGGCCTGGGCCTGGCCATTGCGCGGCGCGCCGCAGAGCGCCATGGCGGCAGCCTGATCCTGGCCAATCATCAAGGCGGCGGCTTTATCGCCAGCGTGGATCTGCCACTGGAGCCGGGGGTTGTCATTCAACCCTGATGATCTTCTATGATGGTCCTTCTCATTAGGAGGGCCTTTGATGACTGATCTGCTCACCCCCATCCAGGAAGCACTCGATTTACCCGTCACCCCACTGGCCGTAACCGAAGTCGGCGCCCTGCCCTCGACCTTTGCCGTCACCGAACTGGCCAGCGCCAGCATCGGTGCAGCGGGCCAGGCGGTCGCCCAGTTGCTGTTGCAGCAAACCGGGCGCCTGCCCTCGGTGACCGTGGACCGGCGCCTCGCCTCGTTCTGGTTCTCCTCCTCGCTGCGCCCCGACGGCTGGACCACCCCGCCGCTGTGGGACCCGATTGCCGGCGACTACGCCTGCACCGATGGCTGGATTCGCCTGCACACCAATGCACCGCATCACCGTGCCGCCGCCGAGCGCGTACTCGGGCAGGTCGCTGACCGTGAAGCAATGGCCGCGAAGGTTGCGCCATGGACCGCTGCCGAGCTGGAACAGGCGATCGTCGAAGCCAACGGCTGTGCGGCGCAGATGCGTTCGTGGCAAGACTGGCAAGTTCATCCACAAGGCTTGGCGGTCAATCAGGAACCGCTGGTCCATCGCCAGACCTTTGCAGCCCTCAGCGACAAACCCTGGCTGGGCTCGGTGGCAAGGCCGCTGGCGGGCATCAAGGTGCTGGACCTGACGCGCGTATTGGCAGGCCCCACCGCCAGTCGTTTTCTCGCAGGCCTCGGCGCGGATGTACTGCGCATCGATTCCCCTGACTGGAACGAACCCGGCGTGGTGCCGGAAATGACCCTGGGCAAACGTTGCGCCCGCCTGGACCTGAAAAACCCCGACGACCGCCTGATCTTCGAAAACCTGCTCAAGGACACCGACATTCTGCTGCACGGCTATCGCGCCGATGCACTGGAACAGTTGGGCTACGGTGAGGCTGCGCTGCAAGCCCTCGCGCCTGGCCTGATCGACGCCAGCCTCAACGCTTACGGCTGGAGCGGCCCGTGGCGCAATCGCCGGGGGTTCGACAGCCTGGTGCAGATGAGCACCGGAATTGCCGAGGCTGGCAGGCAGTGGAAAAAGTCGGAAAAACCGGTGCCGCTGCCGTTGCAGGCGCTGGACCACGCCACCGGGTATTTGATGGCGGCCAGTGCGATCCAGGCGTTGAGTGAACGATTGAAATCCGGCCGCGGCGGTTCGGCACTGTTGTCCCTCGCGCGCACGGCAAAACTGTTGGTGGACGCAGGACAAGTCCCGGAACAACTACCGCTGCGGGCCGAAGAACCGGGTGATCAAGGCTTGGTGGTGGAGCAAACCGCCTGGGGCCCGGCCCACCGCTTGCTGCCCCCGGTGACCATCAGCGGGACACCGTTGCAGTGGGACTTGCCCGCCGGGGAATTGGGCTCACACCGCCCTCAGTGGTGACCGAAGATCCTGTGGCGAGGGAGCTTGCTCCCGCTGGACTGCGCAGCAGGCCCCAGCTTTGGGGTCGATGGGGGCAATTCGCGTCCCAGCGGGAGCAAGCTCCCTCGCCACAGGTACGCAGAATCAATCCGCGCGGCTCAGTGATGTCCACAAATGCTGCGCCGCATAGGCTCTAAGCGGTCGCCAGGCCTCAGCCCGCGCCAGCAACTGGCGCGGGCTCACCGGCCCGCCTTCCAGCGCCACCAGCGCATTGATCAAACCGATATCCCCCGAGGCAAACGCATCCTGCTCGCGCATCTGGCGCATGGCGATGTACTGCGCCGTCCAGTCACCAATCCCGGGTAATGCGACCAACCGCGCCACGCCTTCCTTCAGGTTCGCCTTCGCCTGGAAAATCTGCGGGTCATCCAGCAACGCCTGGGCCACGCCCGACAAGGTACGCCCGCGACTTTTCGGCATGCCGAGGGTTGCCAAATCTGCGGCTGCCAGCACCTCGGCCGAAGGAAACACATGGGTCACACCGGCATGGGGCGTCACCAGCGGCGTGCCGTACTGCGCCACCAGCTTGCCCGCCAGCTTGATCGCCGCCACCACGGTAATCTGCTGGCCCAACACCGCGCGGATCGCCAACTCCAGCCCATCCCAGGTTCCCGGCACCCGCAAGCCAGGACGCGCCGCCACCAAGCTCGCCATCAAGGGATCATTCGCCAATTGCCGGTTGATCCGTTTCGGGTCAGCCGACAGGTCAAACATGTCCCGTAACCGCCGCTCAATTTCCGGCAACGCTGCCGGGTCGGGGAAGTCCACCGTTACCTCAAGCCAATCACCGGCCCCGGGCGACACACTGAGCCAACCCTGCTGACCGTCGACACTGATACTGCGCGAGTAAACGCCTGCGTCCACCGTCTCCATCCCGCTGATCGCCCGCGCCGACAAAAAGCCCAACATCGCCGCCCAGTCATACGGCGCCTGATACGCCAGCTGCATTCTCACAACGACAATACCCCGCTGTACAACCCATACGCCGCCAGGCTCGCCCCGGCGATCACGCAGGCGAAAATGCCTTTTTCCAGATGGGTAAACAAGGGCTGGCCCTGCTCGCGCTTGGCCAGGGCAAACAGGATCACCCCCGGTGCATACAGCAGCGCCGACAGCAGCAAGTACTTCAGGCCACCGGCGTAGAGCAGCCACACCGCATAGGCCAGGGCGATCAGGCTCACCAGCAGGTCCTTGGTGCGTTCGCCATGGGCGCCTTCGTAGGTTTCACCGCGGCCGCTCAACAGCACCGCATACGCCGCCGACCACAGATAGGGCACCAGGATCATCGACGACGCCAGGTAGATCAGGGTGGTGTAGGTGCTTTCCGAAAACAGCGTGATCACCAGGAACAGCTGGATCATTACATTGGTCAGCCACAACGCATTGACCGGCACCTGATTGACGTTTTCCTTTTTCAGGAACGCCGGCATGGTCTTGTCATGGGCGGTGGCATAGAGGATTTCGGCGCAGAGCAAGGCCCACGACAGCAGCGCGCCCAACAGCGAAACCGCCAGGCCGATGCTGATCAACAGCGCGCCCCACGGGCCGACGATATGTTCCAGCACCCCGGCCAGGGACGGGTTTTGCAGGTTGGCCAGTTCCGGCTGGCTCATGATCCCGAGCGACAGCAGGTTGACCAATACCAGCAGTGCCAACACCCCCAGGAAACCGATGACCGTGGCCCGGCCCACGTCCGAGCGTTTCTCGGCCCGCGCCGAGTAGACACTGGCGCCCTCGATGCCGATAAACACAAACACCGTGACCAGCATCATGTTGCGCACCTGATCCACCACGCCGCCGAAACTCGGATTACTCAGGCCCCAGATATCCCGGGTAAAGATGTCGGCCTTGAATGCCACGGCGGCGATCACGATAAACATCACCAGCGGTACGATCTTGGCCACGGTGGTGATCTGGTTGATGAACGCCGCCTCCTTGATCCCGCGCATCACCAAAAAATGCACGGCCCACAGCAACACCGACGCGCAGCCAATCGCCACCGGGGTATTGCCCTGGCCGAACACCGGGAAAAAGTAGCCGAGGGTACTGAATAGCAACACGAAGTAACCGACGTTGCCCATCCAGGCACTGATCCAGTAGCCCCAGGCCGACGAGAAACCCATGTAGTCGCCGAACCCGGCCTTGGCGTACGCGTATACGCCGGAATCCAGTTCCGGCTTGCGGTTGGCCAGGGTCTGGAACACAAAGGCCAGGGTCAGCATGCCCACGGCGGTAATGCCCCAGCCAATCAACACCGCGCCTACCTCGGCCCGCGCCGCCATGTTCTGCGGCAACGAGAAAATCCCGCCGCCGATCATCGAGCCCACGACCAGGGCGATCAAGGCATTGAGGCGCAGCTTTTCCGAGGATTGGGACATGAATACTCCTGAACAAAACAACCATTGAGCCAACAACTGTGCACTCAACTAACTTATTAAGCCGGCGCAGCGTTTATTAGATATAGCCAATAAAGGCGCCTGCTTCATAACTTAAAGGCATGACAATAAACAGCGTTAAGGCAAATTTATAATTTAAATACCGCTGCGCTGTAAAAGTTTGCATATCTGTAAATACGGGCTAGCTTCAAAGGTCCATGCTAATGAGAAAATCTGTTGTTTGAAACGCAGAACCGCTCTACGACGAGCCTCTGCGAGGCACTTGAGCGCCCGTACCTTTCATCATAAGTCATTAATTCACAATGGAATGTGCCAATGAAGTGATCTGAGTCAGCTGTTTGATTAGCGCACGGATTTATTCTGTGGTCTCTCTTCTCCTGCATTGGAGTCATGCGATGTCTGAATCTCCCGGAAAACTTCGACTCGGCGCACTGGTTGCACTTGTCGTGGGTTCAATGATTGGTGGCGGGATCTTCTCACTGCCGCAAAACATGGCGGCCAGCGCCGATGTCGGCGCGGTACTGATTGGTTGGGTGATCACCGCCGTGGGCATGTTGACCCTGGCGTTCGTGTTCCAGACCCTGGCCAATCGCAAGCCCGACCTCGACGGCGGGGTCTATGCCTATGCCAAGGCCGGGTTTGGCGACTACATGGGTTTCTCATCCGCCTGGGGTTACTGGATCAGTGCCTGGTTGGGCAACGTCGGCTATTTCGTGCTGCTGTTCAGCACCCTCGGTTACTTCTTCCCCATCTTCGGCGAAGGCAACACCCCGGCGGCGGTGATCGGCGCGTCGGTGCTGCTGTGGGCCGTGCACTTCCTGGTACTGCGCGGGATCAAGGAAGCCGCGTTCATCAACCTGGTGACCACCATCGCCAAGGTGGTGCCGCTGGTGCTGTTTGTGTTGATCGCGCTCTTCGCGTTCAAGCTGGACATCTTCACCGCCGACATCTGGGGCGTGAAAAACCCGGACCTGGGCAGCGTGATGAACCAGGTGCGCAACATGATGCTGGTCACCGTCTGGGTGTTCATCGGCATTGAGGGTGCGAGCATCTTCTCGTCCCGCGCCGAAAAACGCTCCGACGTCGGCAAGGCCACGGTGATTGGTTTTATCACCGTGCTGCTGTTCCTGATGCTGGTGAACGTGCTGTCCCTGGGGATCATGACCCAACCGGAATTGGCCAAGCTGCAAAACCCGTCGATGGCCGCCGTGCTGGAGCATGTGGTGGGTCACTGGGGCGCGGTATTGATCAGCGTCGGCTTGATCATTTCCTTGCTGGGGGCGCTGCTGTCGTGGGTGCTGCTGTGTGCGGAGATCATGTTCGCCGCCGCCAAGGACCACACCATGCCGGAGTTCCTGCGTAAGGAAAACGCCAACCACGTGCCGGCCAACGCCCTGTGGCTGACCAACGCCATGGTGCAGATTTTCCTGGTGATCACGCTGTTCTCGGCCAGCACTTACCTGTCGCTGATCTACCTCGCCACCTCGATGATCCTGGTGCCTTACCTGTGGTCGGCGGCCTATGCACTGCTGCTGGCGGTGCGCGGTGAAACCTATGAAAGCGCCCCGGGCGAACGCAGGAAAGACCTGCTGATCGGCGCCATCGCGTTGATCTACGCGGTCTGGCTGCTGTACGCCGGTGGCACCAAGTACCTGTTGCTGTCCGCCCTGCTCTACGCCCCTGGCGTGATCCTGTTCGCCATGGCCAAGCATGAATTGGGCAAACCGATTTTCACCAACGTCGAGAAGCTGATTTTCGCCGCAGTCGTCATAGGCGCCCTCGTGGCGGGCTATGGCCTCTACTCCGGCTTCCTGACCCTGTAATCATTGTTCACTGGAGGATCTGTAATGACCACGGAAAAAGTGAAGTACGGCGTACATTCCGAAGCCGGCAAACTGCGCAAAGTCATGGTGTGCTCCCCAGGTTTGGCCCACCAGCGGCTGACCCCAAACAACTGCGATGAACTGCTGTTCGATGACGTGCTGTGGGTAGCCCAGGCCAAGCGCGACCACTTCGACTTCGTGACCAAGATGCGCGAGCGCGACATCGATGTGCTGGAAATGCACAACCTGCTGACCGACATCGTCGCCATCCCCGAAGCGCTGGACTGGATCCTGGAGCGCAAGATCACCGCCAACCAGGTGGGCCTGGGGCTGGTCAATGAGGTCAGCTCGTGGCTGCGCAGCCTGGAGCCGCGCAAGGTCGCCGAGTACCTGATCGGTGGCGTGTCGGCCGATGACCTGCCGAGCAGTTTCGGTGGCAAGACCATCGAGATGTTCCGCGATTTCCTCGGCCACTCAAGCTTCATCCTGCCGCCGCTGCCCAACACCCAGTTCACCCGCGACACCACCTGCTGGATCTACGGTGGCGTTACGCTGAACCCGATGTACTGGCCGGCGCGACGCCAGGAAACCCTGCTGGCCAGCGCCATCTACAAATTCCACCCCGAGTTCACCAACGCGGACTTCCAGGTGTGGTACGGCGACCCCGACCAGGAACACGGCAACGCCACCCTGGAAGGCGGCGACGTGATGCCGATTGGTAACGGCGTGGTGCTGATCGGCATGGGCGAGCGTTCCTCGCGCCAGGCCATCGGCCAACTCGCCCTGAACCTGTTCAAGCACAAGGCCGTGGAGCGTGTGATCGTCGCCGGCCTGCCAAAATCCCGCGCGGCGATGCACCTCGACACCGTGTTCAGCTTCTGCGACCGCGACCTGGTCACGATCTTCCCGGAAGTGGTCAACCAGATCGTCGCTTTCACCCTGCGCCCGGACGAGACCAAGCCCGGCGGCATCGACATCCAGCGCGAAAAAACCAACTTCCTCGACACCGTCGCCGCCGCCCTGAACCTCAAGGCCCTGCGTGTGGTGGAAACCGGCGGCAACAGCTTCGCCGCCGAGCGCGAGCAGTGGGATGACGGCAACAACGTAGTGGCCGTGGAGCCTGGCGTGGTGATCGGCTACGACCGCAACACCTACACCAACACCTTGCTGCGCAAGGCCGGTGTGGAAGTCATCACCATCAGCGCCGGTGAACTCGGCCGTGGCCGTGGCGGCGGCCACTGCATGACTTGCCCGATCATTCGCGACCCAATCGACTACTGATATTCAAACCCTGGCCGCCGCTCATAAGGCGCCGGCCAGGGGGATAACCTAAACAGAAGGAGATCCACCATGGCTTTTAATATGCGCAACCGCAGCCTGCTGTCGCTGATGCACCACACCACTCGCGAGCTGCACTACCTGCTGGACCTGTCCCGCGACCTCAAGCGCGCCAAATACACCGGCACCGAGCGTCCGCACCTGAAGGGCAAAAACATCGCGCTGATCTTCGAAAAAACCTCGACCCGCACCCGTTGCGCGTTCGAAGTGGCGGCCCATGACCAGGGTGCCCACGTCACCTACATCGACCCGGTGTCGTCGCAGATCGGCCACAAGGAAAGCATGAAGGACACCGCCCGCGTCCTCGGCCGGATGTTCGATGCCATCGAGTACCGTGGCTTTGAACAGGAAATCGTCGAAGAGCTGGCCAAGTTCGCCGGGGTGCCGGTGTTCAACGGCCTGACCGCCGAATTCCACCCCACCCAGATGATCGCCGACACCCTGACCATGCGCGAGCACAGCGACAAGCCGCTGCATGACATCAGCTACGCCTACCTGGGCGACGCCCGCTACAACATGGGCAACTCGCTGCTGATGATCGGCGCCAAGCTGGGCATGGACGTGCGCATCGGCGCACCGAAAGCCCTGTGGCCCCATGCTGACTTCATCAAGCAGTGCCAGGCATTCGCCGAGGAAAGCGGCGCGCGCATCACCATCACCGAAGACCCGAAGGAAGCGGTGAAAGGCGTGGACTTCATCCACACCGATATCTGGGTGTCCATGGGCGAACCGGTGGAAGCGTGGGACGAGCGCATCGAGCAACTGCTGCCGTACCAGGTCAACGCCAAGATGATGAAGGCCTCGGGCAATCCACGGGTGAAATTCATGCACTGCCTGCCGGCGTTCCACAACAGCGAAACCAAGGTCGGCAAGGACATCGCCGCGCGTTATCCGAACCTGGCCAATGGTGTGGAAGTGACCGAAGAAGTGTTTGAGTCCCCGGCCAACATCGCCTTTGAGCAGGCGGAAAACCGCATGCACACCATCAAGGCGATCCTGGTGTCGGCGCTGGCGGATATCTAAACCAATACCGCTCCCACTTTTGATACGCGGTCCAAAATGTGGGAGCGGGCTTGCTCGCGAAGGCGGCGTGCCAGTCGCTATATTTTTCACCGACACACCGCTTTCGCGAGCAAGCCCGTTCCCACATTTGGCCCGGTGTTCACAACGCTGGATTCTGGAAGGACAACCTTATATGCGTATCGTCGTTGCACTGGGCGGCAACGCCCTTCTGCGCCGTGGTGAACCCATGACCGCAGACAATCAACGGGCCAATATCCGTATCGCCACCGAACAGATCGCCAAGATCCACAAAGGCAACGAGCTGGTGATTGCCCACGGCAATGGCCCGCAAGTGGGCCTGCTGTCGCTGCAGGCTGCCGCCTACACCCAGGTTTCACCTTACCCGCTGGATGTGTTGGGAGCCGAAACCGAAGGCATGATCGGCTACATCATCGAACAGGAACTGGGCAACCTGCTGGACTTCGAAGTGCCGTTCGCCACGCTGCTGACCCAGGTCGAAGTCGACGCCAAGGACCCGGCCTTCCAGAACCCGACCAAGCCCATCGGCCCGGTGTACTCCAAAGCCGAAGCGGAAAAACTGGCCGCCGAAAAAGGCTGGGCGATTGCCCCCGATGGCGACAAGTATCGCCGCGTGGTGGCCAGCCCACGGCCAAAGCGGATCTTTGAAATCCGCCCGATCCAGTGGTTGCTGGAAAAAGGCAGCATCGTGATCTGCGCCGGCGGCGGCGGGATTCCGACGATGTATGGCGAAGACGGCAAGCTCAAGGGCATTGAAGCCGTGATCGACAAAGACCTGTGCTCCTCGTTGCTGGCCGGGCAACTGGACGCCGATTTGCTGGTGATCGCCACCGACGTCAATGCCGCCTTTATCGACTTCGGCAAGCCCACCCAGAAAGCCATCGGCCAGGCGCACCCGGACGAAATCGAAAAGCTCGGCTTCGCTGCCGGCTCCATGGGACCCAAGGTCCAGGCCGCGTGCGAGTTCGCCCGCCAGACTGGAAAAACCGCAGTGATCGGTTCACTCTCGGACATCGAAGCGATCGTCCAGGGCAGCGCCGGCACCCGCATCAGTACCGCAAAACCTGGCATCACCTACCTGTGAAGTAGAGGAGAAACGCCTATGGCTACCTTTGAACCTGGTCACCTGCACATCGAACGCCACGCGCTGAACAAGGATGACTACAGCTACAACCTGTGCATCGACTACGAAGTCAGCCAGGACCCAAAGGAAGGCAAGGGAATGCTCTTCAAGATGCACGGCACGGTGCAGGGCAAGGAGCTCAAGGAAGAGTTCTTCCTGCCCAAGGACCAGTCGTTCGACTTCGCCCGGCAGGCGATGAACATCGCGCAGAAGTACGGCATGCCGAAGATTGCCGTGCTCAATGGCCAGATGCACAAGCAGTACGATTTGATGTTTGAGGATGTGCGGCATCAGCTGGATGTGAAGCCTGGGGATCCGGTCAAACCCGAACACCTCGAATAACCTGATTTCCCAGGCACCAACCATCAAATGTGGGAGCGGGCTTGCTCGCTCCCACATTTTGATCTCTATCTTCTCCAAGGCATACTTGCCACCTCTCGCTCGCCAGAACCAAAAACAGCCCCATGCGTATCCACGTCAGCTTCATCGACCGCGTCGGCATCACCCAGGAAGTCCTGGCCTTGCTCGGTGGGCGCAATCTGAACCTGGATGCGGTGGAAATGGTTCCGCCCAACGTCTACATCGACGCGCCAACCTTGAGTGCCGAGGTACTGGAAGAGCTGCGTGATGCACTGTTCAGCGTGCGCGGCGTGCAAGCCGTGACCGTGGTCGACATCCTCCCCGGCCAGCGCCAGCACCTGCAACTCGACGCCCTGCTCGCCGCCATGACGGACCCGGTACTGGCCCTGGACAGCGCCGGCAAGATCCTGCTGGCCAACCCGGCGCTGATCGCCTTGTACGGTCGCGAACCCGCCGGGGAAAGCATCAACGAACTGTTCGACGACCCAACCCTGCTGGCCACCCTGCTGGAACACGGCTTTCGCCTGGCCCTGCGGGAAATCAGCGTCAACGGCCAGACCCTGCTGCTGGACGCCACGCCGATCACCGACGCCGGCGCCCTGCTGACCCTGTACCAACCCAACCGCATCGGCGAACAACTGTCGGCGCTGCACCATGACCACGCCGAAGGTTTCGACGCGTTGTTGGGCGAGTCTCCGGCGATCCGCACCCTCAAGGCGCGGGCGCAACGGGTGGCGGCGCTGGATGCACCGTTGTTGATCCAGGGCGAGACCGGCACCGGCAAGGAGCTGGTGGCCCGTGCCTGCCACGCCATCAGCGCGCGCCACAGCGCGCCGTTCCTGGCCCTGAACTGCGCGGCGCTGCCGGAGAACCTGGCCGAGAGCGAACTGTTCGGCTACGCCCCCGGCGCCTTCACCGGCGCCCAGCGTGGCGGCAAGCCGGGGCTGATGGAACTGGCGAACCAGGGCACGGTGTTCCTCGACGAGATCGGCGAGATGTCACCTTACTTGCAGGCCAAGCTGCTGCGGTTTCTCAACGACGGCAGCTTCCGCCGGGTGGGCGGCGACCGTGAGGTGAAGGTCAATGTGCGGATCCTCAGCGCCACCCACCGCGACCTGGAAAAGATGGTCAGCGAAGGCACCTTCCGCGAAGACCTGTTCTACCGCCTCAACGTGCTCAACGTCGAAGTGCCGCCCCTGCGCGAGCGCGGCCAGGACATCCTGCTGCTGGCCCGCTACTTCATGCAGCAGGCCTGCGCGCAGATCCAGCGCCCGGTCTGCCGCCTGGCGCCGGGCACCTACCCGGCGCTGCTGGGCAACCGCTGGCCGGGCAACGTGCGCCAGTTGCAGAACGTGATCTTCCGCGCCGCGGCCATTTGCGAAAGCAGCCTGGTGGACATCGGCGACCTGGACATCGCCGGCACCTCGGTGGCGCGGCAGAACGATGGTGAAGTCGACAGCCTGGAGCAGGCCGTGGAGGATTTCGAGCGCGGGTTGCTGGAGAAGCTCTATGTCAGCTATCCGTCCACGCGCCAGCTGGCGAGCCGCCTGCAAACCTCCCACACCGCCATTGCCCACCGCTTGCGCAAGTACGGCATTCCCAACAAGCCCTGACTGAACACGGTCAACATGTGGGAGCGGGCTTGCTCGCGAATGCGTTGGGTCAGTCAATACATTCGGCACTGACATACCGCTTTCGCGAGCAAGCCCGCTCCCACATTTGATCTACGGCGCCCTCAAAAGCGACCTCCGCCTGTACTGAAAGCGCTACAGTGGAACGATATCAATACACACCGTCCCAGGCATCGCCATGCAAGGCTTTGATCCTCATAGGCTTTTTTTCACCCGTCCAGCTGTAGCGATATCGCTACAGTCACCTTCCGAACATCACCTGCCATAATCAGTAACCAATTGTTTTATAACGATAAAAAAACATTGGCCGCAATTTTGCTAAGCAACTCCCCATTATTTCAATCCCGTCCACCAGACGAATCTGGCCCTGAGGAGTTTCCATGAGCGAGTTGCGCTTTACTGAAGATCACGAATGGCTGCGCGCCGAAGCCGACGGCAGCGTGACCGTGGGCATTACCGCTTTTGCGCAGAACGCGCTGGGTGATGTGGTTTTCGTGCAACTGCCTGAGCTGCAGTCCTACGACAAAGGGGCAGAAGCCTCCACCGTTGAATCGGTCAAGGCCGCCAGCGGCGTATACATGCCATTGGACGGCGAAGTCCTCGAAGTAAACGACAAGCTGGACGGCAGCCCCGAGCTGGTCAACGAAGACCCGATGGGCGAAGGCTGGTTCTTCCGCTTTAAACCGGCTGATGCCGACGCAGTAGCTAAGCTGTTGGATCAGGATGCGTATGACCGCCTGATCAAAGCCAACGCTGAAGCCTGAGGAGCGCGCCATGACTAATCTGACCACCGCCAACGAATTCATCGCCCGCCACATCGGCCCGCGCCAGGACGACGAGCAACACATGCTCGCCACCCTGGGCTTTGATTCCCTGGAAGCCTTGAGCGCCAGCGTGATCCCGGAAAGCATCAAGGGCACCGCTGTGCTGGGCCTGAGCGACGGCCTGAGCGAAGCCGACGCACTGACTTCGATCAAGGCGATTGCCGCCAAGAACGAGCTGTTCAAGACCTACATCGGCCAGGGCTACTACAACTGCCACACACCGTCGCCGATCCTGCGCAACCTGCTGGAAAACCCGGCCTGGTACACCGCCTACACGCCGTATCAGCCGGAGATTTCCCAGGGCCGCCTGGAGTCGCTGCTGAACTTCCAGACGCTGATCAGCGACCTCACCGGCCTGCCGATCGCCAACGCCTCGCTGTTGGACGAAGCCACCGCCGCTGCCGAAGCCATGACCTTCTGCAAACGCCTGAGCAAGAACAAAGGCAGCAACGCGTTCTTCGCCTCCGTGCACAGCCACCCGCAAACCCTCGACGTATTGCGCACCCGTGCCGAGCCGCTGGGCATCGACGTGGTGGTGGGCGACGAGCGTGAACTGACCGACGTCAGCGCCTTCTTCGGCGCCCTGCTGCAATACCCGGCGAGCAACGGTGACGTGTTCGACTACCGCGAGCTGACTGAGCGCTTCCACGCCGCCAACGCACTGGTGGCCGTGGCCGCCGACCTGCTGGCCCTGACCCTGCTGACCCCGCCGGGTGAGTTCGGCGCCGACGTGGCCATCGGCAGCGCGCAACGCTTCGGCGTGCCGCTGGGCTTCGGTGGCCCGCATGCGGCGTACTTCTCCACCAAGGATGCGTTCAAGCGCGACATGCCGGGCCGTCTGGTAGGCGTCTCCGTGGACCGTTTCGGCAAGCCGGCCTTGCGCCTGGCCATGCAGACCCGCGAGCAACATATCCGCCGCGAGAAGGCCACCAGCAACATCTGCACCGCCCAAGTGCTGTTGGCCAACATTGCCAGCATGTACGCCGTGTACCACGGCCCGAAAGGCCTGACCCAGATTGCCAACCGCATTCACCACCTGACCGCGATCTTCGCCAAAGGCTTGGGCGCATTGGGCCTGGCAGTTGAACAAGCCCACTTCTTCGACACCCTGACCATCAAGACCGGCGCGCAAACTGCTGCCCTGCACGACAAGGCTCGCGCCCAGCGCATCAACCTGCGTGTGGTCGACGGCGAACGCGTTGGCCTGTCGGTGGACGAAACCACCTCCCAAGCCGACATCGAAACCCTGTGGAGCGTGTTCGCCGGCGGTAAAGCCCTGCCGGACTTCGCCGCATTGGCTGCCAGCGTTGAAAGCACCCTGCCGGCCGCGCTGCTGCGCCAGTCGCCAATTCTCAGCCACCCGGTGTTCAACCGTTACCACTCCGAAACCGAGCTGATGCGCTACCTGCGCAAACTGGCCGACAAGGACCTGGCCCTGGATCGCACCATGATCCCGCTGGGCTCGTGCACCATGAAGCTCAACGCCGCCAGCGAAATGATCCCGGTGACCTGGGCCGAGTTCGGTGCCCTGCACCCGTTCGCCCCGGCCTCGCAAAGCGCCGGCTACCAGCAACTGACGACCGAACTGGAAGCCATGCTCTGCGCGGCCACCGGTTACGACGCGATTTCCCTGCAACCGAACGCCGGTTCCCAGGGCGAATACGCCGGCCTGCTGGCCATCCGTGCCTATCACCAGAGCCGTGGCGAAGAACGCCGCGATATCTGCCTGATCCCGTCGTCGGCCCACGGCACCAACCCGGCCACCGCCAACATGGCCGGCATGCGCGTCGTGGTCACCGCCTGCGATGCACGCGGTAACGTCGACATCGAAGACCTGCGTGCCAAGGCTATCGAGCACCGCGAGCACCTCGCTGCGCTGATGATCACCTACCCGTCCACCCACGGCGTGTTCGAAGAAGGCATCCGCGAAATCTGCGGGATCATTCACGACAACGGCGGCCAGGTGTACATCGACGGCGCCAACATGAACGCGATGGTCGGCCTCTGCGCCCCGGGCAAGTTCGGCGGCGATGTGTCCCACTTGAACCTGCACAAGACCTTCTGCATTCCCCACGGCGGTGGCGGCCCGGGCGTCGGCCCGATTGGCGTCAAATCCCACCTGACGCCGTTCCTGCCCGGCCATGCCGCGATGGAACGCAAGGAAGGCGCGGTCTGCGCCGCACCGTTCGGCAGCGCGAGCATCCTGCCGATCACCTGGATGTACATCAGCATGATGGGCGGCGCAGGCCTCAAGCGCGCTTCGCAGTTGGCGATTTTGAATGCCAACTACATTTCCCGCCGCCTGGAAGAGCACTACCCGGTGCTGTACACCGGCAGCAATGGCCTGGTGGCCCACGAATGCATCCTCGACCTGCGCCCGTTGAAAGACAGCAGCGGCATCAGCGTGGATGACGTGGCCAAGCGTCTGATCGACTTTGGTTTCCATGCGCCGACCATGTCGTTCCCGGTGGCCGGCACCCTGATGATCGAGCCGACCGAAAGCGAATCCCGGGAAGAACTGGACCGCTTCTGCGACGCGATGATCGCCATCCGCGAAGAAATCCGCGCGGTGGAAAATGGCTCGCTGGACAAAGACGACAACCCGCTGAAAAACGCGCCACACACTGCCGCGGAACTGGTTGGCGAATGGAGCCACCCATACAGCCGTGAACAAGCGGTGTACCCGGTGGCGTCGTTGATCGAAGCCAAGTACTGGCCGCCGGTTGGCCGGGTCGACAACGTGTTTGGCGATCGCAACCTGGTGTGCGCGTGCCCGTCGATCGAGAGCTACGCGTAACCTGATGTGGGAGCGGGCTTGCTCGCGAATGCGGAGTGTCAGTTGATACATCTGGTGACTGACCCGCCGCTTTCGCGAGCAAGCCCGCTCCCACATTGGACCGCGTACATCCGATCAATAATAAGAAACCGGAGAACAACCATGTCTTTAAGCGTGTTCGACCTGTTCAAGATTGGCATCGGCCCCTCCAGCTCTCACACCGTCGGCCCGATGCGCGCTGCCGCTCGATTCGTCGAGGGACTGAAGCGCGACAACCTGCTGGGCGCCACCACCTGCGTCAAGGTGGAGCTCTACGGCTCACTCGGCGCCACCGGCAAAGGCCACGGCAGTGACAAGGCCGTATTGTTGGGCCTGGAGGGCGAACACCCGGACACCGTGAACACTGAAACCGTTGCCGCCCGCCTGTTGGAAATTCGCGGCAACGCACGCTTGAACCTGCTCGGCGAACACAGCATTGCGTTCAACGAGAAAGAACACCTGGCGATGATTCGCAAACCCCTGCCCTATCATCCCAACGGCATGATCTTCCGCGCCTTCGACGCCGCCGGCTTGCAGATTCGCAGCCGCGAGTACTACTCGGTGGGCGGCGGGTTTGTGGTGGATGAAGACGCCGCCGGCCACGACCGGATTGTCGAAGACGCCACGCCCCTGACGTTCCCGTTCAAAAGTGCCAAGGACTTGCTCGGCCATTGCGCCACCTATGGGCTGTCCATCAGCCAGGTGATGCTGACCAATGAAAGCGCCTGGCGCCCGGAAGCGGAAACCCGCGCCGGCCTGCTGAAGATCTGGCAGGTGATGCAGGACTGCGTGGACGCGGGCTGTCGCAACGAAGGAATTTTGCCGGGAGGGCTGAAGGTCAAGCGCCGCGCCGCCGCGTTGCATCGCCAACTGTGCAAGCACCCGGAATCGGCGCTGCGCGACCCGTTGTCGGTGCTGGACTGGGTCAACCTCTACGCCCTGGCGGTCAACGAAGAAAACGCCAATGGCGGGCGCGTGGTGACGGCGCCCACCAACGGTGCGGCCGGGATTGTGCCGGCGGTGTTGCACTACTACATGCGCTTTATCCCGGGGGCCAGCGAAGACGGAGTGGTGCGCTTCCTGCTCACCGCCGCAGCCATCGGCATTCTGTACAAGGAAAACGCCTCGATCTCCGGCGCCGAAGTCGGCTGCCAGGGGGAAGTCGGCGTGGCCTGTTCCATGGCTGCCGGCGCCCTTTGCGAAGTGTTGGGCGGTACGGTTTCCCAGGTAGAAAACGCCGCCGAGATCGGCATGGAACACAACCTCGGCCTGACCTGCGACCCCATCGGCGGCTTGGTGCAGGTGCCCTGCATCGAGCGCAACGCAATGGGTTCGGTCAAGGCCATCAATGCGGTGCGCATGGCCCTGCGCGGCGACGGGCAACACTTCGTGTCCCTCGACAAGGTCATCCGCACCATGCGCCAGACCGGCGCCGACATGAAAAGCAAATACAAGGAAACCGCCCGTGGCGGTTTGGCGGTCAACATTATCGAGTGCTGACGCCTATAAGCGCGTCCGCACGTTTTTCAGGAGCTGAATATGTCCACCGAAACCCTGTTGAAAACCCCGTTGCACGCCCTGCACATCGAACTGGGCGCGCGCATGGTGCCCTTCGCCGGCTACGACATGCCGGTGCAATACCCGCTGGGCGTGATGAAAGAACACCTGCACACCCGTGAACAAGCCGGGTTGTTCGATGTGTCGCACATGGGCCAGATCCGCCTGACCGGCGCCGGTGCCGCCAAGGCCCTGGAAACCCTGGTGCCGGTGGACATCATCGACCTGCCGGTGGGCATGCAGCGTTATGCGATGTTCACCAACGAGCAAGGCGGCATCCTGGATGACCTGATGGTCGCCAACCTGGGTAACGACGAACTGTTCCTGGTGGTCAACGCCGCCTGCAAGGACCAGGACCTGGCCCACCTGCGCCAGCACATCGGTGACCAATGCACCATCGAGCCACTGTTCGAGGAACGCGCCCTGCTGGCCCTGCAAGGCCCGGCTGCCGTCAGCGTGCTGGCGCGCCTGGCGCCGGACGTCAAGCACATGACCTTCATGCAATTCGCACCGACCCGCCTGCTGGGCGTGGACTGCTACGTCAGCCGCTCGGGCTACACCGGCGAAGACGGCTTCGAAATCTCGGTACCGGCCGCGAACGCCGAGGCCCTGGCCCGCAGCCTGCTGGCCGAAACCGAAGTACAGGCCATCGGCCTGGGCGCCCGCGACTCCCTGCGCCTGGAAGCCGGCCTGTGCCTTTATGGCCATGACATGAACACCGAGACCACGCCGATTGAAGCCAGCCTGTTGTGGGCAATTTCCAAGGCCCGTCGTGCTGATGGCGCACGCGCCGGTGGCTTCCCGGGCGCCGATGCGATCTTCACCCAGCAACAAACCGGCGTCAGCCGCAAACGCGTAGGCCTGTTGCCACAGGAACGCACGCCGGTCCGTGAAGGCGCAGAAATCGTCGACGAACACGGCACCGTGATCGGCAGCGTCTGCAGCGGCGGTTTTGGCCCGAGCCTGGGCGGCCCGCTGGCCATGGGTTATCTGGACAGCGCTTTCATCGCACTGGATACCGAAGTATCTGCGTTGGTACGTGGGAAAAAGGTGCCACTACGTGTAAGTAAAATGCCATTCGTACCACAACGTTACTACCGTGGTTGATTGACTGTTCCTATAAGTAACGCGGTTGCGTTAACGTGCACTAATCTGTAACGCAACCGCCACATTAAAGTGCATTGACGATAGTCAATGTTATGTTCAGTCACCTATAACAAGTGACGAATTCTATCGAATAAACGCGTTCCACATTGTGGACAGAAGTGTAACGAGGCCGAGCAAAACCTGGGGTTTTGCCGGGGCTTGTTTTTTCTGTATTAGTTGGCGTAGAGTTTGCCCACTGTGTTTGCATGGGTCGCTTTGAACCTGGACCTGGGCAGTAGCCAAAGTTTGCTACAACCCGTTCGACGTCTCTTACTTTCCTGCAACCCAGCCCAGTACTCTTTCATGTGAAAGGGGCTGTCATTAATTTTTTTGCGTCAAGGAAATAAGAAAATGGCTGATCGTCAGAGCGGTACCGTCAAGTGGTTTAACGACGAAAAAGGGTTTGGTTTTATCACTCCAGAAAGCGGTCCGGATCTGTTCGTCCACTTCCGCGCTATTCAGGGCAACGGCTTCAAAAGCCTGAAAGAAGGCCAGAAAGTGACCTTCATCGCGGTGCAAGGCCAGAAAGGCATGCAAGCCGACGAAGTACAAGCAGAAGGCTGATCCTTGCTGCGACAAAAAGCCCCTGATATGACATCAGGGGCTTTTTTATGGGCGTTCTTCCGTAAAATGGCTTTTTTCCTGCCGAGAGCCATGCCATGTCGAAACACCTGCTGAGCCCCCAAGGCGAGTTTCCCGCCGTAGGCCTGGGCCGTCGTCTGGCAGCGATGTTCTATGACTTCCTGTTGTGCACCGCCCTGCTGATCGTCACGGCCTTCATCTACAAGCTGGTGTGGATGGGGTTTGTCGGTGAGGCCAAGTTGCGAGCGCTTTCCGAATCCGGCGCGCTGGATGGTGATCCGCTGTTGTCGACGATTTTGTTTTTTGTGTTGTTTGGGTTTTTTGCCAAGTTCTGGACGCACTCGGGGCAGACCCTGGGGATGCAGGTTTGGGGGGTGCGGGTGCAGAACGCTGATGGGTCGCGGATTAGTCTGTGGCAGGCGTTGTTGCGGTTTGTGGTGTCGATTGCTTCGTGGTTGTGCCTGGGGCTTGGGTTTATCTGGTCGTTGTTCGACAAGCAGAAACGTGGCTGGCATGACATCTACTCCGACACGCAGTTGGTGCGGGTTCCGAAGAAAAAGAAGTAGGTTTTCAGGTTGGGGGCATATCCGTTGCTGCGGTTATGGCCGCTATTGGTTCCGCTTTTACAGCGGCTCACTTTTGAA